>JAJRSX010000066.1 GCA_024278555.1 bacterium | reverse complement strand
CTCACGTCCACTCCGATCGTCTGCGTGGTAGCCTGCTTCATGGTCGCTCTCCTTTGCTTGTGGGCTCCGAGCCCGTGGTTAGCATTGAGCCAGGTTAGAACCTGAGCTCGCGAGGAGAGCGGCCTCCTCATCCCATCTCTGCGGTGAAATCCCACTCGGCACCTGCCTCCCGCTGATCACCGGCGACGCCGTCCCCTCGCGCTCCCCCTTCGCGCCGTTGCGTTGGGATCGGCCTTTCAGGCCGGCGCCATCGTTCGGTCCGCCACCGGCGACGCCAACCTCGCGGTCCGTCTTCGTGCCCTTCGCGGCCTTCGTGGTTTTGACCCGGCCCCACGTCTGACCTGGTTTCGGCCCCTCCGGGCTCGCGAAGCGCCACCGGATCGCGGCAAACTCCGCTCCCCTTCGTGTCTCCCCGTGCCCCGTACCCCTCTCGACCTATGAGCCCAGAGACTGCCGAGATCCCTGCTATCCACTTTGGTACCGACGGCTGGCGTACGCCCCTCGGCCACGGCCCCACCTTCCTGCAGGTCGGCCGCATCGCCGCGGCAGTGGCAGACTGGCTCGCCGAGGCGGGGTGGCACGGGCGGCCGGTGGCGATCGGCTACGACACCCGGCTGTTGGCGCCGGTGTTGGCGGAGGAGGCGGCGCGGGTCTTCGCCGCCCGCGGCCTGCCGGTGCGCCTGGCGAAGACCTTTATTCCGACCCCGTGCCTCTCCTACATGGTCATTGCCGAGACCTGCGCCGCCGGTCTGATGATCACCGCCAGCCACAACGCCCCGAACTACATCGGGGTGAAGGTGAAGGCCTCCTTCGGCGGCTCCATCGACGACGCGGCGGCAGACTGGATCGCCGCCCGGGCGAGCGAGCTCACCGCCGCCGACATCCCGCCGCTCACCACCACCTTCGAGGAGCTCAAGCGGGCGAAACAAATCAAGGTGGTGGATGAGCGGCGCGGCTATCTTGCCCACATGATCCGCTGCCTTGGGCCGGTTCCCCAGCGCCGGTGCGGGATCTCGTTGCTCGCCAGCTCCATGCGCGGCGCCACCCAGGGGCTGCTGCCCCAGGCCTTCGCCGACCGCGGCCTGAACATCAGCGAGATCGAGAACCAGCGCGATGTCACCTTCGGCGGTCGCAAGCCCGAGCCGGTGGCGGACAATCTGGCGGTTGAGCGAAAGCTGCGGGTGGTGTGGGATCGCGACGTGGTCTTTGTCGCCGATGGGGACGGCGACCGCCTGGCGGTGATCGACGAGCGCGACCGGGTCCTCACCGCCCACGACCTCTTCCTCATCCTCCTGCGCCACCTGGTGGAGGTGCGCAAGATGCGCGGCACCGTACTGCACGCGGTGAACTTGTCACGCACCATCCCGGCCATGGCGCGCCGCTACGGCCTTCCCGAGCGGCGGCTTCCCGTGGGCTTCAAACATGTGGCTGCGGCGATGGTCGGCGGCGACGTCCTCATCGGCGGCGAGGAGGCGGGGGGGATCGGCATCCAGGGGTATTTGAAGGAGCGTGACGCCACCTACCTGGCCCTCCTGGTGGCGGAGGCGATGTGGGAGCGTCGGGAGCGCCTCGGCCGGATGGTGGACGACCTGCACGAGGAGTACGGCGTCGGCCCGTATGCGCGGCGCGACCTCACCCTCACCGAGGCGGAGCAGGCGCGGGTCGCCGAGCGGATCGTCGCCGACCCCCCGGCGACCCTCGCCGGCCGCGCGCTCACCGAAATTGATCGCATCGACGGCCTCCGCCTCACCCTCGACGATACCGCTTGGCTCCTGGTCCGCCCCTCGGGGACCGAGCCCCTGGTGCGCCTCTACTGCGAGGCCGCCCCGGGGGGCGACCCGGCGGAGCTCCTCGACGCCGCCCAGGGATGGCTGACCTCTTAGCGTGGAGCTTCGGGGGCAGGGGACGGCCTCCCGGCCCGGCGGGTGGGGGTGACGCCCCTCACCCTTTGATGCAGACCAGCGGTCGCAGCCGGGCCACCCGGCGGGCGAGGCCCGTCGCCTCGGTGGCGGCCACCACCGCGTCCACGTCTTTGTACGCCGCGGGCGCCTCCTCGGCCACGCCGCGGTAGGAGGGGGAGCGGACCAGGACGCCGCCGGTGGCGAGGGCGCGCACCACCGCGCGGCCGCGCCACCGCTTGCGCGCCTGGTTGCGGCTCATGGCGCGGCCGGCGCCGTGGCAGGCGGAGGCAAAGGCGCGTCCCCCGGCCGCGCCCACGAGCACGTGGGAGGCGGTCCCCATGGCGCCGCCGATGAGCACCGGCTGGCCCACCTCCGCCAGGGCCGGCGGCAGCTCCGGGTGGCCCGGGCCGAAGGCGCGGGTCGCCCCCTTGCGGTGGACGTAGAGGCGCCGCCGCCTCCCCCCCACCGGGTGGGACTCCACCTTGCAGGTGTTGTGGGAGACGTCGTAGAGGAGGTCCATGGCGAGGCCGGGGAAGAGGCGGCCGAGGGCCCGGCGTACCAGGTGGGTGAGGACCTGGCGGTTGGCCAGGGCGCAGTTCACCCCTGCGGCCATGGCCCTCAGGTAGGCGCGTCCCAGGGGCGAATCGACGGGGGCGGCGGCGAGCTCGCGGTCCGGCAGGTGGAGGTGGTGGCGGGCGGCCGCGGCCACCATCTCCTTCAGGTAGTCGGTGCCGATCTGGTGGCCGAGGCCGCGCGAGCCGCAGTGGAGCGACACCACCACCTCCCCCTCCACCAGGCCGAGACGTGCCGCCACCTCCGCCCGGTAGAGGCGGTCCACCACCTGCACCTCCAGGTAGTGGTTGCCCGAGCCGAGGGTCCCCACCTCGTCGCGCTGGCGCACCTTGGCCCGCTCCGAGACCGCCGCCGGGTCGGCGCCGGCCAGCCGTCCCCCCTCCTCGACCCGCTCCAGGTCCGCCTCCTCGCCGTAGCCGCGCGCCACCGCCCAGCGGGCACCGCCGGTGAGCATCGCCTCCATCTCCGCGTTGGTGAGGCGCAGGCTGCCGTGGGAGCCGACCCCGGCGGGGATCGCCCGCGACAGGGCATCGGCCACCCGCTCCAGGTGATCGCGCACCTCGCCTGCCTGCAGGCCGGTGAGGAGGGTGCGCACGCCGCAGGAGATGTCGAAACCGACGCCCCCCGCCGAGACCACCCCCCCCTCCTCCGGGTCGAAGGCGGCCACCCCGCCGATGGGAAAGCCGTACCCCCAGTGGGCGTCGGGCATGGCAAAGGCCGCCTCCACAATCCCCGGCAGGCTCGCCACCCCGGCGAGCTGTTCCGCCACCTTGTCGTCCATGGCCGCCAGGAGCGCGCGGCTGGCGAAGAGGAGGGCGGGTACGCGCATCCGTCCCTCGGGCGCCAGGCGCCACACCCCCTCCTCCACCGGTTCGAAACGGTCGACCTCCATGGTCCAAAGGTAGACGAGGAGGGGCCGGGAGGCGTGGCGGCGCAGCGCCCCGCCCCGCCTTAGACATCCACCACGCACTGGGCGATCCAGCCGCCGGTGGCGGTGGGTCCCGCGCGCAGCTCGGTGAAGGTTGCCCCCTTTACCTCTACTGTCGGGCGGTGGCGGGCCACTGCCACCCCCTCCCCCCAGGCGGTGGCGGTGAGGCGCCACGCCTCCCCCTCCTTGGTAACCGCCACCTCGAAGCGGCCGAAGAGCATGGTGCGCACCGCCATCGCGTAGATCAGGGCGTCGAGCCACGCCACCAGCAGGAGCTCCAACGTCGCCTCCCGTACCTCGATCGCCACCGCCTTGCGGGGGGCCACCCGCGTCGGGTCGGTGACCACCGCGGTGAGGGCGACGGCGGCGGCGGCAAAGGCCTCTGCCGCGCTGGCGCCGCGGCCGCGCACCCCCACGTCGGCACCGTGTTCGAAGTGCTCCCACGGCGGCGGTGAGCCATTAGCGTGTGGCATGGGCGACCCCCTTCGCACCAGACGATAGCCGAAAGAATTGGGGTCGGGCCTGCGGGGGAGATCCACGCTACACTGGGGGCGGACGGTGGCCGGAGAGGAGGCCGTTACCACGGAGGAGAGGTGGTGGCAGAGCGACCGGCGGTGGACCTGGCGGTGGCGGCGCGGATCGAGGCGGTCCTCGCCGAGGAGCAGCGGGCGCTCGCGGCGGTGGCGGCGGCGCGGGCGGAGGCGGAGCAGATGGTCGCCGCCGGGCGCGCCCGGGCGCGCGCCATCCTCGCCCGCGGTGAGCAGCGGCTCACCGCCGCCCGCGAGGGGATGGAGCGGCGGGTTGAGGCCCGGGTCGCCGCCCTGGAGGCAAGGGCGCAGCAGCTCCAGGGGCCGGTGGCGCTGGACGCCGGCACCGGCGCGCGCCTGGCGCGGGCGGTGCGGCGGCTGGCGGCGGAGCTTACCGGGGGGGAGCGGTGAGGGTCGGCCTCGTCTATGCCCAGGCGCGTATCAGCGCCCGCCTGGAGCGCCACCCGGAGGCGGCGGTGTGGGCCCACCTGGCCACCGCCCGCACCCTGGCCGCCTACCTGGCGGCGGCGCGCCGGTCGCCGGTGGCGCCGTGGGTCGCCACCCTCGCCGCCGCCGCCACCGCCCACGAGATCGAGCGGGCGATGCGGGGTGAGGCGCGGCGGGCGGTGGCCGAGGTGGCCGGCTGGGTCGGGCCGCGCTGGCGGCCGGCGGTGGGGTGGCTGCGTCACCTGGCGGTGGAGGAGCTCCTGCCGGCGATGGCCGCCGGGGAGATGCCGCCGTGGGTGGCGGCGGATCCCGCCCTCGCCCCGTACCGGGAGGGCGGGGCGGCGGGTCTGGACCGGGCGGCGAGCGGTGACGCCCCCTTCACGGCCTGGCTCGATGGCTGGCGCGACCGGTGGCCGGACCCTTCCCCCGCACCGGTGGCGGAGCGGCTTCGGGAGTTGGGCTCGCCCTCCCTGCCGGAGGGGCGGGAGGGGGAGGCGGTGCGTCTGGCCCTCCTCCGCCTGGTCCGCCGCCACCCGGCGGAGTCGGTCGCCCCCCTCGCCTATCTCACCCTGGTGGTTCTCGACCTGGCCCGCCTGCGCGGCGAGCTGGTGGTGCGCCGGTTGTTCGAGGAGGGGGAGGGGTGAGCCTCCGTCCGCGACCGGCGCGCTGGTTCGAGCTCCTGGTGTCGCGGGGGTCGGCGGTGCGCGCCGCCACCTGCCTCGCCGCCAGCGGCGTGGTGGAGGTGGAGGCGGTGGTGGATGGGCCGGCCCACGGCGACGCCTTGGAGCGCGGCGTCGCCCGTTTCCGCGACCTCGCCCGTCGCCACGGCCGCTACTGGCCGGTGGTGGCGGCGACACCGCCCTCCCTGACCCGCTCGCCGCGCCACGCCATGGCCGCCGCACTCCGCCGCCTCGACCGGTGGGCGCGGCAGGGGGAGGCGCGGATCCGCACGGTCCAGGGGCTGGAGGCGGAGCGCGACCGGCTGCGCCGGTGGCAGGAGCTCCTCCCCTCCCTGGCATCCGCGGGGGTGGACGTGGCCGCGCTCCTGTCGTCGGGGCCGGCCCCGGGGGCCGGCTCGCCGCCGGCCCGATCCCCCGCGGGGGGGCGGCGCCCGGGCCGGATCGCGCCCCGTTCTTCGTTGCGGAGGCCCACTGTGCGCCCCGAAGGGGAGGCGGTCCGGAGTCGAGCCCGGTTCCCCTCATTGCGGTCGCCAGTTGCCGACAGACCCTTGGCGATGGAGACGATCATCCTCCCGGAGGCGGCGGCGCCGGGGTCTCCCCCCCGCCCCCTCCTCGCCCTCCGCCTCCCCCTGGCCGACGGCCGGGTGGCGGTGGTGGTGGTGGGGCCGGCGGCCATGGTGGCGCGCGAGGTGGCGCGGCTGGTGGAGCTGCGCGGCCGCCACCTGACCCGGCCGGCGTGGCTCACCGGCGCCGACCCGGTGGGGCGGTTGGCGGCGCGGCTGGCGCAGGTGGAGCAGGAGATCGAGCGCGGCTACGTCGCCCTCTTCACCCTCGCCGAGGCGCTCCACCTCGCCGAGGCGATCACCGACCTCCGGGCGGTGGCGTGGTTCGTGGAGCGGGTAGGGCCGGTGGCGGGCACCCCGCTCTTTGCCCGGATCACCGGCTGGACCCCGGATTCGGCGGCCATGGTGCGGGCGGTGGAGTGGGAGGGGATCGCCGCCCTCCTCGCCCTGCCGGCGCCGCCGCCGGGGGTGCGGCCGCCGTCGTTGCTGGTGAACCGGCCGTGGGTCCGCCCCTTCGAGCTCTTCGCCCGCGCCCTCGGCACCCCGGGGGAGGGGGAGGTCGATCCGTCGCCCATGCTGGCGGTGGTGGTGCCCCTGCTGTTCGGCTACATGTTCGGGGATGTGGGCCACGGGGTGGTCCTGGCGGTGGCGGGGTCCCTCCTGTGGCGGCGCGGCCCGGTGTGGCGGCTGCTCGCGGTGGGCGGGGTCGCCGCCGCCGGCTTCGGCCTCCTCTTCGGCTCCCTCTTCTGCAGGGAGGGGGTCATCCCCCCCCTCTGGATCCACCCCCTCGACCAGCCGATCACCCTCTTGTCGGTTCCGGTCGCCGGGGCGGTGGTGCTCCTCGCCGGGGGGCTCCTCCTCGCCGGGGTGGAGGCGGCGTGGGTGGGGGAGGGGGGGCGGTGGCTCCGGGAGGAGGCGGGGCTCCTCCTCCTCTACCTCGGCCTCGCCGGCGGGCTCCTCTTCCGACCCCTCTTCGGGTTGGCGGTGGCGGCGGTGGTCTACCACCTGGCGGCGGCTCTCTTCGGGGGTCGGTGGTCCGCCCCGGCCCCCGCCCTCGCCCGCCTCGTGGAGGAGGCACAGCGGCTGCTGGTGAACACCGTCTCGTTTGCCCGGGTCGGCGCCTTCGCCCTCGCCCACGCCGGCCTCGCCTCGGCGGTGGCCACCCTCGCCCACGCCGCCGGTCCCGCGTCGCCGCTTATCTGGATCGCCGGCAACCTCCTGGTCATCGGCCTGGAGGGGCTGGTGGTCTCCATCCAGACGACCCGCCTCGTCCTCTTCGAGCTTTTCGCCCGTTTCCTGCGCGGGGAGGGGCGCCCCTTCCGCCCCCTCGCCCCGCCCCTCTCCCAAGGAGCCTCGTGATGCGTCTCAAGCTTGCCGTCGCCCTCACCCTCCTTACCCTCCTCCTCGGCGTCGCGGCCACCGTGGTCCTGGTGGGGGTGGTCCCCGCCTCTGCCGCCCCTCCGGGGATCCCCCTCGACCCGGGGATCTGGCGGTGGGGGATGGTCGCCGCGGCCGCCGCCACCGGCCTCTCGGCCCTGGCCGCCGGCTACGCGGTGGCGGTGGTGGGGTCGGCGGCGGTGGGGGCGATGGCGGAGAAGCCGGAGCTCTTCGGCCGCCTCCTGATCTTCGTGGGGCTGGCAGAGGGGATCGCCATCTACGGCCT
>JAJRSX010000065.1 GCA_024278555.1 bacterium | reverse complement strand
CGTCGTTGTCCTGGCCGTCGTTGCAGGCGGACTCGAAGGTCGTCGCGGGGGGCGGCACCTGACAGAAGGAGCTGTTGGCACAGGCGGGGTCGGCGCAGTCGGTGAGGCCGTTGTTGTCGTTGTCGACGCCGTCGTCACAGATCTCCGGGGTCGGGGGCGGGGTGCCGAGGCCGCAGCCGCCGGGGAAGTGGTCGCCGTCTTCGACGTGGCGCTCATCGCTCTGGCCGTTGGACTCGGCGCGGACGCGGCACGGGATGGCGTTCGGGTGGCGCTCCTCGTACTTCCATTTTCCCTCATCGTCGGCGGTCACCGTGGCGATGGCGGCACCGCTCTCGCTGTCGGAGAGGGCAACGGTCGCCTCTTTCGCGGCGGTGCCCTTGACCTCGAAGCGGTCCTTTTCCTGCTTGTAGCGCGCCTTGTCGATCTTCACCGATGCTTGGTCACCGTGGTGGTGGTCGTGGTGGTCGGCGCGGGCGGGGAGTGCGGTGGTACAGAGAAGCGCGGCGCACAAGAGCGTCGCGAGTCGGGTCCAGCGGGTCGGGGTTTGCACGGGTAAGCCTCCTTGAGTGGTTGGTCCAGCTATTCATGACGATGGCAAATATTTAAGCAATTGCCGTGCCATAGAGGATGGTGAGCTAGCCCCTTCTATTAGTTGAGTACTTGGATAATGACGGCTGCCACATCGGCGTATTTGTCATGCCAGAGGTGGCAGGGTTCCGCCAACATGGCAGATGCCTCTCTCCCTCCGGGGTGGCGCGCAGGGGGGGCTGGAGGGGGAGGGGGCATCGCGCACCGCTCGTCCGGAGAGCGGTGCGCGGGGTGCACCGTGCCCCTGTGGGCATTCTGGTGCACATGTGTGCGGAAAACCCGGACGCCGCAGCCCTCGGGCGGCGTCGTCGAGGCGGTCCCCACACCGCGCCGATCCGGCGCCCGGCCGGTTAGCGCGGAGTTGTTACCGTGACCCCACGCGTTCGCGCGACGATCCCTGGTGAGGGATCCGCGCTAGTCGAGGATCTCGACCAGGTCGAAGGCGAGGGCGCCGCCCGGGGCGATCCCGTCGACCCGCAGGCGGCACTTGAGGGTGTCCTGGCGTTCGATATCCCGTCGCTGGAGCTCTTCCTCCTGCTCGTGGGTGATCTGGATCTGCACCATATGGACGTACTGCTGGATCGGCCGGGCGGTGAAGTGGGTCTTGCCGAGGATTACCTGCATCCGCTCGTTCGGGCCGGCGGTGGCGTTGTTGGGGTAGTACCGCTTCACATCCTCCTCGTTGTGGTAGGTGTGGTAGTACTTTACCCGTCCCTCGAAGAGGGCGCCGCGGTATCGGTCGATGTGGTTGCGGACCTCCGACAGGGGGATGTCGAGGAAGGAGTAGACCGGCCCCTCCGGCTTCAGGGGGTGGTGGGGGGCGGCGCAGGCGGTGATCAGCAGCAGGGCGATGCAGGTGGTACGCAGGGCAATCCGATGCATGGTGTCTCCTAAGTCCTTCTTGTGGCCCTAGTTGCGCAGGGTGTGGGCGAGCTCCACCGCCTTCTCGTAGTCCTTCCAGTACGGCCCCTTCTTGTTGATGATGTTGGTGTGGTTCACGGGGACGCCGTTCTTGTTGACCGTGTGGCAGGCGCCGCACTTGATCGGGCCGTGGGAGCCGTCGGGGTTGAGCATGGCGGCCTGCTGGTAGGCGGTGATGTCGACCTTCGGGTTGGTGGGGTAGAGGCCGTGGATCGATTCGTGGCACCCCTGGCAGGTGATCCCCGCGTGGCCCTTGGAGTGGCGCATGAGGGCGTACTTGCCCGGCTGGTCCACCGGGAAGGCGCCGCCGCCCATGGACTCGACAAAGGGCGGCGTGTGGCAGTCGGCGCAGTGGGGCTCACCAGCGGCGAGCCAGTAGTCGCGGCCGTGGGTGGCGGCGTCGTAGGGGACCGCCAGGCCGGGGGTGGCGGCGAGGGGGTCGGTGTCGGCAATGATGACCGAGCGGTCGCCGTCCACGTCGGCCGCGGTGAGGAGCGGCTTGTGGTCGGCGCCGAGGCGGATCTTGGCGATCGGAGCGATGGTCTGGCCGCTGCGCTCCCAGGTGCGGTAGACGCCGCTCCGGGTGTCTTTACCGCGGAGCGGCACCCGCGGGTCGAGGTAGTCACGGATGAGCTCTTCTCGGCTGACGCCGAGGGCGGCGGCGATCGCCGGGAGCTCCCGGTCGCGTAGGGTCTTGCCGCGCTGGGCGACCGCGTCGGTGAGGTGGTCGGCCTTGTAGAGCTCGCGTGACAGGCGGTTGTGGCACTGGGTGCAGTAGAGCCCCTTGTCCTTGCCGTCCTGGTTCATTACCTCGGTGAGGAGGTAGCCGCCGATGTCGTTGAGGTAGCTGGCGGTCTCGGTGCCGGCCTCGTCGGGCCGCCGGTTGGCGTGCACCTCGCGGCTGGTGAAGCACCCCTTGGAGTCACGCAGGTCACCGCGGGCGAAGAGGTTCTTGCCGCCGGCGGTGATCGGGAAGTTGTCCATCGTGCGGTCGGAGCGGTGGGTCGGGTGGCAGAGCTGACAGCTCCCGGCGAGGCCCCGGGCGTCGGCCAGGGGGGCGTTGCGCAGGTGGGTCTTGTGAATCGCCTCGCTGAGCGGTGAGATCAGGTGGTCCGGAGGCGGCAGGTTGGGGTGGCCCGGCTGGATATCTTCCGGCGATAGCTCGCCGACGGTGCGCGACTTGAGGTTGCCGATGACGTTGTCCGCGTGGCACCCCTGGCACATGACCGTGTCGCGGCCGAGGCGGCGGTAGGTGGTGGGGCCGGCGGGCCACTTGCCGAGGAAGTTGGTGCCGTGCTTGTCGTCGTGGATCTCCAGGATGGAGATGGCGGCCGCCTTGAGCTGGGCGTACCACTCGCTGGAGCCGCGGATCCCCTTCCAGAAGGCGTACTCGGCTCGGTACTTCTGGTATTTGGTGCCGTTGGCGCGCTCGCTGCCGTGGCAGCGGCCGCAGTTGGGAACGTCGATCGGGTTGACCCCGAAGAAGCGCACCGGCTGGCCCGAGGAGTCGATCACCGGCTCCCCGGTCTTCGCGTCTACCAGGGTGACCACCGAGCGCTGGTAGGGCTGGACCATCTCCTCGGCCACGTAGATGAGGGCGGTGAAGAGGTCGTTGAAGGGGGTGAGCGGCAGCCCCAGGGCCTCCCAGATTCCGGGAGAGGTGAGCTTGATGGGGACGTTCTCCATCACCGGGGAGTCGGTGTAGACCACCGTGCCGGTCTCCCCGGAGTAGCGCAGGTATCCCTTGCCCACGAGCTGGCCCGTGGGCCCCTGGTTGTGGCGGATGCGGGTGTCCAGCCCGACGTGGATCTTCTTGGCGTCGGCGGTGGTGTGCTCCGGGTTGGAGCCTTCGAGGTCTTTGTAGAGGTAGAGGTGGCTGAAGTAGTAGTCGGGGAGGGTGCGGCCGCGGTAGGCGACGTTCCAGTAGACCAGCTTCTTGATGTACGAGTAGGTGTTAGGGATCCCCTCCGGGTCTTCGTGGGTGTAGGCGAGCTTGAAGCGGCGGTCGCCGTCCACCAGCACGGTGGGGTCTTCGGGGTCGGCCCCGAGGAGCTGCGGTTGCTTGCCCTGGCGCTCGGTCTTCACCACCTGGGCGAGGATTGAGTTGTACGGCGGCAGGACGCAGCAGTAGGAGAAGTCGAAGCCGGTGCAGTGCATCCCCAGCTCGTAGTTGATGAGGATGAGGTAGTCCCGTGGCGGCTTGGTGGTGGGCTCACCGCGGAAGCGGTCGAGAAGGCCGGCCTGTGCCGGGATCGCCGCCAGGAGGAGAACCGTCGCCAGCCATCCGCACCACCTTCGCATTGCCATCGTCGTACCCCCTCTGAGTCCTGTGGTCGACCGGTCATGCCGGCCCGTCCCGCGGTCGGCCGGCGAGGGGGACAGGCGCCCCTCGCCCCCTCGCCGGGCGCGCCGTTACTCGTGGCTCGCCGCCGTCTCCTTTGCCGCCTCCGGCGCGGCCACCTCCTGCTGGAGGATCCGGTTGAGGGTCTCTTGGTAGATCTCCACCGGGAAGGACTCCTTGCGCAGCTTGCGGGTGTATTCGTCGAGCCTGGCGTGAATCATCATCCGCCGGACCTTCTTGTAGGTCTTCTTGTCCGCGATGTCGTCGAGCTGGGCGTCGCGCTGGTCGAGGACCTTCACCAGGTGCCAGCCGGCCGGCGACTCCACCGGCCCGCCGAGGACCTCCTTTTTTAGGGAGAAGGCGAGCTTGTCGAGCTTGGGGAAGCCGCTCCCCTTGGTGACCCAGCCGATCTCCCCGAGGGTCTTCTTGGCGTTCGGGTCGATGGAGTAGTCACGGGCGGCCTCGAAGATGGTGATCTCGCCCTTGTCGATCTTTGCCTTGACCGCCTCCGCCTCCTCGCGGGTCTTCAGGACCACCATCTGGATCTTGCGCGACTCAGGGATGGCGATCTTATCCCGGTTCTCCTTGTAATAGGCGCGGATCTCTTCCGCGCTCGGGGCCAACCGGTCGACGAGCTGGTCGCGCCGGAGGTTGATCAGCCGTACCTTCTCATGCTCGTCCAGCCGGGCCTGAAAGATCGGCTCCTTTGCCAGGTCGGCCTCACGCCCCTTGCGCGCCATCAGGCCGTTGTCGATCAGGTCGTCCACCATCTCCACCCGCTTTGCGGT
>JAJRSX010000064.1 GCA_024278555.1 bacterium | reverse complement strand
GTCAACGCCGTGCTCCTTCTCTACCCCGTCTGATCGCCGTAGAGGCCGACCGCGGCCCATTTTGGGGCCATTTTCGGAATGAAAATCCGGGGCAACCGATCTATTTCCGCTGATCCTCTCTGCGTTAAGAACCCCACTCGACACGCCCCCCCGCCCAACCTCCCCCTTTCTACTTTCTACTGCTGCCCCCCCCTTTGCGCCTTTGCGTTGAACCCGACCCTTCAAGGCACCTCCCTACAACCGGACGGCCACCGGTGACGCGATCACCCGACCGCCCCCCCTCTTCTGGGTGTGCCCCGGCGTACCCGGGACGACCGTCTCAATATGATACAGTCACCGGTCGAAGAGGCGGGGGATGGCCTGTCGGACCTTCCCAAGCCAACCTCCTGACCGTATGGCCGTGACCTCCGAACCGCTGCGCATCTGCGCCCCCACCGATCTCGCCGTGGCCGCCCCGGTCCAGGCGGCGTGCCGCACCTGGCTGGCCGGCAAGCCGACCCGGTTGGCGCCGGTGGCGGCGGATCCGCTCCTCTTCTGCCTCGCCTGGCAGGCGGTGGGAGCAGACGCGTCGCTCGCCCACTGGCCCGAGTGGCTGACGCCTGCGCGGTGCGCCTCTCTGGCCCCCCTCCTCGACGACCTGCCCGGGGCGGAGGCGGGGGTGGTACCAATACTCACCGAGTGGCGCCACGCCTACGGCTGCGCGGTGGCGGCGCAGCGGCTGATGGGATGGCTGGGTGAGGAGGGGAAGCAGGTGGCGTATGTGGCCGGGCTGCTCCACGACCTTGGCCGCCGGGTCCTCTATGCCGCCTTTCCGGACGCCCTCACCGAGGCCCACGCGGCCGGCAGCGTACGCGGTGCCCGCCCCCGCGAGGAGGCGGCTTGCGGCGTCGACCACACGGTAGCCGGGGCGCAGGCCCTGACCACCTGGAAGATGCCGCCGGTGGTGGCCGATGCGGCCCGCTTCCACCACACCGGCCCCCCCGCCGACCACCCCCACGCCACGGTGATCGCCGCGGTGACCGTGGCCAACCGCCTCGCCGCCCTCTTCTATGGCGACGAGGCGGGAGAGCACACCAATCTTTATGCCATCGAGCGCCTCGGCCGGGACCTCCTCGGGGTCTCCCCCCAAGTCCTGGGAGAGGTGGTGGCGGGGATGGCCTCGGCGGTCCAGGAGGCCGCGGTAGACCTCAACCTGGAGAGCGACCTGCCCCCCGACCACAGCCGCCGCCTGGTCGAGAGCAACCTGATGGTGAGCCGCATCCACCTAAACCTGGAGCGCTCGCAGCGCACCCTGGAGGAGCGGCTGGAACAGGTGCGGTTGCTCGCCGAGGTGAGCGAGCGAATCCAGCGGGAGGAGGACCCGGAGATCCTCTGCCGCGCCCTGGTGGAGCCGATCTCCCGCCTGATGCGGGTCGAGCGGGTCTCGCTGTTTTTGCGCGACGACCACCTGGAGGGGGAGATGGTGCTGGTCGCCGGACGCGGCCTGCCGGAGGAGGCGTACGCCAGCGGGCCGGTGCTGGAGGGCCACGGTATCTCCGGCTATGTGGCCGAGTCGGGGGAGCGGCTGGTGGTACGCGATCTGGCCACGGATGAGCGGTTTCCCCTCTCTGACCACGCCGCCGACTACCGGAGCGCCAGCTTCGTCTCGGTACCGATCAACGTGCGCGAGACCACCGTCGGGATCATCCACGTCTCCAGCCGCCGCGGCGCGCCGGAGTTCGCCGACGCCGACGTCGGACTCCTCACCACCATCGCCCACCAGCTCTCCATCGCCCTGGAGACCCGCTGCCTGGTACAGAGGCTGGCAGAGCGCAACCGGCGTCTGGAGGAGGCGAACCGGGAGATCCAGGCGGTCACCCGGGCGGTGGACGAGGGGCGCAACAAGCTCGCCTTCATCCTCCGCTCCATGGGCGAAGGGGTGGTGGTGAGCCGGCCGAACGGCGAGGTCTCCCTGGTAAACGGAGCCGCCGAGGCGATCCTCGGGCAAGAGGCGCCGGACCTCGTCGGCTCCGACCTGGCCACCTGCGGCAACCCGATCCTGGAGGCGGCGGCGGAGCTGCTGCCGAACCTGCGCAACCAGCGTGGCGCCAGCCTGGAGGAGACGATCACCGTCGGCGGGCGCACCTTCCGCGTCAACCTGGCCCGGGTCTACGACCCTCAGGGAGGCAGCTACCGCGGCACCGTCCTGCTCTTCCAGGAAACCACTCGTTTGGTGGAGGCGGAGCGGGCGCGCAACGAGTTCGTCTCCCACGTCTCCCACGAGCTGCGGACCCCCCTGGTATCGATCAACGGCTTCGCCTCCACCATCCTCCGCGACCCGGAGATGGACGAGGAGACGCGCAACGAGTTTCTGCAGATCATCGTCGGCGAGGGGACACGGCTGACCCGCCTGATCGACAACCTGTTGGAGCTCTCCCGCGCCGAGCAGGGCTCCCTCACCCTGAGCCGCGCCGCCGTCGACCTGCGCCAGCTCATCCCCACCGCGGTGGAGGGGCTGATCAAGGTGGCCGAGGAGCGCCAGCTCCGCATCGACGTGTCGGTGGCCGAGGGGCTCCACAAGGTGGAGCTCGACGAGGATCGGATCAGCCAGGTCCTGGTCAACCTCCTCGGTAACGCGATCAAGTTCGCCCCGGTCGGCTCCACCGTCTCGGTCCGTGCCGAGGTGTCCGGGAGCGAGGCGGTGGTAGGGGTCTCGGACGAGGGGCCGGGGATTCCGCCCGAGCTGCGGGAGCGGGTCTTCGACCGCTTCTTCCAGGTCCGCACCCAGGAGAAGGCGACCCAGGGAACCGGTCTCGGCCTGGCCATCGTCCGCGAGATCATCGAGGCCCACGACGGCCGCGTCTGGGTGGCGGAGGGGAGCCGTGGCGGTACCACCATCCGCTTCAGCCTCCCCCTGGTGGTGGAGCCACCGGCGGCGACAGACCCCGAATAAAGGATCAAGGAGCACCTTATGGAGCTGGAGACGGAAGGCCGGATCTTGGTGATCGACGACGAGCCTCTCATCGTCAAGCTGCTCAAGCACAACCTGGAGAAGGTGGGCTACTCGGTCCTGTCGGCGGGCAACGGCCGCGAGGGGCTGGAGCTCCTGGAGGAGGAGCCGGTGGACGTCGTCCTCCTCGACATCATGATGCCGGAGATGGACGGGATGGAGGTCCTACGCCGCCTGAAGGCCGCAGAGCGTCCCCTGATGGTGATCATGCTCACCGCCAAGGCGACCATCGACACGGCGGTGGCGTGCATGAAGGAGGGGGCCCACGACTTCCTCTCCAAGCCGTTCGACATGGACCGGCTGCAGATCACCATTCGCAACGCCATGCAGACCCTGAGCCTCAGCCGCCAGGTGGAGCACCTGCGCTCCGAGGTCTCGGACAAGTTCCGCTTCGACAACGTCATCGGCAAGTCGCGCGGCATCAAGCAGGTGTGCGGCCTGGTGGCGAAGGTTCTGGAGGTGGACATCACTGTGTTGATCACCGGCGAGAGCGGTACCGGCAAGGAGCTCATCGCCCGCGCCATCCACTACCGTGGCAAACGAAAGGACGGCCCCTTCATCACCGTCAACTGCGCCGCCATCCCGGAAAACCTCCTGGAGAGCGAGCTCTTCGGCCACGAGCGCGGCTCCTTCTCCGGGGCGGTGGCGCAACGGACCGGCAAGTTCGAGCAGGCCAACGGCGGCACCATCTTCCTCGACGAGATCGGCGAGATGGACCTCTCCCTGCAGGCGAAGATCCTGCGGGTCCTACAGCAGCGGGAGGTGGAGCGGGTCGGCGGCCACGCCACCATCCCGGTGAACGTGCGGGTCCTCGCCGCCACCAACCGCGACCTCCAGGAGTTGATCCAGGAGGGAAAGTTCCGCGAGGACCTCTACTACCGCATCGCCGCCTTCCCCATCGAGGTGCCGGCCCTGCGCGAACGGCGCGACGACATCCCCCTCCTGGCCCACCACTTCCTCAAGCAGTCGGCCGCCGACTGCAACAAGCGGCTCACCGGCTACACCGACCGTGCGATGGAGGCCCTGGTCGCCTACGACTGGCCCGGCAACGTGCGCGAGATGGAGAACGTCATCGCCCGCGCGGCGCTGCTGGCCACCACCGAGGAGATCACCTGTGATGACCTCCCGGCCCTCCAGCACGGCCTCACCAACGGCCCGGCACCGACACCGGCGGCGGTGGCGTCGATCGTCGACCTCCTGCCGAAGGAGGACATCCTCCCCTTCGAGGTGGTGGAGGAACGGATCATTCGCCACGCCCTCAACATCGCCGATGGCAACGTCACCGCCACCGCCAACCGGCTCCAGATCAGCCGTGCCACCCTCTACCGGAAGCTGAAGGCGTACGGCATCGAGGCGTGAGAGATCCCTGCGGGATCTCTCACGGAGGGCCCTATAGGCCGGGTGAAAAGGGCGGGGGGGGGAGGGGTACTCGCAGGGCGCTCCGGCGCCTGCGGCCCACTGGTGCACACGGTGCACCGGCGCGCCTTCACCTACATGGCGAATCTGCCGATTTAGCAGGTAACCATTCACCCCTTTTCCGGAGCGCGCCCCATGCCCCCGGTTGCCAACGTCGACGACGTCATTGCCCAGGTCGATTCTCTGCCCCCCCTCCCGGCGGCCACCCAGCGGCTCCTGGTCCTCACCAGCCTGCCACCGGACCGCGCCGATGTGGGCGAGATCTCCAAAGTCATCACCCACGAGCCGGCGCTGGCGGCGCTGGCCCTGAAGTGGGTGAACTCGCCCCTCTACGGGGTACGGGTCGAGGTACGCAACGTCCACCAGGCGGTGTCACTCATGGGGCTGCGGGTGATCCGCCAGATGGTCCTCGGCTTCGAGCTCCACTCGCGCACCAGCCAGGGGTTGTTCGGCTACGGCATGTCCGCCGCCGTCTTCTCCGAGCACTCCCTCTCCACCGCCACCGCCTGTCAGCTCCTCGCCGAGCGGTACATGCCCGCCCTCAAGGATGAGGCGTTCACCCTGGGGATGCTGCACGACATCGGCATGCTCCTGCTCGACCCGCTGGTGAAGGAGCACCGCGAGCTCTTCGCCGCCGCCCTGCGTGGCGGGATGACCCAGGAGCAGGCGGAGCGCGAACTGTTCGGCATCGACCACTGCGCCCTCGGCGCAAGGATCCTCCAGGCGTGGAACCTGCCGGAGGACACCGCGGAGCAGATCGCCCTCCACCACACCCCGGTGGAGGAGGGGACCCCACCCTTGGTGGTCCTCCTGAAGGTGGGCGACTCCCTCACCGAGATCCCCTTTGCCGAGCGCCTCGGCCACCCGACGACGGTCGACGAGGCGGCGTGCCGCGCCCTCGGCATCTCCACCGACGGCCTCAAGGGGCTGCAGGCCCACCTGGAGGCGTCGCGCGAGGGCGCCGCGTCGCTGTTTACCGGCTGAGGCCCACGCGGGACTCCGGATCTCGCACCGCGCCCTGCTGCGCCCTCGACCGAGCCCCTCGGCCCCCGTGGCAGGAGGGGGCCGTGCCCCCGATCAGGGATCAGGGGGGGGGCCGCTATCCACCTGGCTCGAACCCGAAGTGAGCACCCTCCGGGTCGCGGGCATGGCCCCCTATTACCCCTGTTCCAGCGCCTCCAAGGCGCGGGCAGCGGCGGCCTGCTCCGCCGCCTTCTTGCTCCCCCCCTCGCCGTCGCCGAGGTGGCGCTCACCGAGCCACACCGCCACCCGGAAGTGGGGGGCGTGGTCCGGGCCGCTCGCCTCCACCACCTCGTAGCGCGGCAGGAGGCGGTAGCGGCCCTGGGTGACCTCCTGCAGCCTCCCCTTGGCATCCCAGCCGGCGGCCAACCCCTCCGGGTCGGCGGCGCCGGCGGCGAGGTGGCGATGGACCAGCGCTCGCGCCGCCTCCATGCCGCCGTCGAGGTAGAGGGCGCCCACCACCGCCTCGTAGACCGCGCACAAAAGCGACCCCTTCTCCCGGCCACCGCTACGCGCCTCGCCCTCACCGAGGTGCAGATCATCGCCGAGGCCGAGGGCGGTGGCCGCCTCCGCCAGGGAGGCCTGGCAGACGAGGCGCGAGCGCCAGCGGGAGAGGTCGCCCTCGGGCGCGTGGCGGTGGCCGGCGACGAGGAGGTCGGAGACGATGAGCTGAATCACCGCGTCGCCGAGGAACTCGAGCCGCTCATTGGTCACCTCCGCCCCCAGCCCCAGCTCACGGGCGGCGGAGCGGTGGGTGAGGGCGCGGACGAGGAGGTGCGGGTCACTAAAGCGGTGGCCCAGGCGCGCCTCCAGGTCGGCGCACGGGCGCGGCGACCCCGGAGGGGAATCAGACACGTCGCAGGGCAAGGCAGGCGTTGGTGCCGCCGAAGCCGAAGGAGTTGCTGATCCCCACCTCGATGGCGAGGTCACGCGCCTCGTTCGGGCAGTAGTCGAGATCGCACGCCGGATCGGGGTTCTCGTAGTTGATCGTCGGCGGCACCTGCCCCTCGGCGATCGCCTTGGCGAGGATCACCCCCTCGATGCCGCCGGCGGCGCCGAGGAGGTGGCCGGTCATCGACTTGGTCGATGAGACCACCAGACGATCCGCGTGGTCGCCGAAGACGGCCCGGATGGCGCACGTCTCGTTCTTGTCGTTCGCCTGGGTGGAGGTGCCGTGGGCGTTCACGTAGGTCACCGTCTCCGGGGCGATCTCACCGTCGCGCAGGGTGGCACGGAGGCAGCGCTGGGCACCTTCGCCATCCGGCGCCGGGGAGGTGATGTGGTAGGCGTCGCCGCTCATCCCGTAGCCCACCACCTCGGCGTAGATCCGCGCCCCGCGCGCCTTGGCCCGCTCCATCTCCTCCAGGACAACCACCCCCGCCCCCTCGCCCATGACGAAGCCGTCTCGCTCGGCGTCAAAGGGCCGGCTCGCCCGCGCCGGCTCGTCGTTACGAGTGGAGAGGGCCTTCATGGCACCAAAGCCGCCCAGGCCGAGGCGACAGATCGGCGCCTCGGCGCCGCCGCAGATCATCACATCGGCATCGCCGTACTGGATCAGCCTAGCCCCGTCGCCGATCGCGTGGGTGCCGGTGGCGCAGGCGGTCACCGGCGAGGTGTTGGGGCCGCGGGCGTTGAAGCGGATGGAGATGTGGCCGGCCACCAGATTGATGATCGACATCGGGATAAAGAAGGGGGTGATCCGTCGCGGCCCATTGGTGTGGACCACGTGGCCGAAGTGTTCGATGGTGGCCAGTCCACCGATCCCGGCGCCGACACAGACGCCGGCACGGTCCGCCAGCTCCCCCTCGAGGGTGAGGCCGGCGTCCTCCATCGCCTCTATCGCCGCGGCCATGCCGTACTGGATGAAGAGGTCGACCTTCTTCTGCTCCCGCTTCGGGAAGTAGAGATCGGGGTCGAACCCCTCCACCTCGCCGGCGATCTGACACGGGTACCCCTCCGGGTCGATACGGCTGACCCGGCCGATCCCGCTCTTGCCGGCGAGCAGGGCGGACCACGACGCCGCCACCCCGATACCCACCGGGGAGACGATGCCGAGGCCGGTAACGACGACGCGGCGACGCATAGGGGCGTCCTACGCGTCGTCACCCTTGTGGGCGCTCACGAAGTCGATCGCGTCCTGGACCGTGGTGATCTTCTCCGCCTCCTCGTCCGGGATCTCGATCCCGAACTCCTCCTCCAGCGCCATCACCAGCTCCACCGTATCGAGGGAGTCGGCGCCGAGGTCGTCGACAAACGAGGTCTCCGGCTTCACCTGCTCAATGTCGACGCCAAGCTGTTCCGCGATGATGGCCTTTACCTTGTCTTCCATGTGTTTCTCCTCCGCCTAGAGCGAGGGGTTTACGGCAGCGGCCGGGAGGGTAAAGGCGGGGCGATGGCCGGTCAATGCAGCGTTTTTCGCGTAGCGAAAAACGAAGGGGACGATGCCCGCGGGTTGGGCGCCGCGAATTGCGCGGGGAGCATGACCAACCACCCAACCATGCCCCTGCCAGGGGATGGAGCAATCCAATGGACCGCGGTGCGCCGCGCTGCGCTTGGCACACCCTACGGCAACTGATCCCCGCTGTAGGCGGCGCCAGGTGCGTCAGATTTGGCTCGCGCGCTGAGCCGGGGACCGGAGGCGTACTGGTTGTACGGTGAGGAACCGGCCGCACGCCCACTCCCAAGCTTGGCGGGCGCTGAGGCGGTCTCTGAGGGGCCGGCCCGCAGGGCGGAGACCGGAGGCGTACTGGTTGTACGGTGGAGGGCTCCGCCCGAGGACACGGCCCCTCAGAGGCCGCCTCAGCGCCCGCACCACCTACATGTACATGCCGCCGTTGGTGTGGAGCACTTGGCCAGTGACATAGCCCGCCTCCTCGCTGGCCAGGAAGGCGACCGCGTGGGCCACGTCCTCGGGGCTGCCGAGGCGCTTCATGGGGATCTGCGCCATCAGCCCCGCGCGGATCTCGTCACTCAGGGCCTGGGTCATGGCCGTGTCGATGAAGCCGGGGGCGACGGCGTTGCAGGTGATGCCGCGGGCGGCGTACTCGCGCGCCACGGTCTTGGTCAACCCGATGAGCCCCGCCTTGGCGGCGACGTAGTTCGCCTGCCCCACGTTGCCCATCGCCCCGACGATGGAGGCGATGTTGACGATCCGCCCCCACCGCCCCTTCGACATCGGGCGCGCCGCCTGCTGGGTAGAGAGGAAGGCACCCTTCAGGTTGACGGTCAGGACCTGGTCCCAATCCGCCTCCTTCATCCGCAAAAGCAGCCCATCGCGGGTGATCCCGGCGTTATTCACCAGGATGTCGAGGGCGCCGAACTCCTCCACCGCCGCCCCCACCATCGCCTTCACCGAGCTCGCGTCGGCGACGTTCGCCCCGACGCCGAGGGCGTCGACCTCGTGCGCCACCCCCACCTCGGCCGCCGCCTGTTCCGCCCCCCCCTGGTCGACATCGGCAATGACGATGCGACAGCCAACCTCGGCGAGGCGGTCGGCGATGGCGCGGCCGATGCCGCGGCCACCGCCGGTGATGAGGGCGACACGGTCGCGAAGAGACATGGGGGGCTCCTTGGCGTTGCTGGATTCGGGAAGGGTGCGCCGGGAAGGGCCGCCATTGTGACGACGGGCCACCGCCGCGAAAAGGGGGCCGGAAAGGCCCCTACTCGTCGGGTGGGAATCTCCCGCAGAGATGGGATGAGGAGGCCGCTCTCCTCGCGAGCTCAGGTTCTCACCTGGCTCAATGCTAACCACGGGCTCGGAGCCCACAAGCAAAGGAGAGCGACCATGAAGCGGGCTACCACGCAGACGATCGGAGTGGACGTGAGCGACCGGAAGAGCCGGATTTGTGTCCTGCCGGTG
>JAJRSX010000063.1 GCA_024278555.1 bacterium | reverse complement strand
GCGCCGCCCTCGGCCACGCCCTCGGCAAGCTCCACGAGTCCATCGGGTTGCTTGCCGCGGACGCCCCCGAGCGGACCTTTCTCCAGGCGGCCGGCGACCTCCAGCCCCATCTCGCGGAGATCACCTCAAGCCACCCCCGTGCCTACGTCGCCGACCTCGTTGCCAACGCAACCCGCCGCGCCGACCTGGAGG
Organism: bacterium; assembly: GCA_024278555.1. GTDB lineage: Bacteria > CG2-30-53-67 > CG2-30-53-67 > CG2-30-70-394 > CG2-30-70-394 > CG2-30-70-394. The sequence continues at coordinate 2,625 of JAJRSX010000063.1, read as the reverse complement.
AGAAGTACGAAGACGCGGTCGCCCGCCTCTACGCCGCGGTGGAGAAGCTCGCCAAGCTCACCCTCCGTCACGTTCACGGCCTCGATAACGGCAGCCTCGACCCCGAGATCCTCCCCGAGCCCCTGTGTGACGAATACCGCCACCGCTACTGGAACGAGGAGAAGCAGTGTCTCCAGATCCCCCTCCGTGCCACGTACCGGCTGCTGGCCGCCCTCGACGATCCCCTCGGGGCGCGCTTCGAGGAGGCGTGGCCGACCCTGCGGTCGCTGCTGGACCAGCGCAACCAGTCGATCCTCGGCCACGGCACCACTCCGATCCGCCGCGAGACCTACCAGCAGCTCCTCGCCGCGACCCTCGATCTCCTCGATCTGGAGGTGGGGAGTCTCCCCACCTTCCCACGATGGAGGGAGGGGTGATGCGGCCGGGCGAGTCGCCAGCCGTAGCGGGAACTGCCGATGATGGGTTGGCCGTGTCGCCCCTGCACGCCGCCCGCCTCCGCCTCACCCTTGAGCCGCTCGCCACCATCGAGCTCACCGACTTTGCCGGCACCGTGGTTCGTGGCGGTTTTGGCATCGCCTTCAAACATACCGCCTGTCCCCTCCGGCGCCAGCCGTGCGACACCTGCCTCCTCGCCTCTTCCTGCGTCTACATCAAGGTCTTCGAGACCCCCGTCCCCGAAGGCACACCACTCCTGCCTGCCGGCGGCAAGGCGCCGCGCCCCTTCATCATCGAGCCGCCGGAGGCAGACCACCGCTTCGCCCCGGGCGAGCCCATCGACATCGGTCTCACCCTCCTTGGCCGGGCAGAGGAGCAGCTCCCCTACTTCATCTACGCCTTTCGCCGCCTCGGCGAGATGGGGCTCGGCCGCGGCCGAGGGCGCTTCCGCCTTACCCACGTCACCCTCACCAACCCGGACGAGCCCCCCGCCCCCCTCCTCACGCCGGAGAGCACCCGCCTCTCGCCCGGTCCCTACGCCTGCCCCCTCCCCGCGCTGCCCGCCACCCCGCCGGCAGGCGGCGATGACGCATCCCCCCTCACGCTCCACCTCCATACCCCCGTGCGCCTGAAGGAGCGCGGCCGCTACGGCGCCCGTCCCACCTTTCCCGTGCTCATCAAACACCTCCTGCGCCGGCTTAGCCTGCTGGCGGCGTGTCACGGTACAGGCCTCCCCGCCCTCGACCATCGCGCCTGGATCCGTGCGGCGGAGGGAGTCGTGCTGGCGAGCGAAGCACTCCAGTGGCGCGATCTCGAGCGCTACTCCACCCGCCAGCGCGCGCGGATGCGCCTCGGTGGCTGGACCGGCACGGTCACCTTTCACGGCCCGTGGCCCTCCTTTCGCCCCCTCCTGACCGCTGCCGAGCTCCTCCACCTCGGCCAGGGCGCTACCTTTGGCCTCGGTCGGATTACCTTTTTTTCGCGGAGCGAAAAAAAGTGACCACCTGCTACATCGACCGCAAAGAGGCCGAGCTGCGTGCCGACGGCCACGCCATCGCGGTCTACGAGAATGGCCGGCGCAGCGCTGCCATCCCCCTTGGCCCCCTCACCCGTCTGGTCATCGTGGGCAACGTCCACCTGGAGACGCGCCTCCTGCACCGCCTCGCGGAGCAGGGGGTGGTGGTCTGCCTCATCGGCGGCCGCCGTCACCAGGTGGTGGGGAGCTTCGCCGCCACCCTCCACGGCGACGGCCGCCGGCGCCTCGCCCAGTACCGCGCCGCCGCCGACGAGGCGCGGGTGCGGGAGCAGGCGGCAGCGGTGGTGCGCACCAAAGTGGCGGGCCAGGTAGCGCTCTTGCAGCAGCTCCAGCCCCACGCCCGGCGCGGCGAGGTGGTGGTCACCTCCCTCGAACGCATGGAGACCACACGGGCACGGCTTGCGGAGGAGGGTGTGGCAGTGGAGAGCCAGCGCGGTCTCGAAGGCGCGGCCGCCGCCGCCTACTTTGCCGCCTACCAGGAGTGCTTCCCGCCGTCGCTCGACTTCACCGACCGCAACCGGCGGCCGCCGCGCGACCCGGTGAATGCGCTCCTGTCGCTCACCTACACCCTGGTCCATGCCGAGCACCTCCGGGAGGTTGCGGTGGCCGGACTCGACCCCATGGTCGGCTACCTCCACGAGCGCGACTTCGGGCGCGAGTCGCTGGTCTGTGACTTGGTGGAGGGTGCGCGCCCGGCGGCGGACGGCTTCATCTGGCGCCTCTTCCACGAACGCACCTTCACCGGCCGCGACTTCTCCAGCGGTGACGAACGCCCCGGCTGCTACCTGAAGAAGGGGGCTCGAGCGCGCTACTACCCCCTCTACGAGGCATGGGCCGAGGGCGAGCGCTCCGGCTGGCGGGATACGGTGCGCGCCCTCGTGCGCTGGCTCGGAGAGGAATGGATGGAGGAGAACGTCGTGGAAGAGGAGGGCTAGATGCAGGCGCGACCGCTTCCGGAGGAAGACCTGCAAACCCTCTACCTTGCGGGCCGCGACGGCGTGCACGTCCGGCGCCAGGGGGCATCGGTTGCGGTCACCGTCCCGGGCCGCGCCGAGCAGCGGGTACCGGCGCGACGGGTTGGGCGGGTGGTCATCCTTGGCGAGGTGATCCTCCCGGTCTCGGCGCTGACCCTCTTCTCCGAGCGCGGGGTGCCG
>JAJRSX010000062.1 GCA_024278555.1 bacterium | reverse complement strand
GCCATGTCCTCCCGGGCGCGCTGGATCGACGCCTCCACCATCTCATTCACCTCCTCTTCCGGGAGGTCGACGGTGGATCGCATCCGCACCACCTGCTCCTTGCCGGTGAGCTGGTCGCGGGCGAGGACGTGGAGGATGCCGTCCGCATCGATGGTGAACTGGACACCGATGCGCGGCACCCCGGCGGCGGCCGGCTCGATCCCTTCGAGCATGAAGCGGCCGAGCTCCCAGTTGTCGTCGGCCATCTCCCGCTCGCCCTGCAACACCCGGATGGAGACCGAGCGCTGGTTGTCCACCGCGGTGGTGAACGACTCCCCCGCCTTGGTGGGGATGGTGGTGTTACGCGGGATGATGGTGTTCATCAACCCGCCGTAGGTCTCGATGCCGAGCGACAGGGGGGTGACGTCGAGGAGCAGGAGGTCGTCGTGGTGGCCTTCGAGGATCGCCCCCTGGGTGGCCGCCCCCACCGCCACCGCCTCGTCCGGGTTGATCGAGGTGTCCGGGGTGCGCTCGAAGAGCTCCCCGACCAGACGGCGGACCATGGGAATGCGGGTGGAGCCGCCCACCAGGAGGACCGCGTCGAGGTCGGCGGGGGTGAGGCGGGCGTCGCCGAGGGCTTGGATGCACGGCCGTCGTGTCTGCTCGACCACCGACTCCATGAGCCGCTCCAGCTCGGCGCGGGTGAGGGGGCAGTCGAAGTTGTAGCCGGGGCCGAGGAAGGGGAGGGTGATGCTGGTCTCCTCCCCGTCCGACAGGGCGATCTTCGCCTGTTCGGCGGCGTCGCGCAGGCGGGCGATGACCGGCGGTTGGTCGAGGAGCTCCCCATGGCCGTCGGCCCCGACCACCTGCCGGAGGTGGGTGAGTAGGGCGGTGTCGATGTCGTCGCCGCCGAGGTGGGTGTTGCCGCAGGTGGCCAGGACCTTGAAGACCCCCTCCTTCACCTCGAGGATCGAGACGTCGAAGGTGCCGCCGCCGAGGTCGAAGACGGCGATACGCCTCTCCGTCTCCTGCCCCAGGCCGTAGGCCAGCGCCGCGGCGGTAGGTTCGTTGATGATCCGCTCCACGGTGAGGCCGGCGAGCTCACCGGCCCGCTTGGTGGCGTTGCGCTGGGCGTCGTTGAAGTAGGCAGGGACGGTGATCACCGCCCGGCTGACCTCCTCCCCGAGGAAGGCGGCGGCATCGTTCTTGAGCTTCTTGAGGATCTCGGCGGCGACCGCCTCCGGGGCGAAGTCGCGACCGTCGATCGGAAAGGTGGCGGGGCCGTCACCCTCGCCGGTCACCGGGTAGCTCACCGCGGTCGCGTCGTCGCCGATCTCATTACCGCGCCTCCCCATGAACCGCTTCACCGAGTAGAGGGTCCGCTCCGGCGCCACCATCCGCTGGCGCCTGGCCGCCTCGCCCACCACCGGCTCGCCGTCGGCCGGGTAGTGGACCACCGACGGGGTAATCCGCCGGCCTGAGCCGTCGGGAATGACCATGGCCATGCCGCTGTCCAGTGCCGCCACCACCGAGTTGGTGGTGCCGAGGTCGATACCGATGATGCAACTCATGGGCAATCCGAGTGAGGGGCAGGTGGGTTAGGGACGGGCGAGGTTCGGCAGGGTGACCATCCGGAGCTTCACCAGCCGCTCGTGGACCTGTGCCTCCAGCCGGTCGAGATAGGAGAGGGTGTCGGCCAGTGCCGCGAGGCGGTGAAACGCCTCCTCCGACTGCTCGCCGGGCTGATCCCAGAGGGCGTCGATCTCCGCAAGCTGGGCGAGGGCCTCGTCCTGCTGGGCGTGGGTTGCCTCGTGGCAGTGGGCGAGGGCTTTGGCGTGGCGCTCGCGCTCGCCGCTGCCCAGGGCGAAGGCGGCCGCCTCCAGGGTGGACTTCGGCCGCTCCGCCTCGCACAGGTAGCCGTCCGCCTCCGAGAGGGCGGTCTGCACCTGGCGAAAGAGGGTCGCCACCGCCGGCGGGATGGCGTGGCTGGCCGACCGCTCTCCCTGGGTGAGGAGCTCGACCAAATACTGGACCCGCTGCTTCGGCTCCTTCAGACAGGCGTAGGCCTGGTTGAGCAGCGCCGAGCGCTGGAGGATCGCCGCGTGTTGCTCGGGGTCGAGGTCCGGGTGGCGGTCCGGGTGGTACTCCTGGCTCAGGCGGAGGTAGGTCTGCTCCAGGCGATCTGCGTCGATTTGCGGCCGTTGCGGCAGGCCGAGGTAGCGGAAGTAGTCGACCCCGCGCGGCACCGGCACCACCGTCCGGCACTCCCGGCAGAAGAAGCTGGAGAGCTGGCGGTTACAGCTCTGACACTTGACCTGCAGCGTTTCCATCGGGGCGAAACGGCTCAGGCGCTGAATGACTCACCGCAGGAGCAGCTCCCGCTGGCGTTTGGGTTGCGCACCTTGAAGCCGCCGTTGATGAAGGCCTCCACGAAGTCAACCTCCGCACCTTGAAGGAAGACGGCGCTCTTCGGATCGACGCACACCCGCACCCCCTTGTCGGTGACCACCTGGTCGTCCGGGCGCGGCCCGTCTACCAGCGAGAAGGTGTACTGCATCCCGGAGCAGCCGCCGCCCTTGACCTGGACACGGATGGCGCCCTCCGCCTTCCCCTGGCGGGCCAGAACCTCCTTGACCTTTTCAGCGGCGGACTCGGTGACGGTGATCATGGGGTGCTCCTACGGGGGGTGTGTAAACTTGAGTCGAGTGCAGTAGAATGGCCCTTTGGTGCCACGCTGTCGCCCATGTGATGAGCCCATGGAAGGATCCAATCTGCATGCCTCAATCTGGGGGCGAGAGGGGCTATATGCAAGCCTTGGGCCAACCAGGGTTGGCTGTCGAACCGTTTCTTGAGGGGGGGGCTCCTACCTGACAAGCCGCGCCAGGTACAGCCGCGGCATGACCTTGCGGCCACCCACCGCACACCCGTGAAGGGAACACACCCATGCTTCTTTCCACCAAGATCACCTACTCCGTCCGCTCGTTGGCGTATATCGCCAACTACACCAGTGGCCAGCGGCCGATCCCGCTCTCCGAGATTGCCGAGGTAGAGGGGATCTCCCTCCACTACCTGGAGCAGCTTTTCAATAAGCTGCGGCGGGGCGGCATCGTCGCCAGTGTCCGCGGTCCCAAGGGGGGCTTCCTCCTTGCCCGTCCGGCCACCGAGATCTCCATCGACGACATCATCAACGTCTTGGGCATCGAGGTCTTCTCCAACCTCGCCGAGGGTGAGGAGACGGAGGCGCCGAGCGACCGGTCGTGCATCCGCGGCACCGGCCGCATGTGGCACGAGTTCCGTGACTACATCCGTGACTACCTCGGCAGCCGGACTCTGCAGGAGATCATCGACGACTGCCGCCAGAAGGCGGGGGACAGCGGTCTTGCGAGTGAGACCCACGCGGCGTAGTCGCATCGCCTCACCCGTTCCACCACGATCACGGCCCGTCTGCCACCGGCAGGCGGGCCGCGTTTTTTTCGTGTTCCCTCCCACGCAGGGACCTGGAAACAGCAGCTTTTTCGACCGTCACTCTTTTTGCTGCACCTCTGCGCCCCGGCGCGAGCACCTCGACCGACGTTTACGGGTTTGATGGGTGCGGTTGCGGCGGGTGCGGCCTCCATCGCATCCTCGGCGGATGAGGTCGGCGGGACAAACCACGGCGGCGGCGCTGCTCATCGGCAACGAGCTCCTCGCGGGCAAGGTGGTCGATGAGAACTTGCCGGTCCTCGCTCGTGAGCTGTGGCAGCTGGGGATCAGCCTGCGCGAGGTACGGATCCTGCGTGACGAGGTGGAGACCATCGCCGCGGCCCTGCGCGAGCTCTCTCCGCGCTACACCTATCTCTTTACCACCGGTGGCATCGGCCCCACTCACGACGACGTCACCGTCGACGCGGTGGCCCACGCCTTCGGCGTCGGCCTGGTGGTCGCCCCGGTGCTGGAGACGATCCTGCGCGACAGCCTTCCGGAGGGGAGGCCGAGCGAGAGCCAGCTCCGTATGGCGCGAATCCCCGAGGGGGGGGAGCTGGTGGGGGGGGGTGACGGGGTGTGGCCGACGGTGCGGATGGAGAACATCTACCTCTTTCCCGGCATCCCCCCCTATTTTCGCGAGCGGTTCGCCTCCCTGCGGACGACCCTCCGGGGGACCCCCTTCACCTACCTGTGCCTCCACACCACCCTCGGCGAGGGGCGGATCGCCGAGGATCTACGACAGGCGGCGGAGCAGTGCCCGGAGGTGGAGATCGGCAGTTACCCGGCGGTGGGGCGCGACGACTACCGGGTGCGGATCACCTTTGCCGGCCGCGACCCCGAGGCGGTGGTGGCGGCGCGGGACGCGGTGCGGGCCAGGTTGCCGGACGAGGCGGTGGTGGAGGGGCCTTCGGCCCCAGGGGTGGGGGATGAGGGATGAGGGGGGAGGACAGCCCTGCGGGCTGGCGATGAAGATGAAAGCTACCTCTGAAAGTAACGCCCGCCGGCCGCAGGCCGGCACCATCCCCCACCCCCCATCCCCCACCCCCCATCCCGGCGCGCGCAGCGCGCCCCACCTCCCCTGGTCCGAGATCGACACCGTCCTCCTGGATATGGACGGCACCCTGCTCGACCTCCACTTCGACACCCACTTCTGGCTCCACCACGTGCCGGAGCAGATTGCCCGGCGGGACGGGACCGACCCGGAGACGGCCCTGGAGTGGCTCCGCGGTGAGTACCGGAAGGTGGCCGGGAGGCTCGAGTAGTACTGTGTCGACCACTGGAGCCGCGAGCTCTCCCTGCCGATCGCCGAGCTCAAGGAGGAGGTGAGCCACTACATCCGCCCCCTGCCCCACGCCTTCGACTTCCTCCGCGCCGTGGGGGCGGCGGGCAAGCGGCGCGTCTTGGTGACCAACGCCCACACCAAGAGCGTCGCCCTGAAGTTGAGGCTTACCGGCCTCGGGGCGCTCCTGGACGAGCTCGTGGTCTCCCACGACCTCGGCGCCCCGAAGGAAGATCCGCGCTTCTGGGCGCGGCTCCGCGGCGTTCTCCCCTACGACCCCTCCCGTGCCCTCCTCGTGGACGACAGCGTGCCGGTACTGAAGGCGGCGCAGGCGGCGGGGATCGGCTTCGTGGTGGCGGTTACGCGCCCCGACACCCACCAGCCGGAACGAAGGGTGACCGACGTGCCCGCGGTCCCCTCCCTCTCCCTCCTCCTTCCCCCGACTCCGAAGGGCACAGATTCCGGGTCGTCGCGGTGTCGTTAGACGGTCGCAAGAGCGTCGGCAATCTCCCGACACCGTTTTTTTGACCGCCGGTCAAAAAAACGCGGAGATCTCCGCCGCCACCTCCGCCAGCCGCTCGCGCAGGAGGTCGAGGGAGTTGGGGTCGAGGCCGAGGTTCGCCAGGGGGGCCTCGGGGAGCTCGGGTCGTGCCGGGTCGCCGCTGTGGCCGAGCCCCTCGGCGCGGCACAGGAGGTCGGCGAACTGCACCACGTCGACGATCGGGTCGGCGGAGTTGGGCAGGCCGCACCGCTCCTCCGGCGGCTCGTGGTGGTGGCGGATCGAGGCGATGGCGGCCTCGGGCAGGAGCCAGCTTCGGGCGACCCACTCGCCGATTTGCGCGTGGGTGGTGCCGAGGCGGCCCATCTCCGCCTCGCAGCTCGTCAACCCCTCTTCGCGGATCAGGGCGAGGATCTCGCCGAAGGCATCGGGGAAGAACTGGTCGAGGATCAGCTTGCCCATGTCGTGCAGCAGGCCGGCGGTGAAGGCGTCGTCGCGTGGTGCGCAGTGGAGCTGCTCGGCGAGTGCCTGGCTGGCGTTTGCGGTGCACACGGCGTGGGTCCAGAAGGCGTTGCGGTCGAAGCGGTTGGCCGAGTCGTAGTCGAGCTCGTGGATGACCGCCACGGTGAAGGCCATCTTCACCACCTCGTTGTAGCCGAGGAGGTTGATCGCCTCGAAGACCGAGGAGATCCGGCGGATGAAGCCGAAGTAGGCGGAGTTGACCACCCGCAGGAGGTTGGCGGTGAGCGCCTGGTCCTGGCTGATCACCGCCGCCATGTCGCCGACGGTGGAGTCGGGGTCACGGGCCACCGAGCTCACCCGGGTGGCGATCGCCGGCAGCGTCGGTAGCTCGGTCACCGACGCCATCAGCGCCGCCACCCGCGCGTGGTCGAGGGTGGTGGCGTCACCCCCGGTGGGAGGTGCGGCGGTGGGCCGGCCCATACGGAACCCGGTCCTCAGGAGACCAGAGCGTCTTCGGTCTGGAAGAGCGGGATGACCACCTCCCGCACCAGCCTGTGATCGCGGTTCAACGTGTACGTATGGGCCCGGCCCACCACCTTGCGGATGAGGATCCCGGCCTCGGTCAGCGCCTGGAGGGAGAGCTGACACGAGCGGCCGCTGATGCCCCCCAAGAGTGCGATACGACGACCCGTGAGGGGATCCTCCGCCCGTGCCAATACACGGAGGATATCGATCTTCGAATTGCAGTTCAGGATCGGGTTGATGACCTGCTCTTCTGTTAGCGGCTTCACCGGCAACCTCGCGTTTGTTGGGAACGTTGGTTGCTCCTCCTGCAAAACCGTATCGGCGTTGGATTGGGAAACCTGAACACGATTCTTCGGGTGTGTGGTGGAACTCGCGGTGGGGCGACGGAAGAGGGTGGTAGGAAGAGGGGTGCGGACGCCGACGGGGCGCGTGCGGAGTCGTCAAACCGGTGACTGCACACGCCGACGTCGTTGACGTCTCCGGCACCGAGCGGCGCACCGGCCGGGAGGGTGAAACGGTGGGTTAGCGCCGTTGTTGCAACGGTTTAGCGGCGTGGTTCGCGTTCTCGTTGCGGCCTTGCAGGGGCTGGCATCCGTCTTGCTCTGTCCCCCGCAGGCGCGCCGATCCCCGGTGCGAGGAGCGAACCGATGAACATCGACACCGTGGTGGGTCTGGGACGAGAGGCGGTAGAGGTGGCGCTGTTGCTCGCCGGCCCCCTGCTCCTCGTGGGGCTGGTGGTGGGCGTGGTGGTGAGCCTCCTGCAGGCGCTCACCCAGGTGCAGGAGATGACCCTCACCTTCGTCCCCAAGCTCCTGGCCATGTGCCTGGTGATGGTCGCCATGATGCCGTGGATGGCGCAGGTGATGATCGACTACACCACCCGCCTCTACACCTCGATGCCGGAGCTGGTCCACGGATGAGCGCGGCCCTGTCCATCGACCTCGGTCTGGCGGCCCGCTTCGCCCTGGTGCTGGCGCGGGTGGCGGCGGTGATCGGCCTCACCCCGGTCCTCGGGGGCAGCGTGGTGCCGCGGCCGGTGAAGGTGGGACTCGCCGTGGCGATCGCCGGGCTGCTGTTGCCGCGCGTCGCCGCGGTCGCCGCCCCCACGAGCCTCACGGCCCTGGCGCTCGGGGTCGCCGGGGAGATCGTCATCGGGGCGCTGATCGGCTTCGTGGTGGCGGCGCTGTTTGCCGGTATCCAGCTCGCCGGCCAGACGATCGCCGCCCAGATGGGCTTCGCCGCCGCCAGCCAGTTCGACCCGATGACCCACGCCAACTCGATGGTGGTGGGGCAGTTCCAGTTCATCCTCGCCGGCCTGATCTTCTTCGCCCTTGGCGGCCACCTGCGGGTGATCGAGGCCCTCGCCCTCAGCTTCGGCCGGGTGGGGCTCGCCGGGGCCCACTTCGGCGGCGGCGCCATGGAGGTGATCTACGAGCTCACCTCCGCGGTCTTCGTCGCCGGCCTGTCGATCGCCGCGCCGGTGATCGCCGCCATGCTCCTCACCCAACTCGGCCTCGGGATCCTGGCGCGGACCCTGCCGCAGATGAACGTCTTCCTTGTCGCCTTTCCCCTGCAGATCGCCATCGGCCTGGTCTCCCTCGGCCTCACCCTGCCGCTGTTGGCGTGGTGGATGGAGCGGGGCGTCGACGGCATGGGCGGCCACTTCACCCACATCCTCACCTCCCTGTCGTAGCCGCCGGAGCCTCCCGTGTCGGATCAGGACAAGACCCAGCAGCCTACCCAACACAAGCGCGACGAGGCGCGGCGTAAGGGGCAGGTGCCGAAGAGCCGCGAGGTGACCTCGGCGATGGTCCTCGGCGGCGGGGTCCTCGCCCTCACCCTCGGCGGAAGCCACATGTGGGCGGGGCTGGAGGCGATTACCCGTGGTTGCCTCGCGGGCGGCTTTGATATTGACCTGGAGTCCCTGCCGGGCCTCGCCGCCGGCTGGACCCGTGCCGGGTTGGGGGTGCTGGCGCCGGTCCTCCTCGCCTCCACCGCCGCCGCCCTCATCGGCGGCTTCGGCCAGGTGGGGATGGTGATGAGCCCGGAGGCGGTCGCCCCGAAGCTTGAGCGGGTCAGCCCGACGGCCGGCTTCAAGCGCCTCTTCTCCCTCAATGCGGTGATGGAGCTCCTGCGCGGTGTGGCGAAGATCATCGCCCTGTCGGTGGTGGTGTGGCTCTCCCTCCGCCACCGGGTGGCAGACATCGTCGCGGTGGGGGGCGGCGGCGTCGCCACCATCCTGCCGCAGACCGGCCTCCTCTGCTTCGCGGTGATGCGTAACTGCCTGATCTTCATCTGCCTCCTGGCGCTCGCCGACTTCGCCTACCAGCGGTGGAAGTTCACCCAGGACCTACGGATGACCACCCAGGAGGTGAAGGAGGAGATGAAGGAGTCCGAGGGCGACCCCCTTATCCGCTCCCGCATCCGGGCGCTGCAGCGCGAGATGGCGAGCAAGCGGATGATGGCCGAGGTGCCCACCGCCGACGTGGTGGTCACCAACCCGACCCACTTTGCCGTGGCCCTGCGTTACCAGCGCGGCGAGGACGCAGCGCCCCGGGTGGTCGCCAAGGGGGCCGGCTTTGTCGCCCAGCGGATCAAGCAGATCGCCCGCGACGCCGGGGTGATGGTGCGCGAGGACCGGCCCCTGGCCCGCACCCTCTACCGCACCGTGGAGGTGGGACAGTTCGTCCCCGAGCACCTCTACCGCGCCGTCGCCGAGCTCCTCGCCTACGTCTATCGCGCCCGCCGTGAGGCGACCGCTACCTCGAGGTAATCGCCATGGCCGCTGCCCTCTCCGCCACCGCCCCATCCCCAGCCGCCCTCACCGGCGGTGGCCACCGCGGTGAGCTCTACCTCGCCGCCGGGGTGGTGGGGATCTTGATGGTGATGACGGTGCCCCTGCCGGCGCCGGTGATGGACCTCCTGCTCGCCATCTCGGTCACCAGCGCGGTCCTCATCCTCTTCGTCGCCACCTCGACCACCTCGCCGCTCGACTTCTCCGTCTTCCCGCCCCTGCTGCTGGTCACCACGTTGCTGCGCCTGTCGCTCAACGTCGCCTCCACCCGCCTCATCCTCTCCCACGGCAACGAGGGGCCGGGCGCCGCCGGCCACGTGATCCAGGCGTTTGGGCAGTTCGTCGTCGGCGGCAACTACGTCATCGGGATCATCGTCTTTCTGATCCTCGTCCTCATCAACTTCATCGTCATCACCAAGGGCGCCGGGCGGGTAGCGGAGGTCTCCGCCCGCTTCACCCTCGACGCGATGCCCGGCAAGCAGATGTCGATCGACGCCGACCTCAACGCCGGCCTCATCGACGAGAACCAGGCGCGCGCGCGGCGGGAGGAGATCGAGCAGGAGGCCGACTTCTTCGGGGCGATGGACGGCGCCTCCAAGTTTGTCCGCGGCGACGCCATCGCCGGCATCATCATCACCAGCATCAACATCGTCGGCGGCCTGATCATCGGCACCCTGCAACAGGGGATGACCCTGGCGGCCGCGGCCCACAACTACACCATCCTCACCGTCGGCGACGGCCTCGTGTCGCAGATCCCCGCGCTGATCATCTCCACCGCCGCGGGCATCGTGGTCACCAACTCGGCGACCAGCGACAACCTCGGCAACACCCTCGCCAAGGAGCTCTCCGCCTATCCGCGGGCGATGTACCTGGCCTCCGGTGTCCTGGCGCTCCTCGGCCTGGTCCCCGGCCTGCCGACCCTGCCCTTCTTGGCGCTGGCCGGGCTGACCGCCTTCATCTCCCACCGCTCGGCGGTGGCGGAGCCGCCGGCGGCGGTGGACGAGGTAGAGGAGGCGATCGAGCCGGAGGCGTCGCCCGACACCTCGCCCGAGGCAATGGCCGAGCTGCTGGACCTCGACGTCCTGGAGCTGGAGGTCGGCTTCGGCCTCATCTCCCTGGTGGACGCGGGCAAGAGCGGCGATCTGCTGTCGCGCATCAAGGCGATCCGCCGCCAGGCGGCCACCGACCTCGGGATCATCGTCCCGCCGATCCACATCCGCGACAACCTGCAGCTCAAGCAGGGCGCCTACCGCATCTATATCCGTGGGGTGGCGGTCGCCGACGGCGAGGTGATGCTCCACCACCTCCTGGCGATGGATCCCGGGACCGTCGAGCAGCCCATCGACGGGGTGGCGACCACCGAGCCCGCCTTTGGCCTGCCGGCCATGTGGATCACCGAGCGCGACCGGGAGAAGGCGCAGTTCGCCGGCTACACGGTGGTCGACCTGCCGACGGTGCTCGCCACCCACATCACCGAGGTGGTCCGCTCTCACGCCCACGAGCTCGTCGGCCGGCAGGAGGTCCAGGATCTTCTCGACCACCTTGGCAAGCGGCGCCCAAAGGTAGTGGAGGAGCTGGTCCCCGGCCTCCTCACCCTCGGCCAGGTGCAGAAGGTCCTCCAGAACCTCCTCGCCGAGGACATCTCGGTGCGCAACCTCCAGACCATCCTCGAGGTCCTCGCCGACCACGCACCGCTCACCACCGACCCGGAGCTGCTCACCGAGCAGGTGCGCGCCGCCCTTTCGCGGACGATCACCAACAAGTATCTCGGCGACGGCGGCGAGCTTCAGGTCTTCACCCTCGGCGGGGCGATCGAGGAGGAGCTGGCGCGGGCCATCGCCGAGGGGGAGCGCGGTCAGCAGCTCTCCATGGAGCCGGCGCGGGCCCAGCAGATCATCGACAAGCTCGCCGACACCACCCGCGACCTCCAGGCGGCGTCGATCACCCCGGTCCTCCTGGTCCAGCCGTCCCTGCGCCGCCACCTGCGCCGCCTCACCGACCGCTTCATCAAGGGGTTGGCGGTCCTCTCCTTCAACGAGATCGAGCCCGACGTGCGGGTCCAGTCGGTCGCCACCGTCGAGTAGGCAATGCGTATCCAACGTTTCGCCGCCCGCACCGTCCCCGAGGCCATGGCCGCGGTGAAGAAGAGCCTCGGCCCCGACGCGGTCCTCTTGGAGACCCGCCGGATCAAGGATGCCGGGCGGCGCGCCGCCGGCGAGCTGGTGGAGGTGGTGGCGGCGGTGGATCGCAACCCGGGCCGGCGCCGACGGGTCATCCCGCCGGTGCGGGCGAGCTTCGACACCGTCCTGGCGCGCGCCGAGGCGCCCCGTCGCGGTGGAGATCGGCGGGTGGGGGATGGGGGGTTGGCGGGTCGGCGCGGCCGACCCGAGGCGCATGATGCCGCCTCCTCCGAGAAATCGGCCCTGTCCGGAGGGCAGGGGCCTTCCCCCCAGCCCCCATCCGCCGACCTCCACCCGGCGCCGTCGGCCGTCGCCGATCTGGAGCGGCGCCTCGACTCCGTGGCGGAGGCGGTGCGGCAGATCGGTGCGGCCCACGCCGAGGCGTCCCCTCCGGCCACGGTGGTTTCCCCCGCGCCGGAGTCGAGCGAACTCATCGCGCTCACCACCGCCCTCATCGCCCTGGATCGCAAGGTCGACACCCTGGTCGCCGCGATCCAGGCGCCGCAGCCGATGGCGGCGGGCGAGGTCGACCCGCGGCTGCTCGCCGAGCTCTCCGTTGCCGGCCTCGACTCCGTGGCCGCACGCCACTGGGGCGGGCGGCTCCAGGCCTCCTACGGTTCGCAGCCCGCCACCCCCGGGGAGACCCCGCTCATGCGCCTCGCCGAGGCGATGGGCACGGCGATCAACTGCACCCCCGAGGCGGGGGCGGGCGAGGTCCACGCCCTGCTCGGCTCCAGCGGCGCCGGCAAGTCGACCCTGGTGGTGAAGCTCGCCCTGCGCGCCAAGCAGCTCCACCAGATCCCGGTCCACCTCATCACCCTCGATTTCGCCCGCCCAGAGGGGGCCGCCCTGTTGGGCCGCTACGCCGAGGTCTTCGGCCTGCCCCTGACCCGGGTGAGCGACGGGGCCGCCCTCGACAAGGCCCTCGACCGTCTCCCCCCCCACTGCCTCGGTCTCGTCGACTGCCCGGCCACCAGCGTCGACGTGGAGCAGCAGCCCGACCTCGCCGTGCTCCTGCGTGGCCTGGCGCGGCGCGCCGTCTGTCACCTCCTCCTGCCGGCGGCCACCGCGCTTCCCGAGATGCGCCGCCAGGTCGCCGCCCACCGCACCCTCGGCATCGACCGCCTCGCCTTCACCAAGGTCGACGAGGCCGCCTCCTTCGGCCAGGTGGCGGCGATCGCCGCGGAGACGGCCCTGCCGGTGAGCTGGCTGACCACCGGCCGGCAGCTCCCCGAGGACCTCGCCGACGCCAACCGCGACCTCCTGCGTGCCCTGGTGACTCGCCGGGGGACGGCCGGAGGCGGCGCCGAAGGGTCCGTGTCAACGAATCAAGCCGCCGTCTCAAAGAGGCCTCTAGTCGCTACTTGCCTGTCCGACAAGGAACAAAGATGAGCCCACTCAACCTCGCCGGTTCCAGTCGCCGGGATACCCACGTCAAGGTCCTCTCCGTCACCTCCGGTAAAGGGGGCGTCGGCAAGACCAACATCGTCGCCAACCTCGCCTACGCCCTGTGCGAGCGCGGCCTCAATGTCCTCGTCCTCGACGCCGACCTCGGCCTCGGGAACATCGACGTGCTGCTCGGCCTCAACCCGGCCCTCACCCTGCAGGACTGTCTGCGCGGCGACGCGACCCTGCAGGAGATCCTCATCACCGGCCCCGGCGGCATGCGCATCCTGCCGGCGCCGTCGGGGCTTGCCGAGCTGACCCACCTCTCCGAGGCGGACCGCCTCCGCTTCCTCGCCGGGCTCGACGAGCTCGACGAGCCGGTGGACGTCTTCATCATCGACACGGGAGCAGGGATCGCCGCCAACGTCTGCTTCTTCTCCATGGCCGCCCAGGAGATCTGCGTCGTCGCGACCCCCGAGCCCACCTCGCTCACCGACGCCTACGCCTTCATCAAGGTGATGAGCCGCCAGTACGGCGAGAAGGAGTTCAAGCTCATCGTCAACCAGGCGAGCGGCGAGCGTGAGGCCCTGTCGGTCTTCCGCCACCTCACCACGGTGTGCGACCGCTTCCTCACCATCCGCCTCGAGCTCGCCGGCTTCGTCCCCCACGACGACAAGCTGGCGCGGGCGGTGCGCGACCAGCAGCTCGTCACCGAGCGCTACCCCGAGGCGATCTCCAGCCGCCACTTCCGCGAGCTCGCCAAGGAGATCGACCGCTCGCCCGCGTCGATGTTCCCGAAGGGAAACATCCAGTTCTTCTGGCGCCGCCTCTGGACCCCCGAGGCCGCCGGCCCCGCCCTGTAGGCCTCGCAAAGAAAGGCACCCACCCGGGAGACAAGACCATGATGGACACAATCAAAGCGTACCTGGCCGAGGGCAGTGGCCGCCCCGTGGCCCTGCGCAACGAGCTCATCCTTCTCTACGCGCCGCAGATCAAGTACATCGCCCACCGGGTGGCGGCGCGGCTGCCGTCGCACATCGAGCTGGAGGAGCTGATCAACGCCGGGGTCCTGGGGCTGATCGACGCGATCGAGAAGTTCGACCTGTCGCGCAACATCCAGTTCAAGACCTACGCCGAGATTCGCGTCCGTGGCGCCATGCTCGACGAGCTGCGGGCCCAGGACTGGGTGCCCCGCTCGGTGCGCCAGAAGATCAACACCCTGGCGCGGGCCTACGCCCGCCTGGAGCAGGTCTACGGCCGGCCGGCCACCCACGAGGAGGTGGCGGCGGAGCTCGGCCTCACCGTCGGCGAGCTCACCATCCTCGAATCGAAGGCGCAGGGGCTGCCCCTCATCTCCCTCAACGACTCCTTCGACCGCGACGACGACGACGACCGCTGCCTGCAGGACTCGATCACCGACCCGGAGGCACGCGACGCTGCCGACGCCTTCGATGAGCAGTGGGTCAAGGAGGTGATCGAGCACGAGCTCGACCTCATCCCGCCACGCGAGCGCACCGTCGTCTCCCTCTACTACTTCGATGAGCTCACCATGAAGGAGATCGGCGTCGTCCTCGGGGTCACCGAGTCGCGCATCTCCCAGATCCACACCAAGGCCCTGTTGCGCCTCAAGGGCAAGCTGGAGACCGCCGGCGTCGCCGTGGAGGCGTGACCGCGGTTTTGGGGTCAGCAGTTTCGGGGTCGCAGCAGTTTCGGCAGTTTCGGGGTCACGGGGTCAGGTCTTGCATTGCAACATTTCTGGAAGAAATGTTGCAATGCAAGACCTGACCCCGTGACCCCGGAAACTGCAAGACCTGACCCCGAAACTGTGACCCCGAAACTGTAGCCGTAAAGGAGCCGGGAAAAGGAAACTCGAGTTTCCATTTCCGGGGGTAGAAATGGAAACTCGAGTTTCCTTTTCGGGGTCGTTCCGTGGTGCCGGATTTTGTGCAAAGGACTGAAGAATAAGGGTGTATGACCCTTTTCTCAGCTTTTCGCCGACCTGGCACGCCACCTGCATTAGCCGAGGTATCCCCCTTAGAACGCGAGGCGCGCCGACTCCTCCTCTCCCCCTCGGAGAAGTCGGCCGCCTCGTGAGGGTGGGGCCAGGAGACTCCCCTCCTGGGGACCACGGGCAACCGCATGGCGGGACATTCCCGCGACCGTGCGGGGTCGACCCTTCCGCGCCGCAGGCTCCGAGAGGGAGTTCGTGTCTACCGTGTGGGACCCCCCTCGCTGACGACGGCGATCCAGCCGTCCGCCTCGTACCGCGTCACTATCTGTTGGCCCACCGCTGTGAGGGCGGCGGCCACCTCTGCTTCGCGTTCGGTGAGGATGCCGGCGAGGATCAGGCGGCCACCGGGGGCGACCATCGCCAGGAGGGTGGGGAGGAGGGCGAGGATCGTCGCGGCGGTGAGGTTGGCGACCACCGTCGGGGCGGCCCCAAGGGGCGTGGTGGCGAGGTCGCCATCGATGACCTGGATGGTGGCGGCACCATTGGCCGCGGCGTTGCAGCGGGCGGTGGTGCAGGCGATGGGATCGTTGTCGATCGCCACCACCGGGGTGAAGCCGAGGTGGTGGGCGGCGATGGCCAGGACCCCCGAGCCGCAGCCGGCGTCGATGAGTCCGCCGGGGTGGGCGCCGCCTTCGGCGGCCCGCTCCACGAGCCAGGCGAGGCAGGCATGGGTGGTGGCGTGGTGGCCGGTGCCGAAGGCCATCTGCGGGTCGATGCGCAGGCAGATCGGGACCGACGGCAGGGGCGCCTCCCACCAGGTGGGCGCCACCACCAGCCGCTCGCCGACCACCACCGGCAGAAACTCCTGGCGGAAGGCGGCCTGCCAGTCGCGCTCGGCATACGGCTCGCGCGTCAGGGTGAAGGAGACATCGATCCCGGAGGCGTCGAGGAAGGCGGCGACCTGCGCCTCCAGGCCGGCGGCCACGGCGGCCGGGAGGATCGCGGTGAGCTCCATCTCCTCCCCAATCTCGGAGAGCGACACCGCCCCCGCGTCGAGGGACCAGAGGAGCTCCTCGACCGCACCGGCGGCCACGGCAGGGAGGCGGAGGTGGACCTGGACGGGGCTCTCCATGGACGCAGGGTACGTCGGCGGTGGGGAGCATGTCGCCGTTTCCCTTGCCGAATGGTGGGGCGACACCGACAAAGGGGGGAGCCCGGGTCGTCCATGCGCCTCCTTGCCCCTCTCATCCTTGTTGTCGTTGCCGGCTGCGGCTTCTCCTCGTCCACCAGCGGCGACGCACCGCTGGCCAGCGAGGCGGACGGCGTCCTGGCGCGGGAGGTGACCGGCGCCGGGGAGATCGCCGGCACCTACTCGATAACCCTCGAGTCGACCCTGCGGCTGCGCTCCACCGGCTCCTTCGTCGACCGACTACGTTCGAACACGGAGCTCGCCTGCTTCTTCTCCCCCGGGTGCGCCGAGGCGGTGGGGCGGATCGCCGACGTGGAGTCGGCGGCGGAGCTTCTCGATCCCCACTGCGATGAGTGGGAGGCGAGCCAGGACGGCGACGACACCACCACCGTGGTCTGCCGCCAGACAGGAAGGCGGGCGGTGGTGACGGTGGCGGGCGGCGAGGTCTTGATCGAGCTGGCCACCGAGGGGGGCGACACCGAGACGAGCCGGGCGGTGGTGCCGTCGCCGGGCGCGCCGGTGGTGGTGGACGATCTGGTGGAGGAGCTTGGGGCCCCCCTGGAGCTCTACTTCACCCCCGAGGGGGTGGTGGCGGCGCGCGAGGCGACCGCGGACTCGGGGCTGGTGGCGGACGTGGTGCAAGTGATGGGCGACGCCGGCCTCGACGTGGGGGTGCTCCTCGACTTCACCCTCCGCGGCGGCCGCGACGGCGCCCCCGCCCCGGAGGTGACGAACGTGCTCACGTATTTCTCCGGCTCCCGGTAGCCGGACAGGGATTCGCCACGGAATCCACTGAAGGGCACGGAAGGGGACGTGGAAGGAGGGCAGCACGCCTTCTCTGGAGCTGCCTATCCCCTTCGCTCATGACGGACGGCGTACTTCCTTCTGATAACGCCAGGTTGAGCATGGCGAGTGGCATGGCATCCACTCGCGTAAGGGGGAGGCGTTTTCAAGTACGACATCTCACTTTTCCTCGATCGGGAAAATGGACAACCCCTCGAAGGGGATATTCACCACGGAGACACAGAGGGCACAGAGGACTCCATCAGAAAACAGCATGATGTTTGCAGCGTCCGCGGTGGTCGTCCCTCCTTGACGATCCCTTGCGTAACCGACCTGCCAGCCCTCCGATTTTGAGCGGGGGCCATTCCGATTCCGTGTCCTTCCGTGGCCAATTTCGCCGCGCGTGGGTGTCACGGAAAGTCCCCGCGCTCCCTTGCCCCCACCCCTCCCCGTGTCCCCCGTGGTGAACCACGCAGGCAAAAAGAGAGGCCCCGCGGGTCTCCCCACGGGGCCTCGGAGGTGCTGGCCGTCGTGGCCGGCCTAGAAGGTCCCGGTGACGTTGAGGCCGTAGACGTTCTGGTTGTACTCGCGGTCCGGCTCGCCGTCGGAGCCGTCGAAGTTGGAGTCGTTCTTCACGTGGCGGTACTGGAGGCCGAGCTGGAAGTGGTCGTTGAGCTGGCGGGTGACGGCGGCGGTGTAGCGCTGCTGGTCGTCGTTGCGGGTGTCGCGGAACCGCTTGTCCGCCTTCAGGTAGAGGATGTCGTCGTCGTCGTAGTCCTTGGTGAGGTACTCGAGGCCGAGGTCGACGGCGGTCGCCTCGTCGTAGATCGGCACGTGGGCGTTGAGGTAGACCCCCTTCTGGTCAAAGGAGTAGGAGCGGAAGAAGCGGCGCCGCTCCACCTTGACCAGCTTCAGGAAGCGGGTGCGGCCGAAGAAGATCTGCTCGCCGTCCTGGTCGTCGCGGTCCTCCTTGCCGAAGCGCAGGCCGAGCTGCAGGAATCCCTTCTTGTTGTGGAAGAACCAGAGCTGGCTGAGGTCGGTGCGGTGGGTCTCGCCGGCGAGGTAGTCGTACTGGTCGTCCTCGGAGTTGATGTTCTGGTAGTGGTACTCGAAGGCGGTGGCGAGGTTGTGCGCCTCGAACGCCTTGGCGTTGGCGAAGACGTTGTGGCTCGACTGGAAGTCGTCGCTGTCGAGGAGGTCCCAGTAGTAGGCGTAGCGCAGCCCGAAGACCATCGGCGCCCACGGGCTCTGCCAGTACTGCTGATAGCCGAGCTCGAAGTCGTGGCGCTGGAAGTCGAACTGGTCGACCGAGTCGTGGAGGGACTGGAAGAAGGCGTAGCGGGCGGTGAGACGGCGATCCGTCTTGCTCCACAGGTCGTACTCACCGGAGAGGAAGAGGTTGACCAGGGTGTCGGTGTCGTCGAGCTCCTCGCCGTTGACCACCAGGTTCTCGTTGGTGAGGAGGATGTTGTCGTCGTACTCCACCGAGACGTAGGTCTTCAGCCGCCACTTCTTGGCGCGCTCCTGCTTGACCGCCCGGTTCTGCCGCTGCCGCTCGATGATCTGCAGGTAGCTCTTCGCCGACTCGGCGTACTTGGAGGGGCCGGCAACACGGATCGCCTCGTTGAAGGCGTGCTCTGAGCCGTCCAGGTCGTTGTTGTCGTACTTTGCCACCCCGGCCATGTAGTGGAAGATCGCCTCGTTGTCCTTGAGCTGGACCGCCGAGTCGAAGTACTGGGCGGCGAGCGCCGGCTTGCCCATCTTGTAGTAGGTATAGCCGAGGGAGTAGTGGAGGTAGGGGTTCTTGGGGTTCTCTTCGAGGCCGGCGAGGAACTCCTTCAGGGCCGGGTCGTACTCCCCGTTCATGAAGTGGTAGACCCCCTTCAGGTAGTGGGGGGCCTTGAGGTCGTCACGCCGGGTGGCGTGCTCCCCTTCGAGGTCCGAGACCATGGCGGTGAGGCTCTCGCCCTCATCCGCCGCCTCTTGTGCGTGGGCCGTGGGGGCGAGGGGGAGGAGGAGGAGCCACGCGGCGAGGGCGGGAATCAAGGCGAGATGTCGCATAGGCTTTCTCTGGGCGGCCGCCTCCAGGGGCGGGTGGTTACGGTTCGGCACAGGGGTGGTCACGTGGGGATCCTCACAGGCGCTTGATGAAGCCGATGATCGGGTCCAACGGGGTCTTCAGGTCGATGAGCGGGATGTCCGGGGTGAGGATCGGCCGGCCGAAGAGCCAGGTGTTGAGCTCCACCAGGGGCGGGTCGAATTTGAAGAAGGGGATGTCGGGGCGCGGCCACGGGATCCCGAGAAATTCGCCGCCCTTGTCGGCCAGGGGGATGTCGACGTCGACGTACGGGATGTCCGGGGTGAGGACGCGGCCCATCTTCAGGTCGACCAGGGGCACGTCCGGCAGGCCGCTGAAGATGAAGGAGGCGATTGAGTAGGCGGGGGTTCGGATAAAGGGGATGTCCGGGGTGATGATCGGCAGGTGCGGTAGGGCCGGCGCCCACCCCCAGTGGATGTCGATGAAGGGGAGGTCCTGGAAACGGTTGCGGATGCCGGACTCGTGGTGGTTGCCGAAGGGGGTGGTGAAGTACCCCTGTTTGAAGTCGTGGCCGGGGACCGTGTCCGGGTCGAGGTGGGCGGTGGTGAGGAACGGCGTCGGCGGCTCCAGGGCCGGCATCATCCGTTTCGCGTCCTCGGCGGTCAGCTGAAAGGGTGGCAGGAGGTCGACCTCGACCCGTGCCGGCACCTTGCCGGGGATGTCGAGGTCGGCGGCGACGAAGAGCATGCGCACGATGGAGCGCACCGGCAGGTGGCGGGTCACCCCCTTGCGGATGATCTCCTCCACCTGTGCCTCGGCGAGCCCCTTGGCGATGAGCGACTCGCCGGTCGCCCGCACGAAGGCGTGCTGGGCGTCGCTGGCGTTGCTCGGGGCGAGGAGCTGGTCGTAGTCGAGGGCCGCCGCGGCCGGCCAGGCGGCGAGCCACAGGACGAGGAGGGCGATGAGGCGCCGGAGGAGGGGGTGGAGGATGGGCATAGATCGGTGGGTGGGTGGGGGCGATCTGCCGGGGAGAGCAGGGTGACCGAGGGTGCGTTACAACGAATGGGCGATGCGCTCGGCGATGGAGACGATGCGATCCGCGGGCAGGAGCGGCAGGTTGGGGACGTAGATCGGCAGGCCGCCGAACTCGCCGACCTTGTCGACGAAGGGCCACAACAGGGGCGGGAAGGGCGGGACGGTGGGCGCGAGCAGCGGGAAGCCGCCGACGTCCGCGACCTCATCCACGAAGGGGAGGTCGATGGAGATGAAGGGGATGTCGGGCTCGAGGATCGGGATACCGTGGAAGCTCCCGCGCTTGTTGACCAGTGGGATGTCGATGTCGCCGAAGGGGAAGTCCGGGGTGAGGAGGCGGATGCCGATGGGTGAGTCGTGGAGGCCGATCTTCGCCACCTTCACGAAGGGGACGTCCGGGCGCTTCGGCAGGGCCTTCCACAGGGGGAACTGGGGGATCACCACCGGCAGGCCGAGGAAGTTTTTCACCTCGACCAGGCCGAGGGCCTCCAGGGGGAGCTTGGGCCGGTCGAAGACGTTGCCGGTGATCCCGACCAGGGCGGCGCCGGTGAGGAAGTGGGCGGCGATGCCCACCCGTGCCGCCAGGGTGCCGGTGGGGATGGCGCCGGCGACGATCAGCTCACCCGGGACGGTGATCTCCTGGTGGTTGACCGGCAGGATGCGGATGAAGGGGAGGTCGGGCAGCAGCAGGGGGAAGCCGTCGATGAGGACGAGATCGGCGAACGGTAGGTCCGGCAGCTCGGGGAAGGGGTTGACCCTCGGCAGCCGGGTGTCGATGTCGGCGTAGGCGGCCGGGGTCAGGCGGTAGTCGGCGCTCGGGTTATCCGCGGCGTCGACGAGCGCCTCACCCGGATCGAGCAGGGTGGCGAACTGCGGCGCCGGCCGTGTCCCTTTTTCCGGTGGCAGCTCGGGGGTGGTGAGGTCGGGCTCGATCCGGTCGCTGGCGGCGGCGGTCGGGCTGGCCGACGGCCGCGGCTCTCCCGCCCCCATGATCAGGACCTGGGCGAGCTGGTCCGCCGGCTTGCACTTGGCGACGTTCTCCGCCACCAGGGGCTCCACCTCGTTACCGCCAGCGGCGTAGACCTCCGCCGCGGAGACCAGGACCTCGACGTCCTCGGCGGTGTAGTTGCAGGCGGCCGCCTGCCCCTCGATCAGGCCGCGCACATCGGCCCCCGCCGGGGCCGCCAACAGCAGCGCCGCCGCGATACCACAGGCCGCCCGGAAGATCTCCTCGCCTCGCTTCACCGCCTGCCATCCCAATCGCATTTTGTCCCTCCTCATACCCTTCTCCCGTCACCGGTTGTACGCCTCCGGAACACGCGCGGCCGGAAGGGACAGAACTGGCGACCTTACGGATGAGCCAAAACCGGTGTCAAGGCCATCCAGGTCGCCAAACATTCTTCCAACCCCTTCTAAAACCAGGGGTATTTCCTGACCTCGGCGGGGGGGAGACGACCCCCGCATGGCCTTCTCAGAGCCATGTACAACTAAAAGGATCCAAAAAAGGGCATGTTGCGGCAAGCGGGGGCGTCTGTCACGTCACCGCGGCTATTGCGGTGTCGCCCCGCCCTCCTCCTCGGGGGTCTCGGTTGCGCGGCCGCGATGGAAGAGGCGCGCGATCCACACGGAGAGCTCGTACATCACCAGCAGGGGCACCGCCATGAGCGACTGGGTCACCGGGTCCGGCGGGGTGAGGACGGCGCCGAAGACGAAGGCGGCCAGGAGGGCGTAGCGCCGGTTGCGGGCCAGGAGCTCCGGCGGCAGGAGGCCGAGGCGGGTGAGGACGAAGACCACCACCGGAAGCTGAAAGATCAGCCCGAAGGCGATCATCATGCGGATCGAGAAGCCGAGGTACTTGGAGACGTTGAGGGTGGCGACCAGGGTCGGGTCGAAGTGGAGGAAGAACTCCACCGCGTAGGGCAGGACGATGGTGAAGGCGAGGGCGGCGCCGGCGAGAAAGAAGAGGGTGGCGAAGAGGACAAAGGGGATGACGTAGCGCCGCTCCCTCTCCAGCAGCCCGGGCGCCGCGAAGCGGTAGAGCTGGTAGAAGATCACCGGTAGGGCGAGGAGCAGGCCGGTGAAGAAGGCCGCCTTCAGGTGGGTGATGAACGGCTCCATGAGGCTGAAGTAGTTCAGCGCCGCACCCGGAGCCCCCCGGTTGAGGGGGATCTCCATGAAGGTGACGATCCGCTCGGAGAAGGCGTAGGAGGCGCCAAATCCTATGAAGAGCGCCGCCACCGCGCGGAGGAGCCGCGAGCGGAGCTCCTCGAGATGCCCGGTGAGGGGCATCTCCACGTCAGCCATGGTGGGGATCGTCCTCTTTGCGCCGCGCCTCGGCGGCGAGTGCTTCACCTGCCGCGGCCTCGCCGTCGGCCGCGACCGTCGAGTCAACCTCAGCCACTGCGTTTGCAGGGTCGTCCGTTTTCTGGCCTTCGGTGTCGAGGGCGTCCGCCGCCTGGGTCGCCACCGTCGCATCGGCGGAGGCGTCGGCGGTAAAGAGCTCGGGGGTCTGCGGCGCCGGGGCCGGAGGGAGCTGCACCGGCCGCGGCGCCGGCGCGGGCGGCGGCTCGGTGGAGACGGCGGAGCGCATCTCGTTGCTCGCCTTGCGGAACTCGGCGATCCCCCGGCCGAGGGATTTGGCGATCTCCGGCAGCCGCTTCGGCCCCAGGACCAAGAGGGCGACCACCAGGATCACCAGAAGCTCAGGCATGCCAATACCAAACATGGATCTCTCCGCCCACGGTCCTGTTTGTGCGGCGCCGGGGAGCGACCATTAGAGCCGTGGCCACGGCCACCGGTCAAGAAATCGCGTCTGTTTTCTTGCCGAGATCGGCTTTGATCGGTAGCATCCGCAGCCCTTTTCTGTGCTGCGGCCCAGGTCTGGCCGCCGGCGCGGGTCTCTTGTCGTCGGAGCGCTTATGGGTCTCTTCTCCAACCTCCTCACCTTCCGTGGCGGCATCCATCCGCCCACGTGCAAGGAGCGCACCAACCACGGCCGTATCGAGGTGGCGCCGCCGCCGAGCCGGGTGATCATCCCGGTGGCGCAGCACATCGGGGCGCCAGCCGACGTGGTGGTGAAGAAGAAGGAGAAGGTGAAGCGCGGCCAGGTGATCGCCGCGGCCAAGGGGTTCGTGTCGGCGCCGATCCACGCCTCCATCTCCGGGACGGTGAAGGAGGTCGGCCCCGCCTACTCCGCCACCGGCCAGCGGGTCGAGTGCGTCACCATCGAGTCCGACGGTGAGGATGCGTGGCTCGAGGGGCTCCTCACGGATCGTCCCGATTACATGGAGCTGCCCCCGGAGGAGCTGCGGGAGATCATCCACAATGCCGGTATCGTCGGCCTCGGCGGTGCCACCTTCCCGTCGCATGTGAAGCTCGCGCCGCCGGCGGAGAAGCCGATCCACACGGTGATCCTCAACGGTGTCGAGTGTGAGCCGTACCTCACCGCCGACCATCTGTTGATGCTCGAGCGCGGCGAGGAGGTCGTTGCCGGCCTGCGCCTGATCATGCGGGTGGTGGGGGCGAAAGAGGGGGTGATCGGCATCGAGGCGAACAAGCCCGACGCCATCCGCCACCTCAAGGAGCTCACCAAGGGTGACCCCAACATCCGTGTCGCCACGCTGCAGGTGAAATACCCGCAGGGGGGCGAGAAGCAGCTCATCTACGCGGTCACGAAAAAGGAGGTCCCCAGCGGCGGCCTGCCCATGGACCTGGGGATCGTGATGAACAACGTCGGCACGGCGGTGGCGATGTTCCGCGCCTGCCGCTATGGCGAGCCGCTCACCGAGCGGGTGACCACGGTGACCGGCGCCGGCATCGTCACCCCGCGTAACTTTCTCACCCGTATCGGCACCCCCTTCGGCGAGCTCACCGAGCTGTGCGGCGGCTTCAACGGCGCCATGGGGACGGTGATCAACGGCGGCCCGATGATGGGCATCGCGGTGCCGTCCCTCGACGTGCCGGTCATCAAGGGCACCTCCGGCATCCTCGTCTTGGCGAAGGAGGAGCTGCCGCCGCGCGAGTACGAGCCGTGTATCCGCTGCGGCATGTGCGTGCGCGGCTGCCCGGTGCAGCTCGTCCCCTCCGCCCTCTCCGACTACGGCGAGACGCGGATGCTCGACGAGCTGGAGGGCTACAACATCTTCGACTGCATCGAGTGCGGCTCGTGCTCCTACGTCTGCCCCTCGAAGCGGCCCATCGTCCAGTTCATCCGCTACGGCAAGCGGGAGATCCTCGCCGAACGGCAGAAGCAGCGTGACCGCCAGGCGGCCCGCGAGGCAATGGCGAAGACTGCCGAGGTTGCCGCGTAGCCTCCCCACCCCCCTCCCCACGAAGAGACCATGGCCGACGAGCAGACCCCGACCCCCGCCCCTGAGCCGCCCCCGGAGGGGGCCTCCACGCCGCCCGTCGTCGAAGGGTCGGCCGCGCCGGCGCCGCCGGCCAAGGCGGAGAGCGCGGAGACGGCGCCGGCGGAGAGGTCGGCAACGGCGAAGCCGGCGGGCGATGCGGCCGACAAGCCGGCGAAGAAGGCGAAGCCGGAGAAGAAGAAAAAGAAGAAGGGGCTGCCGGAAAAGGAGCTCGTCCTGGTCGGCTCCTCCTCGCCCCACGTGGTGAGCGACGAGACCATCCCCAGGATCATGTACGCCGTCTGTATCGCCCTGGCGCCGGCGATCCTCGTGGGCATCTACTGCTTCGGCCTCCAGGCGGTGAAGGTCCTGCTGCTCACCGCCGCCGCCTGCATCGCCACCGAGGCGGGGTTGCAGCGGCTCATGGGGCGCAAGATCACCGTCATCGACGGCTCCGCCCTGGTCACCGGCCTGCTGCTCGCCATGACCCTGCCCCCCTCGGCGCCGTGGTGGATCTGCACCATCGGCGGGATGCTCGCCATTGGCGTCGGCAAGCAGCTCTTCGGGGGGCTCGCCCACAACCCCTTCAACCCGGCCCTCATCTCCCGGGTCATCCTCCTCATCTCCTGGCCGGTGGAGCTCACCACCTGGATGAAGCCGGGCCAGGGATTCGCCAACCTCGGGGTCGATGTGGTCACCGCCGCCACGCCTCTCGGGCTGATGAAGGAGGAGCTGATCCAGAAGGGCTCCATCCACGTGGTCTCCCAGTTCCACCTGATGGACGGCCTTTTCGGCCTCAACCAGCTCGGCTCCCTGGGTGAGACCTCGGTGATCGCCCTGCTTGTCGGCGGCATCTTCCTCTTCTACCGCGGCTACATCACCTGGCACATCCCGGTCGGCTACGTCACCGCGGTGGGGGCGGTCGCCGCCCTCTTCTGGGGGATCGACCCCAGCCGCTTCGCCCCCCCCGCGTACCACCTGATGACCGGCGGCCTCTTCCTCGGCGCCATCTACATGGCCACCGACATGGTCACCTGCCCGGTGACCAACCGCGGCATGCTCATCTTCGGGATCGGCTGCGGCATCCTCACCTATTTCATCCGGACCTTCGGCTCCTACCCGGAGGGGGTCTCCTTCGCCATCGTCATCATTAACGGCGCGGTGCCGCTCATCGAGCGGTGGGTCCGGCCGCGTACCTACGGCCACAACCTCTCCGCGGCATCGTAAGGAGGCGCGCACCATGGTCAGCATCAACCGACTCGTCTTCGCCCTGGTGGTCGTCGCGATGGCCTCCGCCGTCCTTTTGGCGGAGCTCAACGGCATCACCGCGCCGAAGATCAAGGCGAGCCAGACCGCCTACAAGCTCAAGGCGGTGAAGAAGGTCCTGCCTCCCTACGACAACCAGCCGGCCGCGGACCGCCGGGTGATTCCGGTCACCGGCGGCGGCCCCGCCGAGGCGAAGGTGGAGGTGGACGACGAGCTCGGCAAGGAGGGGGTGGTGGTCTACCCCGCCTACCACGAGGGCAAGCTGGTGGGGGAGGCCTATTCGGTGGTCAGCCACCAGGGCTTCTCCGGCGACATCGAGATCCTCCTCGGGGTGAGCCCCGAAGGGAGGGTCACCGGGGTGGAGATCATCACCCACGCCGAGACCCCCGGGCTGGGGGCGAAGATCGTCTCCGAGACGTCGTGGAAGGGGAAGGCGGAGTTTGTCGGCCGCACCCTTTCCGACTCCCTCACGGTGAAGAAAGATGGCGGTGAGATCGACGCGATCGCCGGCGCCACCATCTCCCCGCGTGCCGTGTGCGGGGCGGTGAAGGCGGGTCTCGAGGCGTACAACCAGGCCCTCAAGGGCAAGCTCCCCGCCACCCCGCCGGCCGCCCCCACGACCACCGCCGCCGCCCAAGGAGCCCACTCATGAAGCTATCCCAAGTCCTCACCCAGGGGCTGTGGAAGGAGAACCCGGTCCTCCGCATGACCCTCGGCATGTGCCCGGTCCTCGGGGTCTCTACCTCCGGCTCCGACGCCTTCGGCATGGGGGTCGCCACCCTCTCCGTCCTCGTCGCCTCCAACCTGGTGGTCTCCCTGGTCAAAGACTTCATCCCCGCCCAGGTGCGTATCCCCGCCTACATCCTGGTCATCGCCACCCTGGTGACCGCCGTCGACATGTCGATGGCCGCCTGGTTCTTCGAGCTCCACAAGACCCTCGGCCTGTTCATCCCGCTGATCGTGGTGAACTGCATCATCCTCGGTCGCGCCGAGGGGTTCGCGGCGAAGAACTCCGTGTTTTCGTCGATCATCGACGGGCTGGGCATGGGGGTCGGCTTCACCCTCGCGATCACCACCCTCGGCTGCTGCCGTGAGCTCCTCGGCAACGGTTCCATCTTCGGCCTGTCGCTCGTCGGCGCCGACTTCAAGCCGATGCTCCTCATGGTCCTGCCGCCGGGCGCCTTCCTCATGCTCGGCTTCCTCGCCGCCGGCATGCGGCGGGTCGACATGACCCTGGAGGCGCGGTCGCGCGCGGCGGCGGAGGTACGGCGCAAGCGGGCCCTGGATCTCGCCACCGGCGGCGCGCCGTTGCCGGTGCCGCCGGGCTTCGAGTAGCCCCCGCCGATCGGCCGCGCCGCCGTGTTGCGCCGCATCCGGGTCCACCCCCTCCTCCTCGCGGTCGCCTTGGGGGTCGTCTCCACCGGCTGCAGCCTGCCGTATCTCGCCGACACCGCGGCCCACCACCTGGCGCTCCTCGCCCACCGGCGGCCCCTCGCCGAGGTCATCGCCGACCCGGCGACCCCGGCTCCTCTGCGCGAACAGCTCCGGTCGGTCGAGGAGGTGCGCGCCTTCGCCCGCACCCTCGGCATGAGGGTCGACGACAACTACGCCGCCTACGTCGACGTCGGTCGGGAGTACGTCACCCACAACCTCTCCGCCTGCCCGCCGGACCGCTTCCAGCCGTACACCTGGCGCTTCCCCTTCGTCGGCGCGGTCCCCTACAAGGGATACTTCCGGTTGACCTGGGCGCGGCGCGAGGAGCAACGCCTGCGTGACGCCGGCTACGAGACCTACCTGCGCGGCGTCCCCGCCTACTCCACCCTCGGCTGGCTCGCCGACCCGCTGCTTTCCACCATGGTCGGCGCCGACCCGTTCGACCTCGCCGACACCCTCTTCCACGAGCTCACCCACGCCACCTGCTTCATCAAGGGGCAGGTCCCCTTCGACGAGACCCTCGCCACCTTCGTCGCCGAGCGCGCCACCCTCGCCTTCGCCGCCGCCCGGACCGCGCCCGACTCGCCCACGGTGGCGCGCCTGGAGCGCGGCTACGCCGAGGCGCACCGGTTCGAGGACCTCGTCCACCAGCTCTACGGACAGCTCGACACCCTCTACCGCGACGCCGCCGCGGACGTGGCCGCCCGGCGCGAGCAGATCTACGCCGACTTCCGCGCCCGCCTCCACGACCCGGCGAGCGGCATCACCTCTCCCGGCTACCAACGGTTCGCCGACCCACCCCTGAACAACGCCCGGCTGCTGGCCTACCACCGCTACCACGCCGGCGCTGCCGAGCTCGCCGCCCTGCTGGCCCGCGAGGGGGGGATCAAGCCGATGCTCGCCCGCCTCGCCGCCCACAAGGGAGAGCTCAAGGAGGCGCCGTTGGCGCGGATCCGCACCTGGCTCAGGGAGGGGTAGGGCCGGGCAACTTGCCCGGCCGCGGGCATTATGCCCGAGCCGCCGGGGGACCGTGGTCGCCACTCTCCACGCTGCCACGGACGGTTGCGCCGCCGGCACCGTGGCACGCCCCGTGCAGGGAGGCGGGTACGCCCCGAGGGGGAAACCGGGGCGCCGGCGGCGGCGGAGAGGCCGGTCCGTCGCCTCCCGCACCCTCTCCGGCCACGAAGGAGGGACACCATGAAGTGGACCCAGACGCTACTCCTCGCCACCGGCGCCCTCGCCCTCGCGATGACCGCCACCCCCGCCCGCGCCGACCATGACCACCACCACGGGCCGCGCCACGCCGACCAGATCTACGCCCTCTCCGGCGGCGGTGGCGGGGTCGCCACGGTGATCGACGCCCGCTCCCACCACGTCCTCGCCACCCTGCCCACCGGCAGCGGCGGCACCCTCGGCGGCACGACCCCGGACGGCGCCAAACTCTACGTGGGCGCCGCCGCCGTGGGCCAGACCGACGTCACCGTCATCGACACCCACGCCCTCACGGTCACCGGCCACATCACCACCGGGATGCGACCGAAGCACCCCATCGTCTCCCCCGACGGCCGCTGGTGCGCGGTCAACCACTTCGGCCAGGCGCGCATGACGATCATCGACACCGCCACCGACACCGTCGCCAAACAGATCGACTTCCCGGTGGCCAACCCGTCGGCGCCCGGCGTCTTCATGATGCACTCGGCGTGGTCGTGGGACTCGCGCTACCTCTTTTGCCAGAACCGTAAAGACGACCTGGTCTACGCGCTCGACGCCTTCAACGACTTCGCCGTCGTCGCCACCATCCCGGTGGACTCGCACAACCACTACCAGGTGGTGCGGCCGGACAACTCCGAGGTGTGGCTGGTGAACGAGGGCGACATGGCCGCCGGCATCCCCGGCTCCATCGACGTGGTGGACATGGACACCCTCCAGTGCACCGCCCACATCATCGTCCACAACGACAACCCGGTGGATCCGACCGAGAACGTCGAGGCGCACCACGGCAACTTCACCCTCGACGGCTCCGCCTTCCTGCTCCTCAACCGCGGCCCCGGCTCCCTCGGCTTCGGCGGCTACACGGTGAACGTCTACGATCCCGACACCTACAGCCTGGTGAAGAGCCTGAAGCTCGGAGGCAACGGTGAGGGCCACGCCTATCTCGACCCGGAGGGCAAGTACATCGTCACCACCGTCTACGGCGACAACACGGTGAGCTTCCTCGACGCCAAGGCCCTCACGGTGGTCAAAGAGATGGGGATCGGCACCGGCGCCCACGTCGGCCACGTCGCCTTCCGCCACGGCGAGGCCTTCTTCACCAACTCGACCGACGGCGCCGTGTATGTGGTGAAGATGAAGAACCTGAAGGTGGTGGACACCATCCCGGTCGCCGCCGGTCCGGGCCAGATCCTCAACACCTACACCTCGATCTTCGAGGTCCCGGGCACCTACACCCAGAAGGTGAAAGCATTCACCAAGTAGCCTCGGGTCGCGCCATGTCAGGAGGGGGCTCCCCCCTCCTGACAACGCCCGCGCCGAGCGAGAGGCGGCCGCCACCCCACTCTGGCATCCTTGGGCGATGGATCGTGCGCCGACCGCCTCTCGTCATCGCCGCGCCGGATGGCGTGTCGCCGGGGTGGCCTTCACCGCCGCCCTGTGCCTCGCCGCACCCGCCGCCGCCACCCTCCGCTACCAGGGCACCCACATCCTCACCCTCGGGGCGATGGGAGACCTCGGCCGCGCCTTCACCGCCGAGACCGGGATCGAGATGGAGGTGGTGGGGGGGAGCTGTGACGGCGCCCTCAAAGGTGTCCGCGACCACACCCACGCCCTCGGGGGCATGTGCTGCCCGCCGAGCCGCAAGGACCTTGCCGGGTTGCCGGGGCGGGTGGTTCCCATTGCTCGCGACATCAAGGTGGTGGTGGTCCATCCGAGCAACCCGATCGAGTCGATCAGCCTCGACCAGCTTCGCCGGGTCCAGGGCGGCGAGATCGACACCTGGGCCGCCCTCGGCGGCCCCGACCACCCCATCGCGGTGGTCTACCGCAACCACTGTCCCCAGCGGCCGGAGCCGGTCCTGGAGGGGGCGGTGGCGGACCGTCGTTACACCACCCGGGGGATTCGCGTCTTCACCAGCCAGGACCTGGTGGATGCGGTGGCGCGCTACCGCCAGGCGATCGGGGTGGTGAGCCGCCTCTTCGCCGGGCGGGCGAACGTGAAGACGATCCGCGTCGACGGCGTCGCCCCCACGGTGGCGGCGGCCGCCGCCGGCCGCTACCCCCTCACCGGCCCCCTCTCCCTGGTGGTCGCCACCCCGACCGGCGAGGAGGCGGCCGCCTTCCTCCGCTTCCTCCGCACCACCTGGGCGCGCACCATCCTCGGCCGCCACTTTATCCCCCTGCCCCTGGAGGCGGGCGAGTGAGGCTGCGCTACCGCACCCGCCTGTTGGCGGCGACCACCGGCCTGGTTGTCTTGGCGGTGGCGGCCCTCACCGCCCTCTGGCTCTCCCTGGTCCACCAGCAGCTCGTCCCCGGCGAGCTCCTCTCTCCCGCCCTCGCCGAAGACCTGCGCGAGGCGGTGGCCTCCCGCGCCCGCCGCGCCGAGGAGCGGTTGCGTCTGGTGGCCCACACGCCGGACGTGGTGAACGACACCTTCTACCACCTCGTCCTCCAGGGGGAGGTGGACCACCCGCAGGCGGCGCTGGCCAACCTCGGCCGCCAGCTCGGTCCGACGCCGCTGATCCTCACCGAGCGCACCGGCCGCCCCTTCGCGCGCTGGCCGGCCGGGGCCGCCCTCGGGCCGCAGGCGGCGGCCCGCCTGGGGCCGGCGATCGCCGGCGGGCGGCCCGCCTCGGCCACCTTCCTCGCCGAGGACGGGATCCACTGGGCGGGCACCGTGCCGGTGGTCCACAACGAGCTGCCCATTGCCGCGGTGGCGAGCGAGGAGCGCCTCGGCGCCCCCTTCCTCGACCACCTCGCCGGCCTCACCGGCTTCCCCGCCCTCCTGGCCGCCCCGTCGGGGCGTATCCTCCTCACCCGCGGTGCCGACCTGCCGCCGGCCAGCCGGGCCGTGGCGGGTCGCTGGATCGACACGGGGGCGGGCCGCCTCCTCCCCCTGACCGTGCCGGTGGAGGACGGCGCCGGCAGGGTGGTCGCCCGCCTGGGGATCCTCCGGCCCGACCTCTTTGCCGCCTTCGTGCGCCGCTCCCTGCCGGTGGTCCTCCCCACCCTGGTCCCCTTCATCGTCCTGGCCGTCTCCCTCGCCTGGGGGGCGGCGCACCACCTCGCCCGCCCCCTGCGGGAGATGGAGGCGGCGGCGCAGCGCCTCGGCCGTGGCGACTTCGACGTCCACCTCGACGAGGGGGGGAGCCAGGAGCTGGCAGCGGTGGCCGCCGCCTTCAACCGGATGGCCGCCGACCTCGCCGCCGCCACCGAAGAGCGGTGCCGTGCCGAGCGCCGGGCGGCACGCGCCCAGCGGCTCGCGGCGGTCGGCCAGCTCGCCGCCGGCGTCGCCCACCAGATCAACAACCCCCTGGCGAACATCCTCGGCCTCGCCCGGGCGGTCGAGGGGGCGCCGGCCCTGCCCCCCGAAGCGCGGGAGTCGGTGGTGGAGATCGTCCGCCAGGCCCGCCGCGGCAGCGAGGTGGTCAGGCGGCTCCTCGGCTTCGCCGATCTCCCGGCGCCCCGCCGCCAGACCACCGACCTGGCCGCCCTCGCCCGCGGGGTGGCAGAAGGGCTCGCGGCCGAGGCGGCGGGCCGGGGGGTGGCGCTCACCGTGGTCGGTGAGGGGGTGGAGGTCCCGGTGGACCGGGTGCAGGTGGAGGAGGCGGTCACCAACCTGGTGCGCAACGCCATCCAGGCATGCCGGCCGGGGGAGCGGGTGGAGGTGGCGGTGCGGGGGGAGGGGCGAGGCGCGGTGGTGGCGGTGGCGGACAGCGGCCCCGGGGTCCCCGACCCGATCGCCGAGCACGTCTTCGACCCCTTCTTCACCACCCGCAAGGGGGAGGGGGGTAGCGGTCTGGGGCTGGCGGTGGTGGCGGCGATCGCCGCCGCCCACGGCGGCGAGGTAGCCCTCGACGGCGGGCTGGAGGGGCGCGGTGTGCGATTCACCCTCGGACTGCCGGCGGCGGAGGGGGACGGGTGAGCGGCGTCCTGCACATCTGGGTGGTGGAGGACGAGGCGCCCATGCGCCGTCTCCTCACCGCCACGGTGGAGCGGGAGGGGTGGCGGGCCACCGGCGTCGCCAGCGGCGACGACGCGGCGGCCCGCCTCGACACCGGCGAGGTGTGCGACCTCTGCCTCCTCGACCTCCACCTCCCGGGCGCCCTCGACGGCCTCGGCCTGCTCCCCCGTCTGCAACGGCGAGGGATCCCCGTGGTGGTGATCACCGGCTACGCCTCCATCGATTCCGCGGTGGTGGCGATGCGGGCGGGGGCCGCCGACTACCTCGCCAAGCCGGTGGAGCCGGAGGAGGTGGTGGTGCGGGTGCGCCGCGCCCTCTCTCACCACCGCCTCGCCGAGGAGAACCGCCGCCTCCACCGGGCCCTGGACGAACGGTTGCGCTTCGAGCGGCTCATCGGAGAGAGCCCGGCCATGGTCGCCCTCCGGCGGCGTCTGGAGCGGCTCCTCGACGTGGAGACCACCTGCCTGATCACCGGCGAGACTGGCACCGGCAAGGAGCTGGTGGCCCGCACCCTCCACTTCGCCGGGGGGCGTGCCCGTGCCCCCTTCCTGCCGCTCGACTGCGGCGTCTACACCGAGGAGCTGCTGGCCGATGCCCTCTTTGGCCACCTCCCCGGCGCCTTCACCGGCGCCGCCGGCGCTCGCGCGGGCCTCTTCGAGGAGGCGGGGGAGGGCACGGTCTTTCTCGACGAGGTGCAGAACCTCACCCCGGCGATGCAGGCCCGCTTCCTCCGCCTCCTGGAGGAGCGGACGGTGCGTCGCATCGGCGGTGGCCCGGAGGTGGCGGTGCGGGCGCGTATCGTCGCCGCCACCAACGAGGACCTGCGGGCGGCGGTCGACGCCGGCTGCTTCCGCGCCGACCTCTACTACCGCCTCAACGTCGTGACCATCGACCTGCCCCCCCTGCGCACCCGGCGCGAAGACATCCTCCCCCTGGCGCGCCACTTCCTCGCCGCTCACGCGCAACGGCTCGACCGGCCGCCCCTGGCCCTGACACCGGAGGTGGTCCGCCGCCTCGAGGCGTACGACTGGCCGGGCAACGTTCGCGAGCTCGCCAACCTCCTGGAGCGCGCCACCATCCTCGGCGATGTGGACGAGGTGGCGGCGGGGTTGGAGGAGGCCGGGGCAGCGCCGCCCACCACGGCGGCCGCGGCGGAGCCCCTCCTCCCCCTGGCGGAGCTGGAGCGGCGTGCCATCACGGTCGCCCTGGCCCGGTGCAACGGCAACAAGCAGGAGGCGGCGCGGCTGCTCGGCATCGACCCCACCACCCTGCGGCGCAAGGTGCGCCGTTACGGCAAGGGGCGGTAGCGATACAGACCACCCCTCTACGGGGTCCCATCGCGCCGGGAGAGGGATAGCTCGTCGTTCGCGTGGCGAATACATATGGTCTGTTTCTGGCTAGTTATTACGGTTATGTCTTTATTGTCTCTACTCGGGTATGCAATGTGACGCTAAGGATGGTATCCGTATTTCAACTGTCACCCGAACGCCAGGAGGAAAGAGGTGTCGACTACCAACACTACCGTCATGGTCGTTGACGACTCGGCGGCGGTTCGTGCCCAGGTGGGGGCGATCCTCGAGCGCGCCGGCGGGATCGAGGTGGTGGCCACCGCCCAGGACCCGATGGTGGCCGCCAAGCTCCTCCAGAGCGTCACCCCCGATGTGATCACCCTCGACATCGAGATGCCGAGGATGAACGGCCTCACCTTCTTGAAGAAGCTGATGGCCGCCCACCCCCTGCCGGTGGTGATGGTCTCGACCTACACCCAGAAGGGTAGCGACGCGACGATCCGGGCGCTCCAGCTCGGTGCCGTGGGGGTGGTGGGGAAGCCGAGCGCCGACGTGCTGCGCGACAGCGACGTCTTCGCCACGGACCTGGTGAACGAGGTGCGCGGCGCCGCCCAGTGCCGGGTGGCACGCCTCCGACCCGCGCCGCCGAAGGCCGGCGCTTCGCGCCGCCTGTCGGGCGTCGCCCCGTGTGGCGCCGCCACGTGTCGCGTGGTGGTCATCGGCTCCTCCACCGGCGGCACCGAGGCCTTGCGGGCGCTCCTCACCCGCCTGCCCGCGACCGCGCCGCCCATCGCCATCGCCCAGCACATGCCCGCCGGCTTCACCAACGCCTTCGCCCGCCACCTGAACGACGAGTGCGCCATCGAGGTGCGCGAGGCGGTCGACGGCGACCGCCTCGTCCCCGGGCTCGCCCTCATCGCCCCGGGGAGCGGCCACATGGAGATCACCGGTCCGGCCGCCACCCCCCACGTCGCCGTCGCCCCCGGACCCCACGAGCGCAACTACCGGCCCTCGGTGGATCGCCTCTTTCTCGCCGCCGCGCGGGTCCTGAAGGGGCGGTGTGTGGCGCTGCTGCTCTCGGGGATGGGCGACGACGGCGCCGCCGGCATGGCCGCCCTGCGCGACGGAGGCGCCACCACCCTCGGCCAGGATGAGGCGAGCAGCGTCGTCTACGGCATGGCCCGGGCCGCCAACGAGCGTGGCGCGGTGGAGCACGAGCTGCCCCTCAACCGCCTCCCCCACGCCCTCCTCCAGGCCGCGGCCCGGGCGGCGGTGGCGTAGCCGCTACCGCGGCGGCCCGATGTAGAGGCAGTCGACGCCGAGGCCGCGCAGCCGCGCCTCCTCTGCCTCGGCCGCCTGGCGGCTGGCGAAGGGGGGCAGCCGCAGGACGTAGTAGTCGCCGCGCCGGAGGATGACCGTCTCGATCCCCTGCGCGGCGAAGTGGGCCTGGTCCGCCACTGCGTTCGGCCGCTGGCGGTAGGTGCCGACCTGGAGGTAGTGGGGAGGGGGCGCCGGCGGCGCCGGCGCGGCCGGCCCCACCGCCGGGGGCACCGCTGTCGGCGGTGGGGCCACCGGCGGGGCGGGCGCCACGGGTGTTGGGGCGGCGGCCTCGTGGGTGGGTGGGGGCGACGGCGGTGCGGGCAGGGCTGTGCGGCCGGGCGCCGGGATGTCCGGGGCCGCTGCCCCTCCCTCGCGGGCGGCGCTCTCTGGAGCATTCGCGGCAGGGGGGGCGGCCGCGGAAGAGGCCGCCGGTGGTGCCGGCGGCCTCAGGTCGGGCCGGGGGAGGGGCGGGGTGTGGCGGGTGGGCCGCGTCTCGATCAGGGGAAAGTCGCTGGCGCGCGGCGGCGGCCCGGCCGCCGCCACCACCGTCGGGTCGCCGGTCAGCTTCCCGTCGTGGATCAGGCCGACCGCGAGGCAGAGGGTGGCGGCGACCCCGAGGGTGGTGGCGCCGCCCGCCAGGGCCCACTCGCGCCACCGCCGCCGCCGGTCCCCGAAGAGGAGGATCGGCGCCTTGCGCCACGGCGTCGGCCGGCGCACGTCGAGACGGAGGGAGGGGGGGTGGGTCATGGGGGCGGAAGTGTACCCCAGGCGACCGCGAAGGCGCGGGTGGCGCCGTCGGCCGGACGGGCGTCCGGAAAACTCCCGAACGCAAAGGCGCAAAGATGCGAAGGCACACTGGTTGGGGCGTGGGGCGGCGGCGGGCTCAGGGCCATTTCTGCTGGCTAACCCCCACCCGCCGAGAACCTCCCGCATGTTGCATTGAACACCCGCCTCCCGAGTATCTCCCCCGTTGCCTCCCTGTGTCTTTGCGCCTTTGCGTGGAAATCGCCTTCCAGGCGCCCACCCGGACCTCCCTCGGGCCGCCGGCGACGCCCGCGCCCCGGCCGTCCGCCTCCCGTGTCCTTCCGTGGATTCCGTGGCAAATTCTCCGCCCATGTCCTCCCCCCCGCCCGACCACGCGGCGCGCGAGCGCGCCCTCGACCCGACCACCTCGTTTTGCGTCCAGGCGCCGGCGGGCTCCGGCAAGACGGAGCTGTTGATCCAGCGCTACCTGCGGCTCCTGGCGACGGTGGACCGGCCGGAGGAGATCGTCGCCATCACCTTCACCCGCAAGGCGGCGACGGAGATGGCGGCGCGGGTCACCGACGCCCTCACCGAGGCCGCCGCCGGCGGGCCGCCGCCGGCCGGCGACCACCACGCGCGCACCCGGGAGCTGGCCGAGGCGGCCCTGGCGCGGGACCGGGAGCGGGGGTGGGAGCTCCTGCGCCACCCGAGCCGGATGCGCATCGACACCATCGACGCCCTCTGTCTGGAGCTGGTCCACCGCCTGCCGCTCCTCGCCCGCCTCGGTACCGCCGCCACCCCCATCGAGGAGGCCAAGCCCCTCTACCGGGAGGCGGCGCGGCGGACCCTGGCGGAGCTCGGGGGGGAGCGGGGGGGGGCGGTGGAGCGGCTCCTCCTCCACCTGGAGGGGCGGCCGGAGCGGTTCGTGGAGCTGGTGAGCGACCTCCTCGCCTGGCGGGACCAGGCAGCGGAGGTCATCGAGGCGGCGCGCACCCCGCGGGCACGGCAGGGGCTGGAGCGGACCCTGGCGGGGGCGGCGGGGGTGGAGCTGGCGCGGCTGGCCGCCACCGTGCCGGAGCCGCTGGCCGCGGAGATCGTCGCCTGCGGCCGCCTGGCGGCGGCCAACCTCGTGGCCGGTGGGAGCGATTCGCCGGTGGTCGCCCTGGCGGGGCTCGGGACGCTGCCCGGGGAGGGGGTCGATGCGCTCCCGCTGTGGCGCGGGATCGCCGCCCTCCTGCTCACCGACAGGGGGGAGGTGCGCAAGCCCGCCGGGATCACCGTGCGCAACGGCTTTCCCAAGGGCGAGAAGGGCACCCCGGAGGCAGCGGCGAAGGCGCGGATGCAGTCCCTGGTGGAGGCGGTGGCGCGCCACCCCGCCTGGGCCGAGCGGCTCGCCGCCTGCCGCATCATCCCGGACCCGGTCTACTCGGATGGCCAGTGGGCGGTGGTGGGGGCGGTGGTGGAGGTCCTCTATCTCGCCGCCGCCCACCTCTGGTTGCTGTTCGGGGAGCGCGGGGTGGCCGACTTCCCCGCCATCGCCATGGAGGCGACCGCCGCCCTGGGCGAGGCGGAGGCGCCGGGGGAGCTGCTCCTGGCCATCGATCGCGAGGTCCGCCACCTCCTGGTGGACGAGTTCCAGGACACCTCACGTCGCCAGTTCGACCTGTTGGAGCGGCTCACCGCCGGCTGGGAGCAGGGCGACGGCCGCACCCTCTTCGTGGTGGGCGATCCCATGCAGTCGATCTACCGCTTCCGCCAGGCGGAGGTGGCCCTCTTTCTCCGTGCCCGTCGCAATGGGATCGGCACGGTCCCCCTCACCCCCCTGAAGCTCACCGCCAACTTCCGCTCCGACCCGGCGGTGGTGGGGTGGGTGAACAGCCACCTCGGCCCCCTCTTCCCGATCGAGGAGGACGAGGCGGCCGGGGCGGTCCCGTATAGCCCCTCGCGGGCCGCCCGGCCGGCGGCCGGCGGCGAGGTGCGCCTCGTTCCCCTCCTCGCCGCCCATGGCGAGGGGGTGGCGGCGGAGGCGGCCGAGGCGCGACAGGTGGTGGCGCTGGTAGAGGCGGCGGCCGGAAGGGGCGAGTCGTGCGCGATCCTGGTGCGGGCGCGCTCCCACCTGCCGGCGATCCTCGCGGCGCTCCACCGGGCGGGGCTGCGCTACCAGGCGCACGGGGTGTTGAAGCTCACCGAGCGGCCGGTCGTCCTCGACCTCGTCGCCCTCACCCGGGCGCTCCTGTCGCCGCTCGACCGCACCGCCTGGCTGGCCCTCCTGCGCGCGCCGTTTTGCGGTCTCGACGCCGCCGACCTCTATCGTCTGGTGGACGGTACGGATCCGGAAGTGCCGGTCACCACCCTCCTCGCCGACCCGGCGCATCTCGACGGACTCGCGCCGGAGGCGGCCGGCCGCGGCGCGCGCCTCGCGGCGGTGGTGGCGCAGGCGGAGGGGGAGGTGGGACGGCGACCCCTGGCGGCGCGGGTGGAGGGGGCGTGGGTCGCCCTTGGCGGGCCGGCGACCGTGGGGGC
Source organism: bacterium (assembly GCA_024278555.1). Classification (GTDB taxonomy): domain Bacteria; phylum CG2-30-53-67; class CG2-30-53-67; order CG2-30-70-394; family CG2-30-70-394; genus CG2-30-70-394. The sequence continues at coordinate 2,102 of JAJRSX010000062.1, read as the reverse complement.
GGGGGAGCTGGCCGCGGGTCGTGCCTACCTCCGCCTCCTGCGCGAGGTGGAGGCGGAGGGGGAGGTATCGGTGGCGGCCGTGGAGAGCCGCCTGGAGGGCCTCTTTGCCCCCCCCGACCCGGAGGCGGACGACACCCTCGCGGTGATGACCATCCACAAGGCCAAGGGGCTGGAGTTCGACACGGTCATCCTGCCGGGCCTCGGCCGCGGGCCGCGCGGGCCGCAGAGGCCGCTCCTGCGCTGGCTCCACCTCCCGGAGGGGCCGCTCCTCGCTGCCCGCCCGCGCCGCGACCGCGATCCGATCTACGACTACGTGGGGGCCCTGGAGCAGGCGCAGGAGGCGCAGGAGACCCGCCGCCTCCTCTACGTCGCCGCCACCCGCGCGCGCACCCGCCTCTACCTCCTGGGGGAGGTAGAGAGCCGGGCAGACTCCACGGTGCGGCCGAGTGGCCGCTCCCTCCTCGGCCTCCTCTGGCCGCAGGTCGAAGCCGAGGCCCTCGCGGCCCTTGAGCCGGTGGCGGCGGCGGCGTCGGACGGGCCGGCGGCCCCAACCCTGCGGCGGCTCCCGGCAACCTTCCGCATCCCCACCCCGGCGTCTGCCCTGGCGCCGGAGGCGGCGGAGCGCTTGGAGGCGGGGTCGGTGCCCCCCTTCCGCTGGGCCGGGGAGGCGGCCCGCCACACCGGCACGGTGGTCCACGCAGCCCTCGCCCACATCGCCGAGGTCGGGGTGGAGGGGTGGGATACGGCGCGGGCGGCAACGATGCGCTCCGCCCTGGGCGCGGCCCTCGCCGGCGAGGGGGTGGCCGGGGCGGAGCTGGAGGGGGCAGTGGCGCGGGCGGTGGCGGCGGTGGCGGCGGCGGTAGGCGACGACCGCGGACGGTGGCTCCTCACCGACCACGAGGCAGCGGCGTCGGAGGTGGCCCTCGCCGGCAGGGTCGGTGGCCGCATCGTCCACTGCACCCTCGACCGTACCTTTGTCGCCGGCGGCGTGCGGTGGATCGTCGACTACAAGGTGGCGACCCACGAGGGGGGCGACCGCGACGCCTTCCTCGCGGCCGAGTGGGAGCGCTACCTACCGCAGCTCGACCGGTACGCCACCCTCATGGCCCACCTCGACGACCGCCCCATCCGCATCGCCCTCTACCACCCCCTCCTCGGCGGCTGGCAGGAGGCGGCGTGGCCGGAGGCGCACGCCGATGCCCCGGGAGTGGAGTAGGAGCGAGCTCCCCCTCGCGATCCGCGGTCTGCGACCGCGGCAGGCCCCCCGATCTCAAGACGGGGGCTGATCGCCGGCGGGAGCCGGCCTTCGCCGTGGGGCCGGAGGGGTGGAGGGGTGCCCCTCCGCCACCTCACCCCGGGGGCCAGGCGAAGGTTCGGCCGGCCATCAGGTGGAGGTGGATGTGGAAGACGGTCTGGCCGGCGTCGGCGTTGCAGTTGAGGACCAGGCGGTAGCCGTTCTCCTCGTGGCCGAGCCGTTTGGCCACCTTGGCGCCCACCTCGATCAGGCCGCCGGCGAGGGCGCGATCCTCCGCGGTCAGGTCGTTGAGGGTGGCGATGTGGCGGCGCGGGATCACCAGGACGTGGGTCGGCGACTTCGGGTTGATGTCCTCGAAGGCGACGTAGTCCGCGTCCTCGTAGACGTGCTCCGCCGGGATGACCCCCTCGGCGATCTTGCAAAAGAGACACTCACCCATGACGCACCTCCAAGAAATGGGACCACTTTGAGAGTAGGGGAGGGGGGCGGTGGTGACAAACCGACAAGGGGGGGCAAACCACGAAGGGCACGAAGAGGGTCAGCAGCAATAAGGGCGTCGAGGGCACGGAGGGCGTAGCGGGCTCATCGAGGCGACGCGCAACGTCACCCCCTTTCCGTGCGATTCCGTGGGCTCCGTGGGACCTTGGGGTCAGGCTTGCAAACTTGCAAGATTACGCAAAACGCTCTGAAATCAGGCTCGCAAGAAGACCACCAAGCCACGTTGACCTGGGCGGCGTCGTTGAAGGCGACATCCGCCACGGAATCCACAGAAGGGCGCGGAGAGGGCGCGCCGGGGAGGGGGGTAGGAGCGGGTTGTACCCGCGATCCGCGCCGCTGGCGCGGCCGG
>JAJRSX010000061.1 GCA_024278555.1 bacterium | reverse complement strand
CGTACCTGAAAACGGCTCCCCCCTCCCTGGTGGATAGGATGCCACTCGCCATCCTCGACCTCTTGCGTTCAGGACGAACCACGCTGTCCGTCATGGGCAAGGGGGATAGGGAGTTCTCAAGAAGTTACGGTGCTCGGCGGGCTGAAGCCCGCCCTACGGACGGTCCCATCTTGGTCTGCATTGCTATTTCCGTTGATCCTCGAAGGTGAAGAGGTCAATGCAAAGGCGCGAAGCCGCCAAGGCACAAAGAGCTGCGTCTCCCCTCCGCGACCCATCCATCCCGCTGCCGGCCACGGACCGCGGCCGGGAAGAGCCCCACGCCGCCGGGGCCGCCGAGCGAGCCTTTGCGTCTTGGCGGCTTTGCGCGAAATCGGTCTTCCAGCCATGAATAGCTTTTTCGTGCGTTTGCCCGCGACGCCGGGGCCACCTAATTTCACCCTGCGGGTGAAGAGGCCACGCCGGTCGGGTTCCTCGATCTTCCTCATTCTTCAAGCCCTCTGCCCCCGGCGCGGAGATCGGCGCCGACGATCTAGGGCTACCCCAATCTTTCAGGTAACCGAATTTCTTTCCACAGGGGGGGCTGTCGGCGCCCCTCCCGTCGGCAGGGGCGAAGGGGCTCCTCCGGGGGGGCGAGGGCGTCCACCCCAATCCGGCCTCGAAATGGGTGGCGATATTGCGTGTTTATAAGGGGTTGCGTGAAAAGTTGAATGGTACCTTTTGTTACAGAGTCAATTTCAGGTACAGTATGAACCATGGCGAAGATGGAGATCGAAAAGAGCTTCCGGATCGAGGCGGCGCACCGTCTGTCGCGCCTGCCCGCGGACCACAAGTGCTCGCGGCTGCACGGCCACAGCTTCCGGCTGACCGTACGGGTGGCGGGCGAGGTGGATCCGGAGCTCGGCTGGGTGGTCGACTACGCGGAGATCAAGCGGGCGTTCGCGCCGCTCTTTGATGCCCTCGACCACCGCTACCTCAACGAGATCCCCGGCCTGGAGAACCCCACCTCGGAGGTCCTGGCGATGTGGGTGTGGGAGCGGCTCGCCCCGCGCCTGCCGGGCCTCGCCGCGGTGGAGATCGCCGAGACCTGCACGACCCGCTGTGTCTACCGGGGAGGTGCGCCGTGAGCGAGCTCCTGGTCGTCGATGATGACGAGCTCAACCGTGAGATCTACCGCCGCAACCTTGAGTCCGCCGGCTACCGGGTGACGGTGGCGGCGTCGGGGGAGGCGGCGTTGCAGCGGCTCGATGAGGAGATCCCCGATCTCATCATCCTCGATGTCCATATGCCGGGGATGGATGGGTTCGAGGTGTGTCGGCGGATCCGCAGCCAGCCGGCCCTGGCGGACGTCCCGATCCTCTTTATCACCGCCAAGTACCACGACGATGTCTCCATGGCGCAGGGGTTGCGCCTTGGGGCGAACGACTACCTGGCCAAGCCGTTCAATGCCGCCGAGCTGGTGGCGCGGGTGGCGTCGGTGGCCTCGCAGGGGTCCGAGCGCATCGCCCTGCGGCAGCGGACCGTGGGGCTGACCGAGGAGGTGGAGGCGAAGGCGACCGCTCTGCTCCACTCCGAGCGCCGCTTTCGCGAGGTGGTGGAGCACGCCGCCGACGCCATCTGCCTGATCGACAAGCGCGGCCGCTTCACCGAGGCGAACCGCCAGACCTGCCGGCTCCTCGGTTGCGACAGAGAGGCGCTCCTCTCCCGTCGGGCGGTCGATTTTCTCGTCTCTGAGGAGTACGCGTCCCTGCGTGGCCGGGTGGTCAGCGAGCTCCAGCGGCGGGGCACGGTGGAGTTTTGCTGCAAGGTGCGTGGGGCCGGGCAGGAGGCGATCTCGGTGGAGGTGAGCGCCTCCCTCCTCGGCGGCGAGCTCCTCATCCTCGCCCGCGACATCCGCGAGCGCCTCGCCCTGGAGGAGGGGCTGCGTCGCGCCGACCGGCTCCAGGCGATCGGCGAGCTCGCCTCGGGGCTGGTCCACGAGATCCGCAACCCCCTCACCGGGATCGTCGCCACCCTCAGCCACTGGCAGCACCAGGGCGACCTGTCGCCCAAGCGGCAGGAGGCGGTGGCGCGGATGCTGGTCGAGACGACCCGGGTGGAAGAGCTCCTCAACAGCCTCCTCGATTACGCCCGGCCGCGGGCGCCGCACCACCAGGAGGTCGCCATCCGCGACCTCTTCAGCCAGGTGGCGTCGTTCATCGAGGCGCAGCTCGGAGAGGCCAGGGTCACCCTGTCGATCTCGGTCGAGCCGGAGGGGCTCACCGCGGTCATCGATCCCCACCAGTTCGAGCAGGTCCTCCTCAACCTCTGCCTCAACGCCGTGCAGGCGATGGCGGGGGGCGGGGTGCTGAACCTCGTCGCCAGGCGCCTCCCCGGTGGGGTGCGGATCGAGGTCCGCGACACCGGGAGCGGCATCGCCGCCGAGGACCAGCCGCACATCTTTCAGCCTTTTTTCACCACCAAACACCGGGGCGAGGGCAGCGGGCTCGGCCTCGCCCTGGTGCAACGGATCGTCCAAGACCACCACGGCGAGGTCGCGGTGGAGAGCGCGCCGGGTCGCGGTACGACCTTCTCCATCCACCTCCCCACTCCTGTTCACACTTCCATCCGCGAGGTCACCTCATGAAACCGCAAGTCCTGCTCGTCGACCACCAGCCGCTCATCCTCTCCAGCCTCTCCTACCTCCTGGAGGACCTCGGCTTTCGCGTCCGCACCGAGGAGTCAGGCAAGGCAGCGCTGGCCGCGGTGGAGGAGTCGCCGCCCGATGTCATCCTCCTCGACTGGCGGATGCCCGGGATGACCGGTGAAGAGGTCCTCGCGCAGCTCCAGAAAGGCCACCGGCAGATCCCGGTGATCATCCTCACCGGTGCCGGCGACTCGGCGACCGCGGTGCAGGCGCTGAAGCACGGCGCCTTCGACTACCTCAACAAGCCGGTCGACATCGACAAGGTACAGGCGGCCCTGCTCACCGCGGTGGAGGCGCACAATCTGCGCCAGCGGGTGATGCAGCGGTACCGCGAGGACGTGGCGCGCTACGGCTTCGACACCCTGGTAGGCGCCGACCCGGCGTTTTGCAAGGTGATCGAGGCGGCGAAGCGGCTGGCGGCCGATCCCACCCTGCCGACCTTCATCGAGGGGGAGAGCGGCACCGGCAAGCACCACCTCGCCCACGCCATCCACCTCGCCACCGCCGACGGGGACCGTCCCTTCATCTCCCTGCGCGTCGCCGCCTACGATGCCGGCTGTCTCGCGGCCACCCTCTTCGGGACCGACAACGGCACCGCCGGGATGGTGAGCGAGGCCAACGGCGGCACCCTGTTCATCGACGGTATCACCGCCCTGCCCCCGGCCCTCCAGGACCGGCTGGTCACCGTCCTCGGCGACCCGAACGTCGTCCCCGACGGGGTGCGGGTGATCGCCAGCTCGCGCATGCGGCTGCAGCTCGCCGTGGCCGAGGGCAAGCTCTCCGAGGAGCTCTCCTACAAGCTCGCCGGCGGCCACCTCCTGTTGCCGCCGTTACGGGAGCGGCGCGACGACATCCCCTTGCTGATCAATGCCTTTCTCGCCGAGTTCAACCGGCGCGACAGCCGCAAGGTGGGGCCGTTCAGCAAGCGCGCCCTGTCGCACATCTCCGAGTACCGCTGGCAGGGCAACGTGCGCGAGCTGCGTAACCTGGTGGAGCGCACCGTCATCCTCCACGGTGACGGCGAGGTGGGGCTCAAGGACCTGCCGCCCGAGCTCCACAACCCGCCCGAGGACGACTCCACCCAGATCCTCACCGTGCACCGCTTCGTCACCCTCAAGGAGATGGACCGCGCCTACTCCCAGGCGGTCCTGCGCCACGTGAAGTACAACAAGTCGGCGGCCGCCCGGCTGCTGGAGGTGAGCCGCCAGCGGCTGCGGCGGAAGCTGGAGGGGTAGCTTTCAGCTAACAGCTTTCAGCGAATAGCTCTCGGTACCTTGGTTGGAGCCGGCTCCTGCCGGTGGTCCGTGGCCTCGCGCCATGGCCGCGGGAGAGGGGTTGCTGAGGGCTGATCGCTGATAGCCGATCGCGGATTGCATCGCCACCCTGGCGTCCTCGGGGGCGGCGTGGTCTCATCGTCGGCGTTGGTGTCGCCACCGGCGGCCTCCTGCCCTCTGCCTACCGCGGTCTCCCCATGCCCCACCCGTACCACGGCGTCTCCCTGATCGCCGATCCGATCCACCGGTACATCCAGCTCACCGTGCCGGATCGGCCCGGGGAGGCGTGCGAGCAGACCCTGCTGGACACCCCGTGGATGCAGCGGCTGCGCTACATCTACCAGCTCCAGTCGGCGCGCTGGGTCTTCCCCGGGGCGGAGCACTCGCGCTTCCAGCACTCCCTCGGGGCGATGCACCTCGCCGGCCGCCTCGCCCGCCACCTCTACCCGACCCTCGCCCGCCATCACGCCGACTGCCCCTCGAGCGCCCTGGTGGAGGAGCTCCTGCGGGTGGCGGGGATGCTCCACGACATCGGTCACGGCCCCTTCGCCCACTTCTTCGAGGAGAACCACCTCGCCCGCTTCTCCCTCACCCACGAGCAGGTCGGCGGGATGATCATCACCGGCCCCCTGGCGCCGGTGATCGCCGAGCTGCGCCGCAGCCAGAACGGCGACTTCGACCCGGGCGAGGAGCTCGACCCGGCGTGGGTCGCCTTCCTCATCGCCAAGGAGGCGGGGGGCGGCGAGCGGATCCCGCCGTGGGTGGTGGCGCTGAAGCCGCTGCTCGCCGGCGTCTTCACCGCCGACAACATGGACTACGTCCTGCGCGACTCCTACATGTGCGGCGTCGCCATCGGGCCGGTGGACGTCGACCGGTTGATCCACTACCTCTTCTTCTCCGAGGCGGGGCTGACCCTGCACCGGGCCGGGCTGGCGGCGCTCAACATGTTCCTCAACGCCCGCCTCTACCTCTACTCCAACGTCTACTTCCACCGCACCACGCGGGCCATCGACCTCCACCTGCGCGAGGTCTTTCCCGCCACCATGGAGGAGATCTGGCTCTCCAGCCCGGCGGACGATCTCGACGGCTATCTGCGGATCACCGAGTGGTCGCTCATCGAGGAGGTGCGGCGGTGGAGCGGATCGGAGAGCGGCGTACGGCGCGGCCTCGGCCGCGAGTGGGGGCGGATCCTCGGTCGCGACGTGAAGTGGAAGATGGCCTACGACACCATCGTCTCCAGCCGCGACCTCACCGCCGCGACGCCGCCGCTCGACCCGGCGAAGATGGAGGTGCAGATCCGCGATCGCCTCCCCGCCGCCCTCCACGGCCTCCCCTTTCGCATCGACCTCGCCACCAAGGACACCCGGCCGCTCAACCCCCTACAGATGGGTGACCGGCAGATCTACGTCTTCGACCCCACCACCGGCCGCGTCTCCACCGCGGCGCTGCACGACCAGTTCGACTACATCCCGGCAAAGATCCTCCACTGCCGGCTGTTTGCCCTCGACCACGACCATGACGCGGTTCTCGGAAAACTGGCGGCGCAGGTTCTGTACGGCCTTGGGTGACGGCGGCGTCATGGAAGAAACTGGGAAGAAACTGGGGTCAGGTCTTGTCTTGCCACATTTCTTCGGCAACCCAAGCCGAATGGGCAGACTCTTGCTTCAAGAAATGTGGCAAGACAAGACCTGACCCCAGTTTCTTCATGCAAGAAATGTGGCAAGACAAGACCTGACCCCAGTTTCTTCATGACCCCACGGCCCCAAGAAATGTGGCAAGACAAGACCTGACCCCACGGCCCGCGGCCCGCACTTCTGACCCCACGGCCCGTGACCCCACGGCCCGACGGGGGGTGACGGCGGCGCCGGGCACGCCACTGTCGGATTGGATCGGGGGCATGGCCCCCCCCAACCTCCAACCCCGTTTCAGCGGAGCTCCGGTACACCGGTAGGAGGGGGCCATGCCCCCGATCGGTGCTGCACCCTGCGCCTCCACCCCATCCTTCACCTGTGTCACCCTCGCGCCCCCCTCCCATGGCCTCCCGTCCCCCCAACCGTCTCTCGCCGCGCCTCGCCCTCTTCCTCCTCGCCGCGGTGGCGGTGTTGGCGGTGGTCGTCGCCCTGGTGTGGCCGCCGGTGGCACCGGTCGGTATGGGGGCCGGTGGGGGGGAGGCGCCACCGGCGGTGGCGGGTGGTGGGCCGGTGCCGAGTGCGTCTTTCGACGCTACCGAGGAGCCGCCGCCCCGGGTGGCGATCGTCTTCGACGACCTCGGCCGCGACCTCGCCGCCGCCGACCGGCTGCTCGCCACCGGCGAGGCGATCACCTTCTCCGTCCTCCCCTTCCTCCCCCACTCGCAAGAGACCGCCGAGCGGGTCCACGCGGCGGGCGAGGGGGTCCTGCTGCATCTGCCCATGGAGCCGCAGGCGTACCCGCGCCTGCGCCCCGGCCGCGGCGGTCTGTTGGTCGCCATGGACGAGGCGACCCTGCGGGGCCAGCTCGACGAAGATCTCGCGGCGGTTCCCTTCATCGACGGCGTGAACAACCACATGGGCTCGCGCCTCACCGAGGAGGCCACGCCCATGGCGGTGGTGATGGAGGCGCTCGCCGCGCGCCACCTCTTCTTCCTCGACAGCCGCACCACCCCCCACTCGGTGGCGGTTGAGGCGGCGGAGCGGGCGGGGGTCCCGTGGCTGGTGCGTGACCTCTTCCTCGACAACGACCAGCACCCGGAGGCGATCGCCGCCCAGTTCGACAAGCTCATCGACCTGGCGCTCACCCGCGGCCACGCCATCGCCATCGGTCACCCCCACCCGGCCACCCTCGACGCCCTGGAGGCGGCCCTACCTCGCCTGCACGAGGCGGGGATCGCCGTCGTGCCCCTCGCCGACCTCCTTCCGCGCGGGGAGGCGATGTGGTCTCCTTCCTCCCCATGAGCCGTTGCCTCCTCCCCCTGCTCCTCGCCCTCGCCGTGGTCCGCCCGGCGGCGGCCGATGACCTCTCGCGGGTACGCCACTTCCTCACCACCCTGGAGTCCATCCAGGGTGAGTTCGTCCAGCACGCCACCAACCGTGCCACCCACACCACCCAGGAGGCCCTGGGTTCCGTGTGGATCGAGCGGCCGGCGCGGGTGCGGTGGCACTACACCCGGCCGGCGGCGCAGGACGTGCTCATCGACGGCGAGCGCATGTGGGTCTACTCGAAGGAGCTGGAGCAGGTGGTGATCCGGCGGCTGGCGCCGGGTGAGCTGGCCCGTACCCCGCTCGCCTTCCTCGCCGGCCTCGCCTCCCTCGACGACCTCTACCGGGCGGAGGTCCTGCCCACCGGCGACCACCCGGAGGAGCTGCGGCTGCTCCTCACCCCGAAGGAGAAGGAGGCGCGCTTCCAGTCCGTCTCCCTCAGGCTGAAACGTGACGACCTCACCCTCCTCGGCATGGAGGTGGTCGACACCGTCGGCAACCTCACCGCCATCGCCTTCCACGGCCTGAAGGTGAACCGGCCGGTCGACCCGGCGCACTTTGCCCTGAACTTGCCCAAGGGGACCCAGCGCATCGAACAGTAGTGACGGGGTGACGGCGGCGCCATGCACGCCATCTTCGCCTCGCGCGCACGTCCGGGGATCCTTACCGTACAACCGGTACGCCTCCGGTCCCCGGCCGCGCGCGCGAGCCAGATCTGACGCACCTGGCGCGGCCAACGGCCGTGGCTCGCGGGCGGGAGCTCGCTCCTACCGATCTAGAATCTCCCTTGGCCTCTCCCCCGCGATGGCGGATCCTTCCGCGATGGCCTCTCCCCTCAAGCTCGGCCTCGTCTCCCTCGGCTGTCCAAAGAACCTCGCCGACTCGGAGGTCGCCCTCGGCCTCGCCAAGGCCGCCGGGTTCGAGCTCACCGCGAGCCCGGAGGAGGCGGACTGTCTGGTGGTCAACACCTGCGGCTTCCTCGAATCTGCCCGCGCCGAGTCGATCGATACGATCCTGGAGATGGCGCGCTACAAGGAGCAGGGGCGATGCCGGGGGCTGGTGGTCACCGGCTGCCTTGGCGAGCGGTACGCGCAAGAGCTCGCGGAGAGCCTGCCGGAGGTGGACGCGATCCTCGGGACCACCGAGTACCAGCGGCTGCCGGTGTTGCTGAAGCGCCTCGCCGGGGACGGTTCGGTCGAGGCGGCCGAGACGCCAGGGGGGGGGCGCCTCTACCCGGCGGAGCTGCCGCGTGAGCCCCTCACCGCCGCCCACGTCCGCTACCTGAAGATCGGCGAGGGGTGTGCCAACGGCTGCACCTTCTGCTCGATCCCCCTGATGCGCGGCCGCTTTGCCAGCCGCCCGGTGGACAACCTCCTCCGAGAGGTGGAGGGGCTCGCGGCCCAGGGGGTCCAAGAGATCACCCTCATCGCCCAGGACACCACCGCCTACGGCTGTGACCGGCCGGAGGCGGGGGAGGAGCTCGCCACCCTGCTGCGCGCCCTCGAATCCCAAGGGGCGGTCCCGTGGATCCGCCTGCTCTACGCCTACCCCGGCCGGCTCACCGACGAGGTGGTGGAGCTGTTGGCCACCGGTCGCCACCTCCTCCCCTACCTCGACCTGCCCCTCCAGCACATCGACGAGCGGATCCTCCGGCGCATGGGCCGCCGCGCCTCCGAGGAGGAGACGCGGGCGGTGGTGGCCAGGCTGCGTGAGGCAGGTGTGACCCTGCGTACGACCTTTATTACCGGCTTTCCCGGCGAGACCGAGGCGGAGTTTGCGCGGCTTGCCGCCTTTGTCGCCGAGGGCCACTTCGACTGGCTCGGCTGCTTCACCTACTCGCCGGAGGAGGGGACCGCAGCGCTCGCCCTCGACGGCGCCGTGGAGCCCGCGGTGGCGGCGGCGCGCGCCGAGCGGCTGATGGAGATCCAGGGCGACATCTCCCGGGCGCGCCTGGCCACCCGCGTCGGCACGGTGGAGGCGGTCCTGGTGGAGGGGGAGAGCGCGGAGAGCGACCTGCTGCTCGCCGGCCGCACCCGCTGGATGGCGCCGGAGATCGACGGTGTCGTCTACCTCACCGACGCCGAGGAGGGGGAGCCGCCCGCCGCCGGCGAGATCGTCCAGGTCGAGATCACCCGCTCCCACGACCACGACCTGGAGGGGCGGGTGGTGGAGGGGCGGTAGGTAGTGGGTAGTAGGTAGTAGACAGTAGGTAAGTAGACAGGAGGGGGAGGTTGGCCTTTTGGGCTTTCGGGGTCGCCAGGGGAGAGAAATATCTGAACAATGGGTCGGTTGTCGGCCGATACCAGCCCCCACCCCTCACCCCTGCGAACGAAGTGAGTTCCATGTCTACCCGCCCCCCGACCCCCTGCCCCGTCTGCAAGTCTCCCGCTCCGTGGGAGGCAAATCCGGACCGCCCCTTTTGTAGCGAGCGGTGTCGTCTGATCGACCTCGGTCGTTGGGTCGACGGGAGCTACGCCATCCCCGGACCGGCGGCCGACCCCCTGGAGGTGGAGGCGGAGCGGCAGGTGCCATCGGCGGAGGGGCAGGGGGGACGGGAGCCATGGGGGTAAGGCTCGCGGTGGTGGTCCCCACCTACAACCGGCCCCACTTCCTGCGCCGCTGCCTGGAGGGGTATCTCCGCCAGCGCGTGCTCCCCGACGAGGTGGTGGTGGCGGACGACGGCTCCGGTCCGGAGACCGCCGCCCTGGTGGCGGAGATCGGGGCCGTTGCCCCCTTTCCGGTCCGCCACGTGTGGCACGAGGACCGCGGCTTTCGCGCCGCGGCGATCCGCAACCGGGGGGTGGCCTCCACCGAGGCCGACTACATCCTCTTCACCGACGACGACTGCATCCCGGCGCCGCGCCTCATCGCCGACCACCGGACCGCGGCCGAGCCGGGCTTCTTCGTCCAGGGCCACCGGGTCCTGGTGGGGCCGCGGCTCACCCCGACCTTCAGCCACCGCGACCTGGCCCCCTGGCGTCTCGCCTGGCTCACCGCCACCGGCGGTCTGGACAACCCCAAGCACTGCCTCCACCTGCCGGTCCCGGTGGTGCGCCGCTCCCGGTCGCTGGTCGGGGTGCGCTCGTGCAACCTGGCGGTGTGGCGCGGCGACCTGCTGGCGGTGAACGGCTTCAACGAGGCCTTCGAGGGGTGGGGCAAGGAGGACAGCGAGCTGGTGGTGCGCCTCTTCCACCACGGCATCGCGCGCAAGGACATCCGTTTTCAGGCGGCGGTCTTCCACCTCTACCACCCGGAGTTCGACCGCGGCCTGCTGGAGCGCAACATCCGCATGCTGGAGGAGGCCCAGGCCTCCGGGGCGACGTGGTGCGAGCAGGGGCTGGATCGCTATCTTGAGGGGGGGCAGAGCGAGTCCGCCTGAGGGTCACCGCAGAGACGCAGAGGACGCAGAGGGAGGGATCGATGGAGTTGGCAGAGGTGACGAGCGCCATCATCGGCTCGGCGATCGAGGTGCACCGGGTCTTGGGACCAGGGTTGCTCGAATCTGCGTATGAGGTGTGTCTCTGCCGTGAGCTGGCCTCACGAGAGCTTTCCTTCGAGCGGCAGAAACAGCTCCCGGTGCTTTACAAGGGGGTCCAACTCGATTGTGGGTATTGTCTCGACATGCTTGTGGAGCAGGCTGTGGTCGTGGAGATCAAGACGGTGGAGGAGCTGCTTCCAGTTCACGATGCCCAGCTTCTCACCTATCTAAAATTGGGCGGCTGGCAAGTCGGGCTCCTCATCAACTTCAATGTACCCTTACTCAAAGACGGCATCAGACGACGGGTGCTCGGCTTGGAGGAGTAGATCATCCCTCTGCGTCCTCTGCGTCTCTGCGGTGAGATCCTGCTGCGCGCGGCGCAATGGAGCCTCTACCATCCCTCATGGCTACCGCGTCCCCCATGAGTCACCGTCTGCGCCTCGGGGTGGCGGTGCGCCGCTTCCATCCGTACGGCGGCGGCGAGCGGTTCCTCGGGCGCCTCCTGGAGGCCCTGCCGGAGGAGCGGTTCGAGCTCCACCTCTTCACCACCGGCAGGCCGCCGGAGGGGCCGTGGGTCCACCACCGGGTTCCGGCGTTTGGCTGGCTGCCGTGGGGCCGCTTCTGGGGCTTTGGCTGGGCGGCGGCGCGGGTGGTGGCGCGCCACCCGGTCGATCTCCTCTACGCCCACGACGCGATCCTCGGCCCGGTGGACCTCTTTCGCGCCGGTGGTGGTTGCCACCCGGCCTACCGGGCGGCGATGGCCCCCGCCGAGTCGACCGCGCGGCGGCTCTGGGAGGCGATCCGGCCGCGCCACCGGTGGATGACGGCGGTGGAGCGGCGCTGCTTTCTCTCCGCCCGCCAGGTGGTGGTGAACAGCGCGCGGGTGAGGCGGGAGGTGTGCAGCCGCTACGGCGTCGCCCGCGAACGGGTGGCGGTGGTCTACAACGGCATCGACCTCGCCCGCTTCGACCCCGCCCGCCGCGCGGCGGCGCGCGCCGCGGTGGCCACCCGCTTTCCCGAGGTGGCCGGCCGGGTGCGGCTGCTCTACGTGGGCTCCGGCTTCCGCCGCAAGGGGGTCGACACCCTCCTGCGCGGTCTCGCCCGGGTGGAGCCGGTGGTGCGCGACACCCTCCACCTCCTGGTGGTGGGCAAGGAGCCGCGTCTCGCCCGTTATCGCAGCCTCGCCGCCCGCCTCGGGATCGGCGACCGGGTCACCTTCACCGGGCCGCTGGGGGAGGTGGACGAGCTGCTCCTGGGGTGCGACGGCTTCTGCTTCCCGACCCGCTACGAGCCCTTCTCCAACGCCTGCCTGGAGGCCCTCGCCGCGGGGCTGCCGGTGATTACCACCGCCGCCAACGGGGTGGCCGAGCGGCTTGCCGAAGGCGGCGGCGCGGTGTTGGCGGACGCGGAGGACGTGGCCGGCCTCGCCGCGGCGATCACCGAGATGGCGGATGGGGAGTGGCGGGCGCGCCACGGGGCACGGGCGCGGGAGATCGCCGCCGGCCACACCCTGGAGGGGTATATGGCGACGTGGGAGTCGCTCTTGGAGGGGCTGGCGGAGGGAAAACAGTGAGGCGGTTGCGGATCTGTCTCTACACCTCCACCTACTACCCCACGGTGGGGGGGCAGGAGGAGGTGGTGGATCGCCAGGCACGCTTTCTTCACGAGCGCGGCCACCGGGTGGTCCTCCTCGCCCCCTTTGTGCGCCACCACGACAACCGGCTGGAGCGGCCGTTTTGCATCGTCCGCTTCGCCAAGCCCACCTCCAAGCGGTATGGGGTGAGCCAGGTGGCGGTGCACCTGGCGTGGCTGCGCCTGCGCTGGGGGATGGATGTGCTCCACGCCCACGGCCTCTACCCCGCCGGCTTCGTGGCCAGCCAGTTCGCCCGCCTCTGGCCGGTGCCCCTGGTCCTCACCGCCCACGGCGGCGATGTCGCCGCGAACGAAGATATATGTCTCCATCCCCTCTTGAACCGCCGTGTCGTTGCGGCCTTGCGGCGGGCCGATGCGGTCACCGCCATCTCCACCGCCATCCACCACCGCTATCGTGAGCTCGGGGTGGCGGAGGAGCGGATCGTCGATATCTCCAACGGCGTCGAGGTGGCCGCCTTCCGCGACCCACCGTCGTCTCCCCACCCGCGCCCCTACTGCCTCGCCATAGGGATCTTCTTCGAGAAGAAGGGGTTCGACGTGCTCATCGAGGCGTGGCGGCGGCTCGACCCGGCCCTGCGCGCGCGGGTCGACCTGGTGATTGCCGGCGGCGGCCGGGGGGAGGCGGCCCTCCAGCAGCAGGTGGCGGAGGCGGGGTTGGAGGGGTCGATCTTTTTTCCCGGCATGGTGCGCGACGAGGCGAAGGCGGCGTGGCTCGCCCACGCCGAGGTGGTGGCGGTGCCGTCGCGGCGCGAGCCCTTCGGCCTGGTGGTGGCCGAGGCCATGGCCGCCGGGCGGCCGGTGGTGGCGAGCCGGGTGGGGGGGATCTGCGACATGGTCCGCGACGGGGTGGAGGGGCTCCTGGTGGCGCCGGAAGCGCCGGACGGTCTGGCGGCGGCCCTGGCGCGGCTGTTGGCCGACGATGCTTTGCGCACGCGCCTTGCCGCCGGCGCGTCGGCGCGTGCGGCGGCGTACGATTGGCAGCGGGTCCTGCCGGGGTATGAAGTGGTCTATGAACGGTTGGTGGAGGGCGGGTGAGATGGCGCGACTGTCGATCTGCATGATCACCTACAACAACGAGCGGGTCGTCGAGCGGGCCCTGGAGGCGGCCCGCTTCGCCGACGAGATCTGCATCCTCGACTCCTTCTCCACCGACACCACGGTGGAGATCGCCAAGCGGTACGCCGACCGCTTCGCCCAGCAGCCCTTTGCCGGCTTTCAGCAGCAGTACAACGACTGCGTCGCCATGGCGAGCGGCGACTGGGTGATGTTCCTCGACGCGGACGAGGTGGTCGACGACGAGCTGCGCGGCGCCATCGAGGCGGTGGTGGCGCGCGACGGCGACCCAGGCGTCGGTGCCTACCGGGTCAACCGGCGGGTGCGCTACATGGGGCGGTGGATCCACCACGGCCCATGGGCCAAGGACTCGGAGCTCAGGGTGGCCCGGCGCGAAGAGGCCCACTTCACCCCCGGCCTCCACTCCACCCTCGGCGGCGGCAGCGGCGGTGAGCAGACCCTCCCGGGGTTGATCCTCCACTACAGCTTCCCCGAGGGCGACTCCCTCACCCACCAGCAGGAGAAGGCGAACCTCTACTCCACCATCGCCGCCAAGGAGGCCTTCGAGGCCGGCAGGCGGCCGTCGCTCCGGCGGATGGTGGGCAACAGCCTCTTCCGCTTCATCCGCGGCTACTTTTTTCAGCTCGGGCTGCTGGACGGGGTGCCCGGCTTCATGATCGCCTGCTCCACCGCCTGGTACGTCTGCCTGCGGGAGGCGAAGCTGTGGGAGATGTGGCGGCGTGGGTAGTTGTTAGCCTCCAGCCTCCAGCCTCCAGCCTCCAGCTTTCGGCTTGTCGCTGAGGGCGCTCTCTGCCGTCACGGGTGGAGGTCGAAGGTGGCGGCGAGGAAGTCGCGCCACCGTTCGGCGATGACCGGGTAGGT
>JAJRSX010000060.1 GCA_024278555.1 bacterium | reverse complement strand
GGGGGGGGGGGGGGGGGGGGGGGGCGGTGGGTCGCGAGGCTCATCTTCATCCCTCGGCGAGGAGCTCCACCAGACGGGCGGTAGTGCGCTCACCGACCGCCCGGCGCAGGGCCGGATCGGCGATGGTGGTAGTGGCCTCGGCGGCGAAGGCGGTGGTGAGGAGCTGCCGCGCCTCCTGCTCGTCGACGCCGCGGGCGCGCAGGTAGAAGAGGGCCTCGTCGTCGAGCCGGCCGACGGTGGCGCCGTGGCTGCACTTCACGTCGTCGGCGTAGATGAGGAGCTGCGGCCTCGTGTCCGCCTCGGCGCGGTCGGAGAGGAGCAGGTTGGCGTTCGCCAGCCGCGCGTCGGTCTGCTGGGCGCCGGGGTGGACGTGGACCAGGCCGGAGAAGCAGCCGCGGCCGCGGCCGGCGACGATCTGCCGCACCTGCTCCCGCGACCGGGTCGCCACGGCCGCGTGGTCGATGCGGGTGGTGAGGTCGAGGTGGTCACGGCCGCCGGCCAGGGCGAGGCCGGCGAGCCGCGCCTCGGCGCCGGGGCCGGCGAGGCGGGTGGCGAGGTCGGTGCGGCAGATGCGCCCGCCGAGGGCGAGGAGGTGGGCGTGGAGCCGACTGTCGCGCGTCTGGGTCGCCGCCACCGTGCCGGTGTGAAAGGCCCCCGGCTCGTGGACGAGCCGGAGGTAGTCGAGGCGGGCGCCGTCGCCCAGGTCGATCTCCGTGGCCGGGTCGGAGAAGGCGGTGGTGGTCCCAAGGGCGAGGTGGCTCTCCACCACCGTGGCCCGGCTGTTCGCGCCGAGGACGAGGAGGTTGCGCGGCGCGGCGAACAGCGGCGGCGTGGTGGTGGCGGCGGTGGTGAGGAAGAGGAGCTCGATGGTGCCCCCGTCCGCCCCCGCCTCCACGAAGAGGAGGGCGCCGTCGCCGGCAAACGCGGTGTTCAGCGCCGCGATCGGGTCGTCGGCGGGGAGCAGGCGGCCGAGGTGGCGGGCGACCGCCTCGGGCCACTGCTCCACCGCCTCGGCCAACCCCGCCGCCCTCACTCCCGCCGAGAGGGAGGAGAGATGGCAGAGGGAGGGGGCGAGGCGGCCGTTCACGAACACGAGGCGGGCGTCGGCCTCGGGGGCGAGGAGGTAGGGGGCGAGGTCGTCCCCGTCGAGGCCGATGCACTGGGCGCCAGGGGGCGCGAAGGCGACCCGCTCCACCGGCGCCAGGGAGGTGTAGTGCCACGCCTCGTCGCGGGTCGTGGGGAAGCCGGTGGCGGCGAAGCGCGCCATGGCCGTGGCGCGCAGCTCGGTGAGCCACGGCAGCGCCGCGCCGGGCAGGCGATCCGCCAACTGGTCGAAGAGTCGTCCGTAGTGGTCGATCGCCGTGGGGGTGTCGAGCTGTTGGGTGGTCATCTCAGAGCCTCATGGAGATCGCCACGGGATCCACGGAAAGAGAGAGAAGTCGGAGACAAACCTTCCGTGCCCTTCCGCGGATTCCGTGGCAAAAACCTGCCTCCCAGGCCGCACCGGGTCGTGGTGCGTCGCCCGAGACGCCACCCCCGGGGGCCACCCCTCGTTGCGCCTTCGCGCCTTCGTGTTGAAATCCGTTCGCATCACCCCGCCTCCGCCTCGACCACCTCGCCGGTGAGCCAGCCGTAGCCGCGCCGCTCCAGCTCCTTGGCCAGCTCCGGGCCGCCGGAGCGGACGATGCGGCCGTCGGCCAGCACGTGGACTTGGTCCGGGACCACGTGGTCCAGCAGCCGCTGGTAGTGGGTGACCAGGAGGAAGGCGCGCTCCGGGGAGCGCAGGTGGTTGATCCCTTTGGCCACCACCTGCAGGGCGTCGATGTCGAGCCCCGAGTCGGTCTCGTCGAGGATGGCGAGGGCCGGCTCCAGCATGAGCATCTGGAGGATCTCGTTGCGCTTCTTCTCGCCGCCGGAGAAGCCCTCGTTGACGCCGCGCTCCAGGAGCGCCGGCTCCATCTCCATGAGGGCCATCCGCTCCTTCACCGCCAGGAGGAAGTCCATGGCGTCCATCTCCGGCTCGCCGCGCTCCCGGCGGCGGGCGTTGACCGCCTGCTTGAGGAGCATGGCGTTGCTTACCCCGGGGAGCTCCACCGGATACTGGAAGCCGAGGAAGAGGCCGGCGCGCGCCCGCGCCTCCGGCGGAGGGGCGAGGAGGTCGGTGCCGCGGAAGGTGGCGCTGCCGCCGGTCACCTCGTAGCCCGGCTTGCCCGCGAGGGCGCACGCCAGGGTCGATTTGCCGGAGCCGTTCGGCCCCATGATCGCGTGGACCTCGCCGGCGGGGAGGTGGAGGTCGATCCCGTGGAGGATCTCCTCCCCTTCGACGGCGACATGGAGGTTGGTGATGGTCAGCATGGGTTGGTCCTTTTCTTAGATTTCAAGACCACGAAGGGCACGAAGGGGCCGTTGCTCGGAAGAAGGGCGTCGCGGCGGCGCGAGGGGAGGGCGCGCTGCCTGGAAGGCGTTTCAACGCAAAGGCGCAAAGACGCAAGGGGGGGAAAAGGGGATCTTGCGGCGAAGTCGCCTGGCCGGAACCAAGTGCCGTCCGGCAGAGAAATCGCCACGGAATCCACGGAAGGGCACGGAAGTCGCAGGTCCACCTTCCGTGCCCTTCCGTGGATTCCGTGGCCAATAACTGCCTTCCAGGCCGCGCCGTATGGTGGCGTTTCGCCTGAGACACCATGCCCGAGCACTGCACCCCTCTGCATCTTTGCGCCTTCGCGCCTTTGCGCCTTTGCGTTGAAAATGCCTTCCAGGCCCGGACGGAGCCTCGGGTCAGCGACGATGACGCCGTACCCGCGCACCACCCCCTTCGTACCCTTCGTGTTCTTCGTGGTTTGGCTTCCAAGAAACATCGCTCACCCCACCGCGTCTTCCAGGCTCACCCCGAGGAGCTTCTTCGCCTCCACCGCGAACTCCATGGGGAGCTCCTTGAAGACCTCCTTGCAGAAACCGTTCACCAGCATCGACACCGCCTCCTCCGGGGCGATGCCGCGCGCCTGGCAGTAGAAGAGCTGCTCCTCGCCGATCTTCGAGGTGGATGCCTCGTGCTCCACCTTCGCGCCCGGCTCCTTCACCTCGATGTACGGGAAGGTGTGGGCGCCGCAGGTGTCGCCGATGAGCAGCGAGTCGCACTGGCTGTAGTTGCGCGCCCCGGTCGCCCCCTTGGCCACCTTCACCAGGCCGCGGTAGCTGTTCTGGCCCAGCCCCGCGGAGATCCCCTTGGAGAGGATGGTGGAGCGGGTGTTGCGGCCCAGGTGGACCATCTTCGTGCCGGTGTCCGCCTGCTGGTGGTGGTGGGTGAGGGCGACCGAGTGGAACTCCCCCACCGAGTCGTCGCCGCGCAGGATGCAGCTCGGGTACTTCCAGGTGATCGCCGAGCCGGTCTCCACCTGGGTCCAGGAGATCCGCGACCGGGCGCCGCGGCACTCGCCGCGTTTGGTTACGAAGTTGTAGATGCCGCCCTTACCCTCGGCGTCGCCCGGGTACCAGTTCTGCACCGTCGAGTACTTGATCCGCGCATCCTCCTCGGCGATCAGCTCCACCACCGCCGCGTGGAGCTGGTTCTCGTCGCGCATCGGCGCGGTGCACCCCTCCAGGTAGCTCACCCGGCTGCCGGCGTCGGCGACGATCAGGGTGCGCTCGAACTGGCCGGTGGCGGCGGCGTTGATCCGGAAGTAGGTGGAGAGCTCCATGGGGCAGCGCACCCCGGGCGGGATGTAGCAGAAGGAGCCGTCGGAGAAGACCGCCGCGTTCAGCGCCGCGAAGAAGTTGTCCGCCGGCCCCACCACCGAGCCGAGGTAGCGGCGCACCAGCTCCGGGTGGCTGCGCACCGCCTCGGAGAAGGAGCAGAAGATGATCCCCTTCTCGGCGAGCCTGTCCTTGAAGGTGGTCGCCACCGACACCGAGTCGAAGACCGCGTCCACCGCCACCCCGGCCAGGGCCGCGCGCTCGGAGAGCGGGATGCCGAGCTTCTCATAGGTGCGCAGGAGCTCCGGGTCCACCTCGTCGAGGGATGTCGGCCCCGCGCCACGCCCCTTCGGCGCCGCATAATAGGTGATCGCCTGGTAATCGATGGCCGGGTAGCGGACCAGGGCCCAGGTCGGCTCGACCATCTCCTGCCAGTGGCGGAAGGCGTCCAGGCGCCACGCCAGGAGCCAGTCGGGCTCGTCCTTCTTCTCCGAGATCGAGCGGACCACCGCCTCGTTCAGGCCGGGGGGCACGCGATCCTCCTCGATCGCGGTCACGAAGCCGTCGCGATACTCGCGGGAGATGAGGGCCTCCACCGACTGCTTGCTGCTCATGGCCGACTCCCGGAAGCGGCACCCGCCGGCAGACCGTGGAGCTCGACGGACTGGGTGGAGCCGTGCAGGGGGCTGGCGGCGACCATATCCGCCAGGGTCACCTCCTCCAGGGCCTCCTGGACGATCTGGTTCACCCGAATCCACGGGGCGCGGGTGGCGCAGTCCGCCTCATGGTCGCAACACCCCTCCCCGTCGCTGCACGCGGTGACCGCCACCGGCCCTTCGAGGGCGGTGATCACGTGGCCGATGGAGATCTCCTCCGGCGGCCTGGCCAGGCGGTAGCCGCCCAGCGCCCCGCGCTTCGACGCCACCAGCCCCTGGCGGGTGAGCCCCTTGAGGAGCTTGGAGACCGTCGGCAGGGGAATACCGATCTCGTCGGCCACCTCCGCCGCCGTGTGCAGGCGAAAGGGGGCGGCGGCGATCCGTACCATCACCACCGTGCCGTAGTCCGCCAGCTTGCTGATCTTGAGCATCGGGTCACTCCTCGGTTGATGTAGGACCAATATGGTCCTTAATCGGGAGTGGGCAAGGGGGGCAAGCCACAAAGGCCACGAAGGGGATCAGCGGAAACAAGATGGGGTTACCAGACCGTAGGGTCGGCTTCAGCCGACCGATGCCGTCATCGCAAGAGATGGCTATTGCTCCCAGCTCATGACCGACAATGGGCAATCGGAAAGAGGGCAAGATTTCAGGGGGAGGGGAGACCGCCAACCGGGTCGAGGGAGTCACCAGGTGATCACGGTATGAGGCTGGAAGGCGATTCCACCACAGAGACACAGCGGACACAGAGAACTGCAAAGGAGGGGTGCGTCGCTCCTCTTGGGCCCTGCAACGGAGCGCCACGGGGTTGCCGTGCACGAGGACGGTGCAAAATCGTGTTGTTTTCTGATGCGGTTCTCTGCGCCCTCTGGGTCTCTATGGTGAGCCCCCCCCTCTCCCCGCTCCCCCCCTTTCGGGTACCCTCCGCGGCCATGGAGAGCTACCTGGTGCTGACGGCGGTGGGTGAGGACCGGCCCGGGCTGGTGTCGCGGATTACCGGCCTGATCGCGGATGCCGGCTGCAACGTGGAGGACTCACGCATGTCGGTCCTCGGTACCCAGTTCGCCTTCATCCTCCTGCTCGCCGGCGACGAGGCGGCGGTGAAGACGGTGGAGGGGGCGGTGGCCGCGGTCGCCAAGGAGCTCGACCTCTTCCTCACCAGCCGCCGCAGCGGCCCGCCCGAGGGGCGGTCGGCGGGTGACCGGATCCCCTATGAGGTGCGCGCCGTCTCCCTCGACCACCCCGGGGTGGTCCACGAGATCACCCACTTCCTCGCCCAGCGCGGCATCAACATCGGCGAGCTCGCCACCCGTACCCACGCCGCGCCGGTCACCGGTGCCCCCCTCTTCTCCATGCGCCTGGCGGTGGAGGTCCCGGCGGGTACCGGGATCGGGGGGCTGCGCCGCGACCTCGAACAGTTCTGTGACCCCCTCGGGGTGGACGTGGAG
>JAJRSX010000059.1 GCA_024278555.1 bacterium | reverse complement strand
CTTCCAGGTAGGCGGGCTGGTTCCGGAAGTGGACGCAGCGGAGGCAGATCTCGGCGCGGTCGGTGAGCTTCATGGCCGGTGGTCTACGGGTTGGAGCGGTGGGGCCGGCGTGGCCGGCCCCACCGCATCGTGGGCGCCTCTCCTCAGTGGGAGAGGTGGGTCCAGTAGTGGGCGAAGACGATGCTGGAGAGGACGAAGCCGAGGGTGACGTTCACCGCCACCCCGGTGGTGAAGGCGAAGAAGGGCTTGGCGCCGGTGCGCGCCAGCTCGCGGAAGCGAGTGGTGAGGCCGATGCTGAAGAAGCAGAAGATGAAGGCCCAGGTACGCAGGGTCTTGATCGGCCCGACGAGGAGCGGCTTCAGGACCTTCTCGTAGTCGTTCAGGGTGTACTGGCTGGAGATCGCCGTCATGATCATCGAGGCGATGAAGAAGCCGAGGACGAACTTCGGGAAGCGCCACCAGATCTCCGCCGGGTCGGGGCGGCTGCCGGTCTTTCGTTCCCACAGGGTGGTGGAGATGATCGCCATTACGAAGGCCCAGATGCCGATCCAGATGTCACGGCCGACGACCTTCATCAGGGTGAAGGCCCAGACCGCGTCCTCGGGCTTGCCGGGGATCCCCGGGACCTGGCCGGCGAGGTTGCCGTATGCCTGGGCGGCGGCGAAGCCGGCGGCGTCGGCGAACTCCGAGGTGCCGACCCAGGCGCCCAACACCCCGGTGTGGAGGTGCAGGACGCGTGCCATCAGGGGGAGGAAGAAGATCATCGCGATCGCCCAGAGGATCACCATGGTGATGGCGATGGGGGCGTGCTCCTTCTTGGCGCCCACCGCGCCGGCGATGGCGATCGAGCCGGAGACGCCGCACACCGCACCGCCCGCCCCGAGGGTGGCACACAGGCGCCGGTCGAGCCCCATCTTGCGGCCCACGAAGAAGATCACCAGGAAGGTGGAGATGGAGACGATGGAGGCCTGGCCGATGGCCACCGGTCCGGCCCAGGCGATCAGGGTGAGGGGCAGGGTCGCCCCGAGCAGGACGATGCCGGTCTTCACGTAGTACTCGACCCGGAAGCCGGCGTCCATCCACCGTGGCAGCCCCACGAGGTTGGCGATCACCATCCCCAGGAGGAGGGCGAGGAGCGGCGGCTCCAGGTTGTACTGGTGGGCCTGGTCCCACGCCCCGACCATGAAGATCACGATGGAGCAGAGGTAGACAAAGCTGAAGGCGGGGATGAACTGGGAGAGCTTGTACCCCATCGCCTTGAGGCTGACGCTGAAGATCGCTGTCCAGAGGAGGTACTGGGCGATGTATTGGGTGAGGTGGCCGGTGAAGTCGTTCAACAGCTCGCCGACGGTGTGCCACCGCCCCGGGTGGACGGCGATCCAGCGGATCGTGGAGCCGTTGGCGAAGAAGGCGAAGGCGATCAGGATGATCCCCAGGGAGAGCCAGATGGCCCACCAGTCCTCCTTCAGGTAGAGCTCTTTCCAGCCGACGCTCTGGACGCGCGGCGTGTCGCTGTCGGGATGGGGGGTCTCCTTGGCCATGGTCTTTCCTCCTTGGGCGTAGGGAATACGGGGTGGTCGCGGCGTGAGCAAGGTCTCCCGGGTGGCCGAGGTGGCGACACTACCACCTCGGCCGCGGAGCACGGGAGGGGACGCTCCGCATCGCGGCCTGCGACGGTCGGAGGGAGGAGACACCGCCGCGGGTCGCGACTTCCGGTTGCCGTCTGCGTAGGTAGGAGACGGCCCATGACCACCGCCCGGTCGTGGAGACCGGGCGGTGGGGGGAGTTAGAAGCTCACCTGGAACTGGGCGAGGAAGGCGTCGTCCTTGTAGCCGCCGATCCCCTTCCAGTCCCAGCCGTCGCCGCCGGCGACCACGTAGTTCACCTGGATGCGGGCGGCGTGCTTCTTTTTCGGCAGGAGGTTGACGTTGAGGCCGAGGAAGAGGTTGCTCAGGTTGGTGTCGTGCAGGTCCTCGTTGCCGTAGTAGTAGCGGATGACCGGCTCGAGCATGGGGGTGACCTGGTAGCCGGCGTGGAGGTACCACACCTGCTGATCGCGGTCGGTCTCGCCCTTCACATCCGTGCCATCGATGTACTCACCCTTGAGGGTGAGCGGCTTCAGATAGCAGGCGATCGCCGCGTCCCACACCTTGTAGTCGTTGGTGCCGGCGCCGCCGGCGTTCTCGCTGAGCCCGTAGGAGAGCTCGGCGTGGACCATCTTGCCGTAGTCGTAGCGCAGGCGGGCGGCGTAGGCGTTGTCCTCACCCTTGGTGCCGTCGCTCACCGCACCGGAGCGGGTGGTGGGCTGGAAATAGCCGATGTCGTAACCCAGCCCGGTACCCATCACGTCACTGCCGCTGAGCATGGCGCCGGTGGAACGCTCCAGGGCCAGCTTCTTCTCCATCCCCCGCTTGGTGATATCCAGGTGCTTGCCGGGGATGTTGAAGTCCATCCCTACCGGGGTCTTGAACATGCCGATGGTGAAGAAGGCCGCCTTGTCGAACTTGTAGCCCACCTGAGCGTCCTTGATGATCTCCGGCAGTCCGGCCTTCGACTTGGAGATGTCCGGACGGTTGAAGTCGAGGTGGAGCTTGCTGAAGACCTTGCCCCACCAAATCTTGTAGCCGATACGCACGCGATCGGCGCCGACCCGCAGGCCGTCATCCGCGCCGTCCTTGCTTTTGGCGACGCCGTCTCCGGATTCGAGGGTGAACTGGGAGAAGCCAAAGAGGTTGAGGGAGAACTTCTCTCCGGCGACCTCCTTCTTGACGATCCCCACGGCGTCCGCCGGGGTGGGAAGGAGAGAGGGGACGGCGGCGATGGCGAGGGCCGCACCGACAAAACCAAGCTTGATTCTCTTCAACGGTCTACCTCCTGTTAGAAAACGGTGGACGGGTCTCACTTGGGGCGGGCGGCCGTGAATGGCGCCACCGTCGCGGTCGCCGCCCGACTTTCTCCCTCTCTCAGCAAGAGACGTGCCGACCCGGATTCCCCTCCCGAGGGTGGCGCTGCGTTTGAAATGGACAAAAGCGCACAGGAAGGGCGACTGTGCTGTTCAGATGTGTCCAACCTGCGGCGGCGCACCGTTTGCCGGTGATCTCCCTCCCGGACGCCGGGCGCCCGCCCCCTACCTCTCTGTTCCCTGCCGCCACCCGCCGCCGTCCCCCGGAGTACCTCGGCAGGACCTCTGGGGACAACGAACCGGGGGAATTTGTCCGAATCGGGACAACGGGGCTCGGATATACGCGGATCCGGGTGGCACGACCCTTGCATGGGTCGGGGTCATGAACGGCCTGCTCTCGACCTCCCTGGTGATGCTCTTCCTCCTCGGGGGGGGTGTGGCTCCGTCGGGCGAGCACACCCGGATGCTCTTCTTCTATCAAGAGGGGTGTCACTGGTGTGAGGAGATGGAGGCGGTGGTCCGCGAGGCCGACCTCCAGCAGCTCCTCGGGGAGCGGGTGCGGCCGGTACGGATCAATATCGCCGGCCGGCTGCCGGTCACCCCCTTTGAAGAGACGGGGAGGGCCTTGAGTCGCCGGTATGGGGTGGATCGCACGCCGACGATACTCTTTCTCGGTGAAGCCGACCGCGTGATTTTGCGGGTTCCCGGCGTGCTGACCAAGGAGGATTTCGAGGATGTGGTGTGTGAGCACGTGCCCGCGGTCCACGCGGTGTGCAGTGAGCGGTATCGCAACGGGGGGCGTGTAGCCCCGCCGAAACCTGGAAAGGAGATCTCGTATGAGCGTGAAGGAGAGGAATCGCCCGGCCGTAGCGGCGACGGTGTTTGGCACCCTGGCCGTGCTCTCGATGTCCCTGGTGCCGCAGGTGGCCCAGGCAGCGGATGCAGCCCGGGGACGGAAGGTGATGACTACCAAGTCATTGGGAAACTGTGCCGCCTGTCACAAGTTTCCCAACGTGGAGTCTCCCGGTGACATCGGGCCTGATCTGATCGAGTCCATGGAGAGCTTTGGCCCGGAGGACCGGGCCGCCGTCCGCCAGTGGATCTGGGACGCCCGGGAGTTCATGCCCCACACCATCATGCCGCCCTTTGGCGCCAACAAGATCCTCACCCCGCAGCAGGTCGACGACGTCGTCGAGTACCTCTACTCGTTGAAGAGATAGGGGTGTGGATCACCGATCGAACCGGTCTTATGAAACGACGCCGTGGCCTACTCACGGCGGATTCGAAGGAGAGAGCGATGAAGGAAATGCAGACCCAACCCAATGCCGTATCCCGCCGCGAGTTCCTGAAGAAGGCGGGCTTCGCATCCGTGGCGGTAATGGCGGTGAGCACCGTCTCGTCCATGTTCTCCACAGGGGGGAGATCACCCCTCTCGTGGCCGGGCGCCCAGGAGGCGGCGGCGGCGGGGAGAGACGTGCGCGAGGTGCTGCGCGCCAACTTCGGTGACCGCACTATCCAGCCGTCCCATGTGATGTTGAAGACCCCGATCATCGCCGAGAACGGTGCGGTCGTACCGGTCGCCATCGACTCGGACCTGCCGATGGAGGCGGGTAACTACGTCAAGAAGATCTACATCTTTGTGGATCAGAACGCCGACCCCTTCATCGCCAGTACCGATCTCACCCCGGCGAGCGGCAGGGCGGCGTACGCCCTGCGGATCAAGATGCGCAAGACCTCGCTGGTGCGTGCGATCGTCGAGACCAATAAGGGTGTCCTGTATGGCGACACGAAGACCGTGAAGGTGACCATCGGCGGCTGCGGCGGCTGACCCACCCGGCACCCCGTGGCCCATGAATAGAGAAGTCCGTAGTGAAAGGAGAACAAGATGCCTAAAGGCGTAGGAAAGATCCGCATTCGGTTGCCCAAGCACATCGCCAAGGGTGAGGTAATCCCCGTCAAGGCGCTCATCACCCACCCGATGGAGACCGGGCTGCGCAAGAACAAGAAGACGGGAAAGATAATCCCCGCCTTCTACATCAACGATGTCCGTGTCTACTACGGGGGCGAGCTCGTTACCCACGCGGACTGGAGCATCGCGGTGAGCGCGAACCCCTTCATGACTTGCTACGTCAAGGCGGACAAGGCAGCGCCCCTGAAGGTTGTCTGGAAGGACATTAAGGGGAGCGTCTACGAAAAGACCGTGCAGATTCAGCCCGAGTAGGGGCTTCGGTCACCCACACATCAGCGGGGGTAAGACAGTGCAAACAAAAAAGAGCATGACGGTGGCGATGGCCGCCGTATTGGCGGTCGTGGTCGGGAGTCTGATCTCCTGCGCCGAGACCAGGGCGAGTGAGAAGAAGGTGAGTCTGACGCCGGGACCGGAGGTCGAAGAGCTCGAGCAGAGCATGTCGTACGAGGAGTACCAGAAGCGCTACAAAGAGGTCTTCGGCACAGCGACCGAGGAGATGGCGGAGGATGGCAATCCGGCGGAGCTCGCCCTCGACGACGGCCTGGATCTGGTCAATGCGGTTGCGGGATCCAAGGGCCTCTCGTGCGCCTCGTGTCACGGCAAGGACGGGGTGAAGCTCAAGGGGATCGCGGCGACCTATCCGAAGTACGACCCGGCCATCAAGGGGATCGCCACGGTCGCCTTGCAGATCAACCGGTGCCGTGAAGGCAACATGGGTGCCGAGCCGTTCAAGTACGAGTCGTACGATCAGCTCGTCATCACCATGTACGTGAAGTCGCTCTCCAACGGGGTGCCCATCCACGTCTCCATCGACGGCCCGGCCCGCCCCTTTTACGACAAGGGCAAGGTCTATTACTTCAAGCGCCAGGGGCAGTTCAACTTTAGCTGTGCCGTGTGTCACGTGAAGTATGCCGGTTACATGGCGCGCACCAACCTGATCTCCAACAATAAACACCATGGCGACCACTGGCCCGCGTACCGCTTGAAGTGGGGCAAGACCGGCTCGATGCAGCGGCGCTTCCGTGGCTGTCTGAAGAACATGCGTGCCGAGCGGCCGGCGTTCCAGAGCGAGATCTTCCGTGACCTCGAGCTCTATCTCACCTCGATTGCCAATGGCGAGCCGGTGCAGGTACCCGGCCTGCGGATGTAGTGGGCCGCGAGGGCGAGGGCGAACGAACTGTGCAAATTCATAGGAGAAGTTGACGATGAGTATCAGTCGGCGAGATTTCATGCAGATGGTGGGGCTGGCGGCGGGGTCCGCAGCGCTCTTCACCCCGGCGGCGTTGGCGCGTGGGCTGAAGCGCGGGGCGCTGATGGAGTTCGCTCCCAAGGGGCAGCTCACCCTCCTGCACACCACCGATAGCCACGCGCAGCTCGTGCCCATGTACTATCGGGAGCCAGACGCGAATGTTGGTGTCGGCGCCAACGCCGGCCAGCCGCCCCACCTCACCGGCAAGGTGTTTCTCAACCGGTACGGGATCAAGCCGGGTGCATTGGGTGCGTACGCCTACTCGAGCGACGACTACCTCCACCTCGCCAAGGAGTACGGCAAGATGGGTGGGTTCGCCTACCTCGCCGCGATGATCAAGCAGGTGCGTGCGGAGCGGCCGAGCAAGACGCTCTACGTCGACACCGGCGACACTCTCCAGGGGTCGGCGACCAGCCTGTGGACCCGCGGCGAGGACATGGTCCAGGTGATGAACGCCCTCGGTTGCGAGGCGATGACCGGCCACTGGGAGTTCACCTACGGCGCCGAGCGGGTCCAGGAGCTGGTGAAGCAGATGAACTTTCCCTTCGTGGCGCAGAATGTCCACGACGCCACCTGGGGTGACGCGATCTTCTCGCCGTATACCATCAAGCAGGTCAACGGCCTCGCGGTCGCCATGATCGGCCAGGCCTTCCCCTACACGCCGATCGCCAACCCGCGTCGCTTCATCTCCGACTGGAGCTTCGGGATCCAGGAGGACAACCTGCGGAGCCTCGTCGCCGAGGTGCGTGGCAAGAAGGTCGATCTGGTCATCCTCCTCTCCCACAACGGCATGGACGTGGACAAGAAGCTCGCCTCCCGGGTGCAGGGGATTGACGTCATCGTCGGCGGCCACACCCACGACGGCGTGCCGGAGCCGGTGGTAGTGGGCAAGACCCTGGTGATCGGCTCCGGTTGCTACGGCAAGTTCCTCTCCCGCCTCGACGTGGAGGTGAAGGGGCGCAAGATCGTCGACTACAACTACCGGCTCATCCCGGTCATGTCGTCGATGATCGCCCCGGATCCGGAGGTGGCGAGGCTGATCGAGACGATCCGCAAGCCGTACGCGAAAAAGCTCGACGAGGTGGTGTGCGAGACCGACGAGGTCCTCTATCGGCGCGGCAACCTCGACGGCACCTTCGACGAGGTGATCTGCGATGCGCTGGTCGACCACTACGGCGTCGACTTTGTCCTATCCCCGGGCTTCCGTTGGGGGCGGACCGTGCTGCCGGGGGCGGTGACCGCGGAGGATGTCTACTCCCAGACCGCCCTCACCTACCCGAACACCTACAAGGCGGAGATGACCGGCAAGCAGCTCCGGGCGATCCTCGAAGACATCGGCGACAACCTCTTCAACACCGACCCGTACCGGCAGCAGGGCGGCGACATGGTGCGCAGCGCCGGCCTCGATTTCACCGTCAAGCTCTCCGCCAAGGCGGGGGATCGGATCCGCGACCTCACGGTCCGTGGCCGGCCGGTGAAGGCGGACGACAAGTACTCCTTCGCCGGCTGGGCGTCGATGGCGGAGCAGAGCGGGCCGCCGGTCTACGACGTGGTCCTCGACTACCTGCGCAAGAAGCGGCGGGTCCACCCGATCCTCACCCGGCCGAAGCTGGTGGCGTGAGGCTGGGCGGCGGCGCGGCGACCCGCCGCGCCGCCGCGGCCGTTTCCATGGCTCGGCCTCACCATCGGGGGCACGGGGAGCGGGCGGGCTCGTCTCCCTCCTTGCGCCCCGTCCACCCCCGTGCCTCTGGTGGTGAGGCCGACCGCGAGGCCCGATCCGGCGTGCCCCTTGCGGTGGTGAGGGGGGCTGGTACCTTCGTCTCACCGCGTATGGCGACAGGGAGGGGGACGCGACCGAGGGGGTGAAGAGGCAGATGCGTAGAGCGGTCGTGACATTTCTGGTAGCGCTGGCGACGGCGTGGGGCGGCGCCGTGGTGGCGGCGGCTGGGCCCCTGCGCATGGTCGTCATCCAGATGAAGAGCCCGTCGAAGATGTACCGCGGCTTCGTCCCCCTAAAGCGGTACATGGAGGCGCGGCTGCACCACCCCATCGAGCTCAGTGTCGCCCACCGCAGCTCGGACATGGCGAAGCTCCTGGAGAAGGAGGAGATCGACCTCGTCTTCATCTGCCCCACCCGCTACTGCCAGCTCACCCAGCGCGTCTCCCTCGTCCCCCTGGCGCGGTTGCGGATCCACGGCAGCGACGAGTACCGCAGCGCCCTGGTGGTCAGGAAGGACTCGCCGATCCAACGCACCGCCGACCTGATGGACAAGGAGATGGTCTTCGGCCGCTACAACTGCCCCGGCTCGGGGTTGCTGCCGCGGATCATGCTCGGGCGCGTCGGCCTCTCCGAGTCGGACTTTCTCCAGGCGGTCCACCTCGGCAACGACGAGAGCGCCCGGCTGGCGGTGATGGCGCGGATGTTCGACGTTACCGGTATCCCGGAGATGGAGGCCCGGCGCCTCGACGAGATGGGGCTGCGGGTCCTGCGCCAGTCGTACCCGATCCCCCAGTACCTCTTCGCGGCGCGCAGCGGCCTCGGGGAGGCGATGACCCGGCGTCTCAAAGAGGTCCTCTTGAGCGTCAACGAGGTGCCCGAGCGCCTCGCTATCCTCGGCCCGATCGACGACGGAGTGGACGGCCTGGTGGTGGCGCGCGACCGCGACTACGACATCGTCCGCCTCTTTTTCGACAGCGTTACCCACGCCGAGCCCGTCGCCGCCCTCTACCAGGGGCGCCCCACCCTGGTGGTGGAGCCGCTCTATTACGACGCCGACCTCTTTGTCCGCCTCCGGCCCCTGCTCGATCGCCTGCGGGCGGCGACGGGAATGGGTTACCACCTGCGGATTCCCAGGAGCATCGGCGATTTCATCGCCCTCAGGGAGGCGGACGGGGGGGACCTCTATCTCCAGGAGGGGTCACTTGTTGCCCCGGGGTGGGCCACTGGCGAGGTGCAGCTCGGGCAGGTCGCCGTCTCCCCGCCGGAGGCGAGCCGTGGGGTGATCGTGGCGGGCGCGGGGGGGCGGGGGAAGGGGGTCGCCGACCTCAAGCGGGCGAAGATCGCGATCACCTCGCGCCGCTCCGAGGCTGGCTACCTCGCCCAGAAGAGGTGGCTGGCCGCCAAGGGGGTCAACCTCGACGATGCGAGGTGGGTCGAGCTCCCCACCTGCGAGGCGGTCGCGGTGGCAGTCTACCGGGGTCGGGCCGACGCCGGCTTCCTCACCCGCGACACCCTCGATCGTCTGGCGCCGGACCTCCACGCCGAGCGGCTCCGTCTCCTCGCGACCACGCCGCCTCTGGCGCCATGGCGCCTGAGCGCCTCGAAGCGGGTCGATCCCGCGCAACGGCGGGCGGTGGCCGCCGCCCTCACCGCGGGTGCCGCGGTCTCTGAGGAGTGAAGCAAGATGGTGGCCGCTTTGTACGACCTCAATCGGCGCACGAGCATCCGGACCAAGGGGGTGGTCTACGTGGTGGTGCTCATCGTCGCCATCTTCCTCACGGTCAGCGCGGTGGTGATGACGACGGTGCGCGGGAAGCTCTTGGAACAGCTCGGCGACTTCCACGTCTCGATCGTCAAGAAGCTCGCCCTCACCGCCTCCGACGCCCTCCTGTCGCGGGACTACGGCTTCCTCATGGACCAGATCGGCCAGCTCACCGCCGCCGGTGGGGTGAGCGGGGTGCAGATCGCCGATCGGCGGGCGGTGGTGGTCGCCGCCGACGCGGTCTCGGCGATCGGCGCGGTGGACCCGGAGCTCGCCGACTTCATGGCTCAGGACAAGGCGACGCGGCGCGAGATCGAGGAACGTCCCGGCGCCCTCATCATGCCGGTGGAGATCGGCGGCGACCTCCTCGGGGTGGCGCGGGTCACCTTCGACCAAGGTGCCGAGTGGGCGCACGTCGACCAGGAGCTCGGCCAGACCCTGCGTCAGCTCCTCTCCCTCGCCCTGATCATCTTCACCCTCGGCATCGGCGGCGCGGTGGTCATCTCCAACGCCCTGACCCGCTCCATCGTTAATCTGGCGCGCGAGGCGGAGCGGTTCGACCGGGAGATCTACCCGGATGAGGAGCGGCCGGCGGTCGATGGCGACCGGGACGAGACCCTACGATTGCGTGACTCGTTCCTGCGCATGGTGGCCAACACCCGTCGCTACCTGCGCGAGTTCCGCCGCCTCTCTGAGGAGCGCCAGCGCCTCACCTGCATGGCGACCATCGGCCAGATGTCGGCCCAGATCGCCCACGAGACGCGCAACAGCCTGCACGCCATCCGCGGCGCGATCACCGGCCTGCAGAAGGTGGACCACCCGGCCGACGCCGGCGACTACATCGAGGTGATCAAGGAGGAGGCGGAGGAGCTCACCCGGATGTCCGAAGATTTTCTCCGTTTCGCGCGTACGCCGCGGCCGGAGGTGGGGCCGTGCGGTGTGGTTGAGGTGGTAGGGCGGGTGGTGGAGCTGCTCGATCCCGATCTGGAGGAGGCGGGGGTCGAGGTAGTCCAGGAGCTCGATGGCACGCCATTGGTCCTCGCCGACCCGCGGTTGTTGAAGCAGGCGTTCATGAACCTCTTCCTCAACGCGATGCAGGCGATGGAGGGGGGCGGCACCCTCCGGGTGAGCGGCGGCGTCGAAGACGATCGTCTCGTGGTGCGCATCCACGACACCGGCCCGGGGATCGCCCCGGCGGATGCAGAGAAGATCTTTCAGCCCTTCTTCACCACCAAGAGCGACGGTACCGGTCTCGGCCTGGCCACGGTCTATAAGATGATCGTGGCGCAGAGTGGGGAGATCGAGCTGGAGTCGACGGCTCCGGGGACCACCTTCGCGATCCGCCTGCGACTCGTACAAGGGAGCCCACAGTGACGGTGATGCGGCGAATCATGGTGGTCGATGACGAACGCAATATCCGCAAGGTCCTCTCCATCCACCTGAAGAATGAGAGGTTCACGGTGGAGACGGCGGGGAGCTACGAGGAGGCGGTCGACAAGCTCTCCGAGACCGAGGTGGATCTCGTCCTCACCGATATGCGCCTGCCGGGGAGGTCGGGCCTCGACCTCCTCCAGTGGGTGAAGCGCACCCGCCCCTTCGTGCCGGTGGTGGTGATCACCGCCTTCGGCTCCATCGATAACGCGGTGGCGGCGATGAAGGGGGGCGCGGCCAACTACCTCACCAAGCCGGTGGACCTCGATGAGATGGTGGCGATCCTCCGCCACGCCCTGCTCACCGCCCGCGGCGGTCCGAGCGCGGAGGCGGAGTCGGCCGGCCAGGAGCGGTTCGGCATCCTCGGCCGCAGCCCGGCGATCCACGAGGTGGTGGAGACGATCCACGCGGTCGCCGCGAGCCGCGCCAACATCCTCATCACCGGCGAGTCGGGCACCGGCAAGGAGCTGGTGGCCGGGGCGATCCACCGGGCGTCGCCGCGTGCCGAGGCGCCGTTTATTGCGATCAACTGCGCGGCGATCCCGGCGGAGCTCATCGAGAACGAGCTCTTCGGCCACGAGAGCGGCGCCTACACCGGCGCCGCGTCGCGCCAGGCGGGTAAGGTGGAGATGGCCAACGGCGGCTCCCTCTTCCTCGACGAGATCGGCGAGATGGCGGTGTCGATGCAGATCAAGCTCCTCCGCTTTCTCCAGGAGCGGGTCTTCT
>JAJRSX010000058.1 GCA_024278555.1 bacterium | reverse complement strand
TTCGCCGGCACGATGTAGTCACAGTTGTCGTCGATGCCGTTGCACACCTCCGCGGCGCCCGGATGGACCGCCGCGTCGGCGTCGTTGCAGTCGCCCTGGCACACGGCGTAGCCGTCGCCGTCCCCGTCCGCCTCACTCACCGGCAGCGAGCCGTCGCAGTCGCTGTCCTTGCCGTCGCACACCTCGGCGGCGCCCGGATGGACCGCCGGGTCGGTGTCGTCGCAGTCCACCAGACCGCAGGCCCCACCCTCGACGTTGTAGCCGTCACCGTCCGCGTCGGTGCAGGCCGGGCAGCCGACCGCGTTCGGGTCGGCCAGGTCGGTCAGGCCGTCGCAGTCGTTGTCGATCCCGTCGGTGCAGTCCTCCGTGGCTGTCGGCTTGATCGCCGGGTCGGCGTCGTTGCAGTCACCCCCGCCGCAGACCGCCGCGGTGAAGGTGTCGCCGTCGGCATCGGGGCAGACGCAGCCGGCCTCGTCCACGGAGCCGTTGCAGTTGTTGTCCACGTTGTCGGCACACACCTCCGCCGCATTCGGCGAGACGGTGGCATCGTTGTCGTTGCAGTCGCCCTCGCAGGCGGCGACCCCGTCCTGGTCGGCATCGCGCTCGTTCGCCGGCACGATGTAGTCACAGTTGTCGTCGATGCCGTTGCACACCTCCGCGGCGCCCGGATGGACCGCCGCGTCGGCGTCGTTGCAGTCGCCCTGGCACACGGCGTAGCCGTCGCCGTCCGCGTCCGCCTCGGTGGGCGACAGAGAGCCATTGCAGTCGCTGTCCTTACCGTCGCAGATCTCCGCAGCGTTCGGGTGCACCGCCGGATCGGCGTCGTCGCAGTCCACCAGGCCGCAGGCCCCACCCTCGACGTTGTAGCCGTCACCGTCCGCGTCGGTGCAGGCCGGGCAGCCGACCGCGTTCGGGTCGGCCAGGTCGGTCAGGCCGTTACAGTCGTTGTCGATCCCGTCGGCGCAGTCCTCGGTAGCCCCGGGGTGGACCGCCGGGTCGGCGTCGTTGCAGTCACTGCCACCGCACACCGCCGCGGTGAAGCCGTCGCCATCCCCGTCGGGGCAGGTGCACCCCGCTTCATCGGTCTGGCCGTTACAGTCGTTGTCGAGTCCATCGCCACAGATCTCCACGTTGCCTGGATAGACCGTGGCATTGTAGTCGTTGCAGTCGGGCGGGCTGTCACAGAGGCGCACGCCGTCTCCATCCGTGTCCGTCTCGTTCGCCGGCAGCACGTAGTCGCAGTTGTCGTCGACCCCGTTGCACACCTCGACCGCCCCCGGATGGACCACCGGGTCGGCGTCGTTGCAGTCGCCCTGACAGGTGGTGTAGCCGTCGCCGTCGGCGTCGGGACAGTTCTCCGTCTGAGCGAAGGCAGCCGGTGGTCCACCAAGGGACCAGAGAAAGGCGGTACAGAAAAGGACGGGGACGAGACGGGCGACGGTCATGGGATACTCCTCCTGGCAACCTGCGGGTGGGGTCCGCTACAGCGGGTGGTATCGGGCATTATGAACGATGGTCCTCGCCGGAATCGGGGGACACGTACGCTCACGACAGCTCTCTTGGCCTGGTGTGCCACCTCCTCCTGAGGATGTGAGCCATACGGCAGATCGAACCGGATCTACCCTTCGACTGAAACGTAAGCAACTCTAGTGCCACCCTCTCGGGGTGGCAACGAGGCGACCCCAAAAGCAGGAGGGCACAAGGGTTTGCCGACGATTTGCCGAGACGAGCGGAGAAGAGGGCGGTGCGCCATTTCACTCACCCCCTGCGCCATCCAGCGCAACCGCACCGCGCTCAAGCCCACCGGCCCGCCACCGAAGAGGCAAGAGAGCAACGTTTCGTGACAAAGGCAAACCGTCCGTAAGGGCGGGGCGCAAAGCCACCTGCCAGGGGGGAGCCATCCTGGTCGAGGGGCCGCCGAAGAGACCGGATGTCCACACCCGCAACCCAGCAGAGACGAGGGAGTCTTCCCTGCACATGGGTCGATCCGCGGGGAGAGGATCGGGATCGTTGGGTGACCCCCCCGGCGGGCAAGGGGAACCACCATGCACCACCGCACGACCCTTCTCGCCACCCTCTTGATCCTCGCCATCGCCCCCACCGCCTCCGCGGCCCACTGGTCGACCGTGCTGCGCACCTTTCTCCTCGGTGAGACGGCGGCCGCGGCAGAGGGCGGTGGGGTGGACGACCTCGACCCCCTCGGCAGGCGCTGCATGAGCTGCCACGACGGCAGCCGGTCACACCGAATCACCCTCCGGCGAGCCGGAACCCACCTCGACACCGCCGCCTTCCAGACCCGCAACCACCCGGTGGGGATGCGCTACGACCGCTTCGCCCTCACCGACCCGCGCCACTTCCGCAGCCGCGCCACCCTTCCGCCCCGTATGGCGCTCCCGGAGGGGCGGGTGAGCTGCCCCTCGTGCCACCTGGTAGAGGAGAATCGTAGCGGCGAGGCGGTGTCCCGGCCCAGCGGCTGCCTCACCACCGGCGACCTTACGGTGGACTCGAGGCACGACAACCTGTGCCGCACCTGCCACCTGCTGTAGCCAAGGTGACCCACCGCGCCCTCGGCGCGGGGACGTCGGCACTCCCTTCGGTGCCCGAACGCTACCTGTTCCCGGCAGACAGGAAGCGATATCATGGCGCGTTCTGCCTTCACCCGCATTTCTCACCGTGAATCGGCGACGAACATGCAGATGCCCCGTGAGAAACACGGGCTAGGAGTCTGTCGGACTTATGCACGATCTACTGCTTGATTCGCGGATCTCGGCCCGGATCGCGCCCCGTTCTTTGTTACATAGGCCCGCGTAACGCTCGAACGGGTCGCAATCCGGACTCGAGCCCGCTTTCCCTCGCAACGATCGCATAAGTCCGACAGACTCCTAGCCATTGGAGCCCACTATGCGCCGTGCCCTTGCGCTCATCGCCACCCTCGTCGCCCTCGTCGGCTGTGGCGCCCACCACGCCAAGGAGGTCTCCGTCCTTCCCAAAACGGCGAGCCAGCCAGCCGAGGAGAAGGCACCGCCGGTGCAGGTAGAGATCAAGACCACCTTGGGAACCATGGTCGTGGAGCTCTACCCCGACAAGGCTCCGAAGACGGTGGAAAACTTCCTCCGCTACGTGGATGAGGGGTTCTACGACAACACCCTCTTCCACCGGGTAGTGCGCAACTTCGTGATCCAGGGCGGGGGCTACGGTCCGGGCATGGTGCCGAAGGAGACCCATGGACCGATCGAAAACGAGGCCGGCAACGGCCTGCGCAACGTACGTGGCACCATCGCCATGGCCCGCACCTTGAAGCCCGACTCCGCCACCTCTCAGTTCTTCTTCAACCTGGTGGACAACCCGAACCTCGACCACCACGGGGAGACCCTGCGCACCTGGGGCTACTGCGTCTTCGGCAAGATGGTGAAGGGACGGCGCGTGATGGATCACATCGCCAAGGTGCCCCTCCAGGGAACGCGGCCGAAGGAGGAGGTGGTGATCCTCTCGGTGCGGCGCAAGGGGTAAGTCGGGCGTGGCCGCCGCCACGACCGTAGGTAGGAGAGGGGTAGTTCGCCGCATCGCCGCCGCCCTCCTGGTGGCGGCCCTGATGGTCCTGGTCGTGGCCGGTGGCGGCTCGGCCGAACGGTACGCCCGCTGGCTGGCAGTGGCCGCAGGAATCGACTGGCGTCTCCTGATCCTCCTCCAAGTGGGTGTCTGCCTCGCCGGCTTCGCCCCGGCGTCGGTGGTGGTAGTGGCAGCGGGGAGCCTCTACGGACTCTGGTCCGGCCTTGCCCTGGGGAGCGCGGCCACCCTCGCCGGCTCCATTCCCCCCTTCTTCGCCGCCCGCCACCTCCTGCGCCGCCGGGTGACCACGGCGCTCGGACGATGGCTACCGGTCGAACGGGTCAACGCCGCCGTCCGCAGCCACGGCTGGAAGATCGCCCTCCTCCTGCGCATGTCGCCGATCCTGCCCTTCGGAGCCATGAGCTATACCCTCGGCCTCACCGATCTGCGCTGGCGGGACTACCTGATCGGCTTTGCCGGAACCCTCCCATCGCTCTTCGCCCTCGCCTATGCCGGCGCCGTGGCCGGTGACCTTGCCGCGGCGGTGACGGGGGAGGCCAGCCGCTCTCCCCTCCAGTGGACCCTCCTCGCCGCCGGCCTGATCGCCACGGTGACGGCCATCCGCCTGGTCGTCCGCCTCGCCCGCAACACCCTCCGGAGCTCGAACCTTGACCCCTGACCCCACCCCCCCCCTCCCCGACACAAACGCCGGCCAGCCCCCCTGCCGCGCCTGCGGCGCCGACGGCCTCACTCCCGCCTTCCGCGCCGGCGAGGGCGATCTCCTCCTCGGCTGCCCCCGCTGCCACAGCCTCACCCTGGTGACCGACGCCGACTACGAGGCGCGCCTGGTGCGCCATGCCGCCGGGGTCTACCACGGGGAGGGGCGGCGGCGCTTCGCCGCCACCATCGAGACCGCGGTGGGCCGCTTTCGCCAGGGGCGCGCCCGCTGGCTCATGCGCCATGTGAACTCCGGCGGCCGGGTCCTCGACATTGGCTGCGGCCGCGGTCTCATGCTGGCCCACCTCGCCCGGCGCGGTTACCGGGTGGCGGCGACGGAGATCGGCGAGGAGGCGGCGGTGCAGGCGCGGACGATCCCGGGGATCGACCTGCGGGTGGGCGACACCGCCCTGAGCTCCTTCCCAGAGGCGAGCTTCGACGCGGTCACCTCCTTCCACACCCTGGAACATATGGTCGATCCCGTCGCCACCCTCGTTGCGACCCGCCGACTCCTCGCCCCGGGGGGCCAGCTCTTCCTGGAGGTACCGCTCCTCTCCCAGACCGCGCGTGCCTTCGGCCCCGCCTGGTTTCACCTCGATCCGCCACGCCACCTGGTCCACTTCAGCCGCGAGGGGCTGGAACGGGCGGCGGCCACTGCGGGACTGGCGATGGTGGAACGCCACACCTTCTCCCTGGAGTTCTCCGCCCCGTCGCTCTTCCTCTCCCTCGCCAACCACCTCGCCCCGGAGAGCCGCCTCTTCGAACGGGCCCAGTGTGCCGCCACCGGTGCGCCGCAACGCGCGGCGGCCACCGTCGCGATCCTCGCCGGCTCCCTCCTCTGCCTCCCCCCCGCCGTGGTCCTCGCCGCCATCGGCGAAGGCGACGTGGTTCGCGCCCGCCTGGTGGCGGCGTGACCACATCTCAGGAAGCGGGGCGGAAGATCCAGATGCGGTAGAGGAGGAAGGTCTCACCGGCGATCAGCGCCGCCACGGCAAGCTGGGCGACCACGTAGTGGAGACGAAGCAGCTCCACGGCGAGGTACATGAGGCCGCCGTTGACGGCGAGATTGACAAGGGCGAGGGCCAGATAGCTCACCGCCTGGCGGCCGAGGCGGTGGCTGGTTCGATCACCAAAGGTCCACCCCCTCTGGAGGGAGAAGCTCACCGCGGTTCCAGCGAGAAAGGCGATGGTGGAGGACCAGAGGTACCACACCCCCCCACGGTCGGTGAGGAGGTAGAGGAGGCCGGCCTGGATCGCCGCCGCCGCCGCCCCGGAAAGAAGAAAGCGGAGGAGACGTATGACCCCCGTACCGCCCCTGATCTCTCGCTGCGGTGCCGTGCCGCTACCGGCGGACATAGCGGCTCACCCGAAAGAGTTTCGGGAGGAGGGGAAAGGGGAGGAGGAGGCGACGGCGGCAGGCGAACCCCTGCGCCTCGACCACCCGTTCGATGTCGAAGATGGTGCGCACATGGTACTCACCGGTGAACCCCGCAACCTTGCGCGCCAGGCCGTAGACCCACGACTCGGTGGGGCCAGAGAGGATGAGCGAACCGCCCGTTACCAGCTTTCTCATCAGATCCCCCACTACCGCTTCGAGATTGTCCACATGCTCCAGGACATCGGCGGCGACGACGAGCGCCAGGGAGTTCTGGGGAATCTCGCGCCGCCACGCCTCTGCATCGCAGACAACGCAGTTGGTGATCCCCTCGCGGACGACGAGGGCTTCGGCGGGCCGGGTGTCGAGGTCGGTGAGGTAGAGGCGGCGCAGGTGGGGCGCCAAGGAGGGGGCGAAGAGGCCGACGCCGCAGCCGAAGTCGAGGCCATCCGCCGGCCCATCCCCGACCTCGACGAGGGCCTCGCCCGCAAGGCGCGCGGCCACCTGCAATCGACGGGTGATCATCCAGCGCACCGCCGGGTTGGCGTGGAGGTAGGAGGGGACGGCCGACTCGTCGCGCTGGTGGACGGTGAGGGGGGCAGCCACCTCGCGGATCACCGCGCGCGGCAGCCGCCGGAAGCGGATGGGCGGCGCACCCCTCACCGGCGGCTCCGCGGCGTGGCGTGGATCTCCAGGACGATCGCCTGAAGGACCAGCTCGAAGCCCACCAGGAAGGGGAGGACTGAGAGCATCACCGTGCCGGTGGAGGCAAAGGCGTGGTGGACGATGGAGTGGAGCCAGGTATAGCCGCCAAAGAGAATCCCCCAAAGGAGCATGGGCAGGCCGAGGAGCATGAAGAGGGCGATGGGGGAAAAATCGCGAAGGACATGCTTCTGATAAAAGCGGTACCAGTACCGGCGGAAGAGGTGACACGGGAAGGTGACCACCACCTGCCACAGGTTCATGGAGGATGCTTCGTCGCCGTAGCGCGCCGCCATCGCCACATCGAGGACCGGTACGTCGAAGATATTGAGGTTCACCAGCATGTCGTTCTCGAAAAAGTAGCGGCGCGAGATCTGCTCGAGGTCGAGCAGCGCCGCCACCTCCGAGCGCATCGCGAGGTACCCATTTTGCGGATCGAAGACGTTCCAGTAGCCCGAGGCTAGTTTGGTCAGAAAAGTGAGGACGAAGTTGCCGAACAGCCTCACCTTCGGCATGGCGGCGAGCTCGCGGCTGCGCAGGAAGCGATTGCCCTTGGTGTAGTCCGCCTCCCCGTCGACGATCGGATCGAGCAGCGCCGGCAGCTCCGCCGGGTCCATCTGACCGTCGCCGTCCATCTTCACCACGATCCCCTCGGTGCGCGCGAGGGCGTCGGCCAGGCCGGTGGCCATCGCCCCCCCCACCCCCTGGTTCTCCGCGTGGCGGAGGAGGACCACCCGAGGGTCCGCCACCCGCTCCACCTCCCCGGCGGTGGCATCGACGCTCGCATCGTCCACCACGGTGACCGCATCGACGAAGTCGGGGAGGGTACGCAGAACCCCCTCAATGTGGGGGGCCACGTTGTAGGCGGGGATGACCACGTGGATGTGGGTCTCTCGGTACATGGGCGGGGGAGCCTAGCGACCCCACGGTCTGGGGCGCAAACTCATGGGTCGCCGCGCCCGCCACCGACCATCCCCCCCGCACCCGACCCCCATGGAGCCCCACGCCTCCCCCTCTCCCCTCCCACGGTCCCCCTCCTCATCCCTGCCATGGCGGCTCCCGGCCGCGGTCGCCTTGGCCACCGTGGCCATCTATTTGCCGGTGGTGCGCAACCAGTTCGTCCCCTGGGACGACAACCGCTACCTGTACGAGAACCCGCACATCACTCCCCTCTCGTGGGGGGCGGTGCGCTGGGCCTTCACCACCTTTCACTGCTCCAACTACCACCCCCTCACCTGGCTCTCCCACGCCCTCGACGTCGCCCTCTGGGGGCTCAATCCGGCGCCGCACCACCTCACCAACGCCGTGCTGCACGCGGCCAACGGCGCCCTCTTTCTCCTCCTCGCCTACCGCCTCCTGAGCCTCGCCGCCCCTCGCTGGCAGGCGCGCGAGGTGCGCCTGGCAGCGGCGGCCGCCGCGCTCCTCTTTGTCCTCCACCCCCTGCGGGTGGAGTCGGTGGCGTGGGCGGCGGAGCGCAAGGACGTCCTCTGCGGCCTCTTTTGCCTCCTCACCTGTCTCGCCTACCTCGCCTTCGCGACCCGCGGCGGCGGCCGCCGCTACGGCCTCACCCTCGCCCTCTTCGCCGCGGCGCTGCTCGCCAAGCCGATGGCGATCACCCTGCCGTTGGTCCTGCTCCTCGTCGACCGCTTCCCCCTGCGGCGGCCGGCGGCCGTCGGGTGGTCGCGTCTGGGGGCGGAGAAACTTCCCCTCTTCGCCCTCTCCGCGGCCTCGGCCGCGCTCACCCTCCGGGCGCAACAGGCGGGCGGCGCGGTGAGCCCCCTCGACCACCTGCCGGTGGCCGCACGCCTGGCAAACGCGGTGCGCGGGATCTGCTTCTATTTGGAAAAATCGCTCCTCCCCCTCCGCCTCTCCCCCCTCTACGAGCCCCGCCTCCACCCTCCCCTCGGTCCCTACCTGATCGCGGCAGCGGTGGTGGTGACGATCACCCTGGCGGCGGTGGTTCGCTGGCGGCGCGGCGACCCGACCCTCGGAACCGCCTGGCTCGCCTACCTCGTCCTCCTGGCACCGGTGTTGGGGGTGGTGCAAGCGGGGCGGCAGGTAGCGGCAGACCGCTACACCTATCTGCCCACCCTGCCCCTGGCCCTCCTTACCGGCGCCGGGGTGGCGGTCGCCTGGCGCCGCCTCGCCTGCACCACCGCCGGCCGAACCATTGCCTTGGTCGTGGCGGCGGCGGTGGTGGCCGCCCTCGCCACCCTCACCGTGGGGCAGATCGCCGTATGGCACGACGGCGAGACCCTGTGGCGCCACGCGGTGGCGTGTGACCCGGACCACGCCTTCCAGGCCCACGAGGCCGTGGGGATCCTCGCCGAGGAGCGCGGCGACCTCGCCACCGCGATCCGCGAGTACCAGCGGGCGATCGCCATCCACCCCCGCTTCGTCGACGCCCTAGACCGCCTCGGGATCGCCCTGGCGCGGGAGGGAGATCTCGCCGGCGCCGAGGCCACCTTTCACCGAGCACTGGAGGTCACCCCGGCGGACAGCGTCGCGCACGCCAACCTCGGCCACCTGCGCCTGAAGCAGCGGCGGATCCCCGAGGCAATCGACCTCCTCACCAGGGCGGTGGCCGAAGATCCCACCTTCGCCAAGGCGCAGCGCCTCTTGGGCACCGCCTACCTGATGGCCGGCGATCCGACACGGGCGGCGGCCACCCTGCGGGCGGCCCTGGAGGTGGAGCCCGCCTCCTTCACCGCCTGGAACAACCTGGGGCTCGCCGAGGAGCGCCTCGGCCATCGGGCGGCAGCCGCCACCGCCTACCGGAAGGCCCTCGCCCTGCGGCCGGAGCGCCGCGACCTCGCCGCTCGCCTCGGTGCCCTCACCGCCACCCCGGTGCAGCCATGAGCCACACCGCCGTCCTCCGCCCCGTCGCCACCCTCGTGGCGGTGGTGACCGCCGCCTTCACCTACCTCGCCTACCTCCCGGCCCTGGACAACGGCTTTGTCCCCTGGGACGACCCGGATTACATCACCGACAACCATCACATCGACCACCTCGACGCCGCCTCCCTGAGGTGGATGGCCACCACCTTCCACACCGGCAACTACCACCCCCTCACCTGGCTCTCCCACGCCGTCGACATCACCCTCTTCGGCCGTGACCCACGCCTCCACCACCGCACCAACCTCCTCCTCCACGCCGCCGACACCCTGCTTTGCTTCGCCTTCACCTGGCAGCTCATTGGAATCGGTCGGCGCCGCGCTCCCCCCGATGCTCTGCTGCGCGAGCCGGCGGCGCGCCTCGCCGCGGCCACTGCCACAGCGCTGCTCTTTGGCCTCCACCCGATACACGTGGAGTCGGTGGCGTGGGTCGCCGAGCGCAAGGATGTCCTCTGCGGCCTCTTCTTTCTCCTCACCCTCCTCGCCTATCTCCGCTATACCACCCGCGGGGGGCGGACCGCCTACACGGTAGCGGTGGCGACCACCGCCCTGGCGCTACTTGCCAAGCCGATGGCGGTAAGCCTGCCGGTGGTCCTCCTCCTCCTCGACCTCTACCCGCTGGAGAGAGCAAGGCGGCTCGGGTGGCGGCGCCTCCTCCTCGAGAAGGTCCCCTTCGCCCTCCTCGCCGGGGGCTCGGCGGGGGTGACCGTGATCGCTCAGGCGCAGATGCACGCGGTGGTCCCGGTGGCCCGCCTACCCATCGCCGACCGGCTCCTCCACGCCGGCCACGCCCTCTGCTTGTATCTCGGCAAGCTCCTCTGGCCCGCCTGCCTCTCGCCCCTCTACGAGCTCCCCCCCGACTTCCACCCGGGCGGCGAGACAATCTACCTGACCGCGGCGATCGCCCTCACCGTGGCGGCAGCGGTGGCGTGGCGCCGCGGCCACCGCCTAACCCTCACTGTGTGGGGGTATTACGTCTCCACCCTCCTGCCGGTGGTGGGGATCGTCCAGGTGGGACTACAGGCGGCGGCTGACCGGTACACCTACCTGCCTCTCCTCGCCCCCGAGCTAGCCATCGGCCTGGGAGTGGGGTGGCTCACCGGAGTGGCGCGTCGGCGTGGGGGCCTGTCCGCGGCCGCGGCCGGCGGCGGGCTCCTCTGCCTCCTCCTTACCGGCGCCTTGGTCCCCATCACCCGGGCCCAGATCCACATCTGGCACGACGGCGAGTCCCTCTGGCGCCACGCCATCACCTGCGGCGGCGACGCTGCACCCCAGGCGTGGACCAACCTCGGAGTGGTCTACGATGACGCCGGTCGCCTGGAGGAGGCGGTGCGCTGCTACCGAAAGGCGGTAACCATCCGTCCGACCTCGGCGGAGGCGATCAGCCGCCTGGGCACCGCCTACGCTCGGAGCGGCAACCTGGCGACGGCGCGGGCGGCCTTTACCGAGGCAATCCGCCTCTCCCCGGGCTACGCGGTGGCGCGTACCAACCTCGCCCGCCTCGACCTGAAGGAGGGACGCTTGGCCGAAGCGATCGCGGGGCTGCAGGAGGCGACACGCCTCACCCCCACGTACGCCCGCGCCCACTCGCTACTCGGCGCCGCCTACCTGATGGCGGGCGACCCCGTCCGGGCGATCTCCGAGTTACGGGCTGCGATCACCCACGACCCCACCTCCGCGACCGCCTACCGCAACCTCACCCGCGCCCTGATGCTCACCGGCGACACGGCCGGGGCGGCGGCGGTATCACGGATGGCCCGCCCCCTGGGCGGCACCCCGTAGGCGCTGCCTCGAACCGCGTCCCGGCGCTGGGACGCCCCGCTACTCTCCCTTCGCCGCCCCCGTCTCCGTCGTGGCCAGGGCCTCCGGCATGAGGATCTCGACCTTCGCCTTCTCGCGTAGGCCGTCGAGCCACGCCTTGCGCTGC
Organism: bacterium; assembly: GCA_024278555.1. Taxonomy (GTDB): domain Bacteria; phylum CG2-30-53-67; class CG2-30-53-67; order CG2-30-70-394; family CG2-30-70-394; genus CG2-30-70-394. Next base: position 11,916 of record JAJRSX010000058.1, on the reverse strand, counting down.
GCCTCTTCGCGCCTCTCCTGCAGCTGCCGGATCAGCTTGTCCCGCACCTCCTCAAAGGGGGCGGTGCGCGGCGGCTTCCGATCGATGAGCTGGAGAATGTAGTACCCCTTGAAGACCTTGAAGGGGCCGGCCACCTCTCCCAGCTTGAGCTTGACTACCTCCGCCTCGATCTCCTCACTGAGCTGACCCTTGTGGAGCCATCCGAGATCACCACCATTCTCTTTATTCTCCTCCGAATGCTGGGCGACGGCGTCATCAAAGGTCATGGCGCCGGTACGAAGCTGCTTCACCAGCCAATCCCCCTTCGCCTTGACCACCTTGGCGTCCTCCTGGGTCGCCAGAGGGGCGACCTTCAAGAGGATCTCCTTGAGGTGGAGCTGCTCCGGCTCCACGAAGCGCGCTGGGTTGGCGTCGTAGAAGGCGCGCGCCTCCTTCTCGCCCACCTCGATCCCCGCCACCGCCTGCGCCTCGACCCGCGCGATGAGCTTTCGCCGGCGGATCTCCGCCTTCACGCTGTCGCGGGTGATGCCCCCCTTCTTCAACCGTTCGTCAAAGGCCTCGCGGCTCGGAAACTTGGCGATCGCCTCGTCGAGCCGCGCCTCGATCTCCGCCTCCGGCACGGTGATCCCAAGCCGCTTTGCCTCCTGGAGCTTCAGCTCCTTGGCAATCAACGATTCCACCGCCTGACCCTGAAGCTGCTTTACCTTGTCCGGGTCGACGCGGTTGTGAAAGAAGGTCGCGGGCAGGAGGTGCTGAACCTCTGCCGCCACCTCACCGACGGTGATGTCGGTGCCGTTCACCCGCACCACCACGTCGGTATCGGTCACCCCTCCCGGCGCCCCCTCCGCCGCCGCCGGGAGGGGCAACAGAAAGAGGGCAAGGAGGGGAAGAATTGCAAGGCAACGGGCCATGGGGGCTCCAGGAAAGAAAGTGTGGCTCACGGGTAGACCGATGGGTTGTGGTCGCGGCCGTGGCAGGAGAGGAAGCAGCGGCCGGTGAAGGTACCCAGGGACTCGTACTTGAGGAGCCCGGCGGAGTTGGGCGAGACCACCGAGGTGTCGAAGTTGATCAGGTGGGCATTGTTGGTGGCGTTGCCCTGAGCGCCGCTGATCCCGTGGGGATCGTGGCAGGCGGCGCAGGTGGCGTTCACCAGGGGGCCGAGGTGGAGACTGTGCTTGGAGAAGGACTGGTCGGCGAGGATGTTGTTGCGATCGTGACACTTGTAACAGAGGGCATAGACCGTGGGTGCCTCCGCCGTGTTGTCGGTCATCACGTACTGGCGCTCAAGCAGATATGGGTAGTTCGACCCGTGGGGGCCGGCCGGGCCGGTGCCACCGGCTCCAGGACCGGCGTCGTTGCTGTGGCAGTCGGTGCAGTAGATCACCGAGGCGCTGGTCATGGGGAGGATGAGGCTCGGGACGTTGGGATTCACCCCCGGCCCCTCCACCGGGTGGAAGGAGGGGTTGGTGATGTCGAACTGGAGCCGCTTGTTAAGGGTTACGACCTGGCGCGGTACCGGAGTGAGCCCCTGGGCGGTATCCGCGTGACACTTGAAGCAGATTTCGTACTGGTTGGTGGCGACGGAGACCTCGATGCCGGCGCTGTCGACCCCGGAGACCCCGGCGATGGGGGGGCTCACCGCTGGCGGGGTGCCGCTCCCCGGCTGCGCCTGGTGGGCGTCGTGACAGTCGGCACACTCCACGTGGCGCCCCATGGTCGCCGCCTGCTCGGTGGGGTCGTGGACCCCGGCGGTGGCGGCGACCGGGTGGGACGAGGGCTTCTGGAACTGGGCCGCGATGTTCTGCGGCGCCACGTTGCCGTTGTGGCATGGGAGGCAGTTGTCCTCCTCGGTGAAGGTGTTCATGAGGCGGGCATGGCCACCGGCGCTGTGGGGCCGGTGGCAGCTCTCACACCCGTTGTCGTGCACCGTGGACCAGGTGGTGTGGGGCCACGGGTCCGGGAGGACGTGGTTCCAGGTGTTGGAGGCCAGATTGTGGGGCGACAGCGGCCAACCTGTGGGCTGGTGGCACTGGAGGCAGAGGGCCGAGGCGGTGTTGTCCATGTAGAGGAACTTGCCGTAGGTATTGTCGTGAGCATCGTGACAGGTCGAGCACTGGAGCTCGCCGTTGCTGTCGAGGGTGATCGGCTCCAGGAGGAGTGACGGGTCCTTGTACTCGGGGTTGGCATTCGACAGGGCCACATCGTAAAGAAAGGAGACTGGGTGGTCGTCGGAGAGGTCGGCGCCGATCGCTCCAGCGCCGATGCCGAGGAAGCGCTGGGTCATGGCCACCTCGGTGGGGAGCGAGTTGAGCGCCCCGAGGGCGATGGTGCCGTCGTGGCACGACAGGCAGAGACGCGAGCTCCCCGTGGGCTGGCCGACCACCTGCGGCGCGGTGGAGGAGCTGTAGGGGATGTAGGTGGTGGTGGTGTCGGCCCGGTTCCACAGGAGGGTGTTGGAAGCGGCATTGTGCGGGGTGTGGCAGAAGACGCAGATGCGGTCCATGGAGACGGCGCGGATCTGGCCCGGACCGGTGAGCGACAGATTGTGCTTGGTAAGCTCGATGTCCATTACCGCCGCCGCCGAGGCGGCGTGGAGGAGGAGAGCCGCCGCCAGGCCGGCACGCCACAGAGATTGATGTCTGGTCATCGTTCCACCTCCTTCGGGGGAAGCGTCGCCCCGGCTCCCATGGGCGCCGCAAGCGGGTCACGCAGGTACTGGAAGACCTCGACTCGCCGATTGTACGAATCGGCCACGTAGATCCGGTCCCTGTCATCGATCGCCACCCCGGCGGGGAGGTAGAAGTGGCCCGGACCGGTCCCGGTGGAGCCGAAGTAGAGGAGGACCCGCCCCTCGCCGTCGAAGATCTGGACGTTGTCGAAGGTGGCGTCGGCCACGTAGATGTGGCCATCGCTGTCTAGCGCCACGCCGCGCGGCTTGGAGAAGGTGCCCGGACCGTCTCCCGCGGCCCCAAAGCTCCCCAGGGGGTTCCCATCGGGGTCAAAGCGCTGGACCCGGAAGTTCATCGAGTCCACCACGTAGATGGTGCCCGCGGTGGTGACGGAGATATTGGTGGGGTAGTTAAAGGCGCCTGCCTGGTCGCCCCGGAAGCCGAAGTCGAAGAGGTGGTCCCCAGTCGCGGTGAAGACCCGTACCCGGTGGTCTCCCGTATCCACTACGTAGAGACGGCCGAGGTGTTGGTTGAAGGCAACGCCGGTGGGGCGGTGAAACCGCTCGATCGTCGCCTGCAGACGGCCGCCCGCGTCGAAACGGTAAACCTTGGCGGCGGCGGAATCGCTCACGAAGCACCCCCCGGCGCCGTCCGCCACCACCCCCACCGGCGAGAGGAGGGCGAGATGGTCGCGGCGGTCCGGGAGAAAACGGTAGCTCCCGTCGCTGAGATCGAGGATGTGGACGCGGAACGCTCCCGGATCAGCGATGTAGAGCGCCCCCTCGTCGCCCACCGCCACCCCGTAGGGCCGGATGATCCGCGGCCGCGCCGCCTTGCCGAAGAGGCGGCCAAGCCGGTGCCAGAAGCCGCGCGGCGGTCGCCGGTCACGCGACAGGATGACATCGCGCAGGTAGGTGATCCGCGGCCGCGCCGGCGCCGGCGGCCACACCAGGTGGCCGGCCGCGGGGTTAGGAGGCGGCGGCGGCACGACCCGCGCAGCGTGGACGCACGCCATCGCCATCGCCAGGCAGACGGCCAGCCCAAGGGAGCGCCTCCGGTGTCTCCACATGGTCGCCATATCACACCTTTCGCTGTCCGAAGTACCGGCGGATCTGGAGGAAGAAGTACTGGCGCCTCTCCTTACCGGTGATCTCGTGCCAACCCTGAAGGGCTCGATAGTAGAGGCGCAGTTCGGCGTGGCGGAAGCTCCAGGTGAGGTCGGTGTTGAACTCGTACTCGCGCTCCGAGTTGCCCACCACCGAGCTGTTGCGGTAGGTGGCATCGCCGTTCCACAGGAGATTGTTGGAGGGACGCCAGGTGAGGCGGCCGGTCAGGGCACCGGCGGTGGTCTCCGCCACCCCGGCGGAATGGCGCTTCTCGTAGCTCCCCACCACGTTGACGTGGGTGTCCAGACCGATCGGGAAGGTGAGGGTCTCGCTCAAACGCGTCGTGTCGAAGGGGGTGCGAAGCGACCGATGGTTCTAGCGCTCAACACGGGTGGTGGAGACGCCCCAGTGGAGGTCGGCGCCATAGCGACGGTCCTTGATATTGTCCAGGCGCCCCAGGGCCTCTCCCTCACGCAACCTCTGATCGGAGCGCATCGCCTCGTAGTACATGCGCCAAATATTGCCCACCTCCCAACCGAGGTTATAGCTCCGTGCCAGGGTGTCGATTTTCACCGGTGGCAGGGGCTGGAAGGTGTAGCTTACAAAGACCTCCCGGCCGAGGAGAAAGAGACCGTCGGGGGCCAGGAGGCGGATACGGGTTACCGACCCTACCTGCTCGATCTGATAGTGCAGCCCCTCGCTGATCTCCGCCCCGGTAAGGGGATCGAGGATGGGAAAGCCGTCGGCGTCGGCAATCGTGATGGTGGCGGCGTCGATCAGATCGTGTCCGAGGGTGACCACCCGTCCCCCCTCCGGTGATTCGCCGAAGGTGTGGCGCTCGCCCTGGATCGCGATGGTGGTCCCCGAGAGGTCCTGGGTGTTACGCAACTTGCTCATGCCGTAGCCGATGGCGATGGTCCCTACCCCAATCCGCTTACGGTAGCTGATGTTGAAGCCACCCGAGGTAACGTCCTGAAAGCCGGCGTCGAGGCGCTCCTTGTTCTTCTCCACGAAGAGGTTGGTGGCGACGCTGGCGTAGAGGCGGTGGGTGAGACGTGCCTTGTAGGTGACGTGCTCGTCGAGGCCGCTCTGCTGGGCCTGAGCAATCGTGGGTGACGTGGCGTTCGCGCGCGTGAAGCTTCCACGGTTGATCTTGTCGAAAAGGTAGCTGTAGTTCGTCTCCAGACTCGTGGTGTGGTGGAGGGTGAGATCCTCGCCGAGGCGGCTCATACGGATCGACTGGCTCCCCTGCTGCTCGCTCCAGTTCGCCTGGGTGAGGAGGAAGTAGCGGGAGCCCCCAGCACGCAAAATGTTGGAGAAGTTCGCCGTGTTGGTGGTCGCGTCGAGCCCCCCCTCCGGCTGGCTGCGCGTCTCCCGTTGGACGTGGAGTTGGCTCGCCGCGTGCTTCGTCTCGTTGCGCACCTCAAGGGCGAGAATATCCTCGTCGCTGTCAAGGCTCGCCGTCCCCTCACTCCGGCTCTGGATCCGCGAGTAGGTGAGGTCGAGGGGGAAGAGGCGGTTCCAGTAGTTCAGGGCGGCCCGCTGGTAATCGTTCTGATACCGCTGGCTGCGAAAAAAGCTCGCGTTCGTCTGGACGACGTTGCTCCCCACCGACACCGAGCCGTGGACGGGCTTCTGCTGCAGGAAGTAAAGGTCGAGGTCGTAGAGGACCGAGTTATTGCGAATCGTGCCGCTGGCCGATCCGTCCGGCTCAAACCACTCCTGGCGCAGATCAAACCCGACATCGCCCACCATCTCCACAAGGAGGGGGTGAAAGAAGTAGCTGTCCATCCCCACCACCAGGGTCTCCAGGAGGGCCCAGTTCTGGTCCCCGGCGCCCCCCCCGCCACCACTGTCACGGAAGTCGTCCTCCCACTCGAAACCGAGATCGAAACGCGCACCGTGGGTCATGACATGAAAGGGGGTAATAGGCTGGACCCGCAGGTAGTCGAGGCGCGATGCCCGCACCGGCACCACGGTGAGGAGGAGGAGCGCCCCCACAAGCGACACGAGCCACAGACGGCTGTGGCGCGCCTTTCCGGGAAAAGACACGGTGGGGGGGGGGGAGGTGTGCAGAGACATGGATAGGAAGGTGGCCACAAGGCTCATCGGCAAGGAGACGACGATCCGTAGAACCCCGAATGGCTAACCGGTGCCCCCCTCCACCTCCGGCAGCAGCATGTACTGCCGCTGGCTGCCATGGGGGTCGTGGCAGTCGGTGCAGTCACGCTCGCCGATGGCGGCGTGGGCCTCCGTGGCGGTGAGGCGCGCCTGGTCGTGGCACTGGTAGCAGAGCGCCTGCACCGGTCCCTTCTGGGCCATGTACGGGTTCGGGCTCTCGTGGGGGTTGTGGCACTTGAGGCAGGCGCCGTACTGGGCCGGGGCGTGGAGCCACTGGTTGGCCGAGGCGAGCGCCTCCTGCCGCTTATCCTTGTGGCACTTACCGCACAGCTGTTGCTTCGGGAGGACGAAGGCCACCCCGGTGGGCATGGCACTGCTCCCCTTGGCCAGGAGGTGGCAGCCACCACACCGCTTCTCCGCGAAGGGGGGGTGCTTGTAGACCACCTGACGGTGGAACTTCGATTGCACCGGGCCGACGAAGTCGGCCTCCACCCCCATCTCCTTGGCGAGGGAGGCGACCGTATCCTCCCGCGGGGCGTTGCGGAGCGGTTTGTTCTCCTGCGGTTGCACCCCACCCAAAGGCGGCACCCCGTCGAAGACCAGGGAGAGGGCCCGGTGGCGCTCCACCGCGCTACACCCCGCCAGGGCGAGGAGTAGGAGAGCCACCCAGGACCAGGCGCCAAGAGGTCGGCTCATCTCACTTCCCCGGCGCCGCCTCCCCCTCCGCGCCCTGCCCCTGCGGCCGCGTCGTGAAGCTCGACGGCTTCAGGTCCTCCTTCGCCTTCGACTCCTTGAACCGCTGGCGCACCTTGCCCTCCGCCAGAGGCGTCCCCGGCCGCGCCTCCCCCAGGGCGTAGACGTTGATGTAGGACGGACCGAACTGGTTGGAGACGAGGATCAAGTACTTGACCTCGAAGTCCGGGTCGAAGCGCGGCCGGTAGTACTCCATCAGCTTCGCGTCCTGGGTAAGGACGATCCCCGATGGCAACCACATGGCACCCGGGACCTCGGGACCACCGAAGCCGCCGAAGAAGAGGGCCGGTTTACCGTCCGGAGTGAAGATCTGGACGTTTTCGAAGGCGGAGTCGACCACGTAGATGAAGCCGTCGTCGTCCACCGCGATCCCCTTCGGGCGGGCGAAATCACCGGGGCGATCGCCACGCCGACCGAAGGTAAAGAGAAACTTCCCATCGGAGTCGAACTTCTCCACCCGGGCATTGAACATATCGGTGACGTAGAGATTACCCTCCCGGTCCACCGTGCAGCCCAACGGGTTGTAGAACTCCCCGGGGGCGGTGCCCGGGTGGCCGATGGTGGCGAGCTTCTCGCCGGTGCGTTTGTCCAGCACCTCGACCTCTTGATCCTTGGTATCGGTGACGTACAGCTTCTCATCGTAGACCGCCACGCCAATGGGCCTGAACTCCTCCTTCGAGCCGAAGGCACGGACAAATCGGTCGCGCTTGTCATAGACCAGGACCTGCTGCCGGTCATAGTCGGAGATGTACTTGGTCCCCTCGTCGTCGATGGCGACGTAGACCGGCCGGTGCATGTCCCCCTCGCCCCGGTCGTCGATGGCCTGGAACTTCTGGTGGATCGGGTCGACGATCACCAGGGAGCCGAGCTGGGTGTCGGCGGCATAGATCACCCCGTCGTGGACCGCCACGCTGTAGACCTTGGCGAAGGTACGCACCTCGATGTTGCCGAAGAGAAAGCCCTCCATCTTCGTGTGCGGCTCGATGTCGTTGGAGGTACGGATCGCCTGCAGGAACTGAATCCGTGGCGGCGTCGGCGGTTCCGGAAAGAAGCGGGTGGGGAGCTCGTGGGAGACCGTGCCGCACCCAGCCAAACCCACCGCCGCCGCCAGCAGGAAGAGACGGCGCCAACCGCCACGCCGCAGAGACCACCTATAAACGAAGGACATCGATTGCTCCTCAAACCTTTAGGAGAGACGAGAGAGCGCGATTGTGGCTTCAATGGAGCGCCGATCGCGAGGCCCCACGACCATTCTTGGGCCGCGGGCGAGCGCGCTGAGATATCACGCTGCCCTCATTGGGGTCAAGGCGGCGCACGAAAAAGGCCCCTGTACCCGAGGGTACAGGGGCCTTGATCCTGATGATCAAGCCATCCTTACTTCAGGTGGCAGGTCCGGCAGAGGGAGGAGGCCCGGCCGTCGGTGGCGAGGGACTGCTTCACCGCCTGGCGGAGAAGGTGCGTACCCGCGATCGCCTCCTCGGCGTGGACGTCGTGGCAGGTGGAGCACTGCACCTTGCCGTTGTCGAGGACGTCGCCGATGGTCCCGGACATGCCGAGGGGACGGCTGGTGGGCGAGAAGGAGCTGCTGTTGTGGACGAAGAGGCCGGACGGGTAGGTCACGGAGATCGGATGGGTCCGGCGCAGGTCGCCAACGCCCATCGCCGGGATCAGGGCCTCGGGGTTCACGTCACCCACGTAGGTGTCGGTCCCGGACCAGGTCGTCCGGCGGGAGCCGTCGGACTGGGCGTCGAACTCGTCGAGGGCGACGGCACCGTCGTGGCAGCCGAGGCAGAGCTTGGAGATGCCGTCAGGCTGGCCCACCGTCGGCATGGTGCCGGCCGAGGCGGTGGAGAAGATCGCGTACGGCTGGAAGGTGGTGGTGGTGTCGAGGGCGCGGTTCCACAGCAGCTCGATCGGGTTGCCGGCGCCGTCCACCAGGTTGGGATTCTCGGTGTCATGCGGGATGTGGCAGACACGGCAGATCTCGCCGGAGCCGAAGTTCCACGCAGCGTTCGAGAAGTCATGCGCGGTGTTGTCGATCAGGGCGGAGGCGGTGGTGGGGGCGAGCATGGCGGCCATGGCCACGCCGGCGGTGAGGGAGAGGAGAGCTTTCATCGGTACTTCCTCCTAATGAGGTTGTGGCCCGAGGGCCTGTGGGTTGAGATGCAACTCCCCGTTTGGGAGGTGCGATTCGCGTTAGTGACTGGGCTATAGCAACTGGCGTGCCAACTCCCTCCCTACCCCCTGCTTTCCCTCGTGATCGCCGTAACTATTAGAAAATCCTCATTCTCTCTCATTGTAGCCAACAACCGCGTAAGGCGCGATAAAACCTCGGTTGGGCCCTCAACTGCGTGGTCTCGCGCAGTGGCTGCGCCGAATGGCCCAGCCGTGGGCGCAACCCTCAGCCTTACCGGAAGATTGTCTCGGAACGGCCCACCCACTCCGCACCCGGTCTCGCATTGAGACATCGCCCCCCTCTGGGGTCAGGTCTTGCTTTGCCACATTGCCGCCGGCAGACTGGCGCCATGGCGCGACCCTTGCGGATACGCGACCATCAGCCGGGCGGTGAACCGGTAAATGTGGCAAGACAAGACCCTCGCGGTCTGACCCTGGAGGCAGCAGCGGGGGGCAGGACGGCGTTGAACGGCGCAACTCTGGCCCCACAGGAAGACCGGAAACATAGATATCCGTCCTTTACACAAGGACACATTTCGTCGATCGTGGTAGTGCCATGACCCTCCATCCGGTGCTCCTGGAGAAACTCAACACGGCGGTGGCACCTGCGTTGCCTCCGCCCCTGACCCGGCGGGAGGCACGGCTGCCGGCGGTAGCCGGCAAGGTGCATGCGGTTATCGGCATGCGCCGCGCGGGCAAGACCACCTTCCTCCGCCAGTTGCAGCGAGAGCGGCGGCAGGCGGTGGCGCCGGAGCGGGCCCTCTTCGTGAGCTTCGACGACGACCGCCTCGCCAACCTGGAGGTCGAACAGCTCAACCTGCTGCTCGAGGAGTACTACCGCCGCTACTCGGAGCTGCGAGGACGCGAGACGGTCCTCTGGCTCCTGGACGAGGTCCAGCTCGTCGCCGGCTGGGAGCGGTTCGTGCGCCGGGTGGTGGACTCCGAGCGGGTCGAGATCGTGGTCTCCGGCTCCTCGGCGCGGATGCTCTCCCGCGAGGTGCACACCGCCCTGCGCGGTCGTGGGATGGAGACCGTCATCCACCCCTTCAGCTTCCGCGAGTTTCTGCGCCACCGCGGCGAGGAGCCGGACAAGCCGGTGGCCCACCTGACCCGCGCGGAACGCTCCCTGGTGGAGAGACGGTTCGGCGAATACCTCGTGGAGGGGGGCTTTCCCGAGGCCCAGGGGCTGGCGCCTCCTCTGCGTGTCGAGCTACTCCAGGGCTACGTGGACACGGTGCTCTTCCGCGACGTGGTGGAGCGCTACGCCGTGTCGCAGGTGGCGGCCCTACGCTGGTTGACGCGCCAGTGTCTGCGGAATCCGGCCGGCGCCTTCAGCGTCCATCGCCTCTATCAGGACCTGAAGGCCCAGGGCCACGGGGTGGCGAAGGATGCGGTGCATGCGCTGCTCGGCCACCTGCTGGACGCCTTTCTGATCGCCACCGTGCCCCTGGCCAGCGAGTCCGAACGGCGCCGCAACTCCAATCCACGCAAGATCTATCCCGTGGACCCGGGCCTCATCGGCGCCTTTGACATCGGCGGTCGGGGGAACCTGGGCCAGGCCCTGGAGACGGTGGTGTTCAACGAGCTGACCCGACGCAAGGCCGAGGTGGGGTATGTGAAGAGCCGGGAGGGGTTCGAGGTGGACTTCCACGCCCACCACCTCGCCGGCGGCGAGGAGCTGATCCAGGTATGCGCGGAACCCTCGGGGGCCGACACCAGGAGGCGCGAGCTGCGTGCTCTCACCCAAGCCGCGGGCGACTACCCGCGGGCAACCCGGCGGCTGCTGGTGCTCACCCATGATCAGGTTGCTCCCGCCTCCCCCCCCGGCGTGCAGGTTCAGCCGGCCTACGAGTGGCTGCTCTCCGAACCGGCCCAGGAAGGATGAAGACCCTCCGGGGTCAGGTCTTGCCTTGCCACATTTCCGCCGGCAGACTGGCGCCATGGCGCGACCCTTGCGGATCGAGTTTCCTGGGGCGGTCTACCACGTCACCGCGCGCGGCAATGGCCGCATGGCGATTGTCGCAGACGACGGTGACCGGCAGGGCTTCGTCGACCTCTTGGCGTCCATCGTCGAACGGTTTAGGTGGCGGTGCTACGCCTACTGTTTGATGGACAACCACTACCACCTGCTCATCGAGACCCCGGAAGCCAACCTCTCACGGGGCATGCGCCAGCTCAACGGCGTCTATACCCAGCGCTTCAACCGGCGACACGACCACGTGGGGCACCTCTTCCAGGGTCGATACAAGTCGATCCTCGTGGAGGAGCAGCCCTACCTCCTGGAGGTGTGCCGCTATGTGGTGCTCAACCCGGTGCGCGCCGCCATGGTGGCCTCGGCGGACCGCTACCGTTGGAGCAGCTATCGGGCCACCGCCGGTCGATGCAAGAGCCCCCCGTGGTTGCAGACGGACTGGGTGCTGGGCCAGTTCGGTCGGTCGCGTCCCGAGGCACGGGCGCAGTACTGCCGGTTCGTGCGTGAGGGGGTGGGGAAGGCGAGCCCGTGGGCGAGCGTGCGGGGCCAGATTGTCCTGGGGGGTGCAGCCTTTCTGGAACGCCTATCCCCCCTCCTCCGGGGTGGAGCCAATCTCCAAGAGGTTCCCCGGGAGCAGCGTCGTGTCGACCGGCCGACGCCCGCCGACCTCTTTACCGGGATCGAGACGGCGAGTCGCGCGGAGCGCAACCAACGGATCCGCGATGCCCACCTCATCCACGGCTACACCCTCAAAACCATCGGCGACCACCTCGGCCTCCACTACACGACGATCAGCCGGGTAGTGAACCGGTAAATGTGGCAAGACAAGACCTGACCCTTGGCACATGGGCAAGGCGCGTGGTCTTTGGGCTCGCGCTCCACGGGGCTACGACGCCTTGTCGCCACCGCGCCGCAAATGGCGCACGTCGAGCCACCCCTCCACCAGGCCAGCCACCGCGATGAGCGGGTAGAGCTGGATGGAGACCAGAAGCAGGGCGTAGAGGAGGCCGCGCAGGAACACCGGCACCCGCGCCCGGTGGAGCAGGTGGGAGAGGAGGCCGAACCCCTGGACGGTGAAGAGGAAGAGGAGGAGGAAGAGGAGGTTGGCCCCGACGATCTG
>JAJRSX010000057.1 GCA_024278555.1 bacterium | reverse complement strand
GCTCCTTTGCGCCTTTGCGTAGATATCGACTTCCGGGCCGAGGGAAACACTGTGGGTGTCAGCCAAGACTCCGCCCTCCGACAGCTACCCCTCTGCGCCTCCGCATCTCCGCGCGAGGCCCCCCTTTGACGGACGCCGGCGGCCACGGGAAAGTAGCGCCATGGTCGAGGAACGCCCCAGAGACTCGATCCCCCGACGGTGGCGCTTTCCGCTCCTCGGGGTCGCCCTCTCCCTCATCGCCCCGCTCGGATGGTTCATCCTCCAGATCCCCCACCAGGGGCTCTGGTCGTGGCCGGAGGTGAAGGTCGAGCTCTACGACCACGCCCTCCTCTACGGCTACATGACCCTCGGCTCGGGGCTCTGTTTCGCCGTCGCCGGTTATCTCATCGGCCGCGCCTTCGACGCGGTCTTGCGCGAGCAGCGCGAGGCGAGGGCCCATGCATCGGCGATGGAGGGGCTCAACCTCCGCCTGGAGGCGATCTCGGTCACCGACGAGCTCACCGGCATGTACAACCGGCGCTACTTCTTCGAGCGCCTGGAGGAGTACCTGCGCGCCGCCCGCCGCCACCGGCTGCCCCTATCGCTGATGATGATCGACATCGACCTCTTCAAGCGGGTGAACGACAACTACGGCCACCCGGCCGGCGACCGGGTCCTGCGGACCATCGCCGAGCTCATCCGCTCGGGGCTGCGGGCAAGCGACATCTCGGCCCGCTACGGCGGCGAAGAGTTCGTCATCCTCCTGCCGTACACCGACGAGGCCGAGGCGCGCCGCCTCGCCCACCGGCTCCTGACCACCGTCTCTTCCCACCCCTTTCCCCTGCCGCCGGAGGCAGGGCCGGTGACCATCAGCATCGGCCTCTCCCAGCTCGACGTGGAGCACCCGGTGAGCGGCGAGACCCTCATCTCCCGCGCCGACGGCGCCCTCTACCAGGCCAAGCGAGGCGGCCGAAACCGAGTTTCCGTTGCGACCGGCACACCGGCCACAGGCGAAGACGGGGGAGAGGGACGTAAGTAGTAACGGGGAGAGAGGCAGAGGAGAAAGCGGGATGACGGCGTCGACGGAGGCCGGCCTGGAGTAGTCATCGACCCGGAAGGCAACCGCACAACGCAAAGGCGCCAGGACGAAAAGGGGGTGTAGCGTCACCGGCAGTACACGGAGCGATTCCATCGGCCTGGAAGGCGGGGATCACCCCCCTCTGCGCCTCAGCGTCTCTGCGCGAGCCCCGCGGTTTACGCAGCGGATTGCTTGTGGATCTCCCAGCCGGGGAAGACAAGGACGGCCGGGTGGCGCTTGAGGGCCCTGGCGATCACCTTGGCCCGCTCGACACCGAGCTTGACACGACCATTCTCGATCGCCGAGATCGTCGATTGAGCGATCCCCGTGGCCTTCGACAGATCGTTCTGGCTCATCTCTTGAAGCTCACGGAAGATCTTCACCGACTCGCCGACCGAGACGTCGACCCGTTTCTGTGCACGACGAAACTCCTTCACCTCACTGTCTCCGATAGTCGTGTGCCGTAATGTTGATCACCTGAACAAGCACCTGTTTGGCGATGACCTTGTAGATCACGCGAAACTGGAGGCCGAGGCGTGATGATCGGCACCCGTGCCCCTTCGCGGCCTTGGTGGTTTCCCCTCCCCTCGATCTCCTGTCTACTGCGTCCATGCCCTCCCTCGTCGACCTCCTCCCGCAAGAAGGACCCATCACCTCCGATGAGATCCTCGACCGCTTCCTCTCCTGGGTGGCGGAGCTGGGGCTGGAGCTCTACCCGGCGCAGGAGGAGGCGATCCTGGAGCTCTTCGGGGGGCGCCACCTGATCCTCGCCACCCCTACCGGCTCGGGCAAGTCGCTGGTCGCCACGGCGCTGCACTTCAAGGCGATGGCCGAGCACAGCCGCTCCGTCTACACCGCGCCGATCAAGGCGCTGGTGAACGAGAAGTTCTTCGCCCTGTGCGAAGCCTTCGGCCCGGAGCGGGTCGGGATGCAGACGGGGGATGCGACGATCAACGGCGACGCCCCGATCGTCTGCTGCACCGCCGAGGTGCTGGCCAACCAGGCCCTGCGCCGCGGGGAAGAGGTAGACGCGCCGTACGTGGTGATGGATGAGTTCCACTATTACGGCGACCGCGACCGCGGCATGGCGTGGCAGATCCCGCTGCTCACCCTGCCCGCGACCACCTTCCTCCTCATGTCCGCCACCCTCGGCAACACCGCGGAGATCCGCGAGCGGCTCACCGCCCGCAGCGGCCGCGAGGTGGCCGAGGTGGGCGCGGTGGAGCGGCCGGTGCCGCTCACCTTCGAGTATCGCGAGACGGCGATCCACGAGACGGTGGAGTCGCTGGTGGCCAGCGACCGGGCGCCGATCTACATCGTCCACTTCGCCCAGCGCGAGTGCGCCGAACAGGCGCAGGCGCTCACCTCCGCGAAGGTCACCAACCGCGAGCAGAAGCGCGCCATCGGCAAAGCCCTCACCGGCGTGCGCCTCGACACCCCGTACGGCAAGGAGCTGTCACGCTTCCTGCGCCACGGCATCGGCGTCCACCACGCGGGGCTCCTGCCACGCTACCGGCGGCTGGTGGAGCGCCTCGCCCAGGACGGGCTGCTGAAGGTGATCTGCGGTACCGACACCCTCGGGGTCGGGGTCAATATCCCGATCCGCACCGTCCTCTTCTCGCGCCTGTCCAAGTACGACGGCGAGAAGGTGGGACTGTTGACGGTGCGCGACTTCCTGCAGATCGCCGGCCGCGCCGGCCGCAAGGGGTTCGACGACGCCGGCTGGGTGGTGGCCCAGGCGCCGGAGCACACCATCGCCAACAAGCGGGCCGCGGCGAAGCAGGCGGCGGGCAAGAAGAAGCGGGTCGCCAAGCGCGCCGCCCCCAAGGGGTTGGTGAACTGGAACGAGAAGAGCTTCGAGCGCCTCGCCAACCAGCCGCCCGAGCCCCTCACCTCCCGCTTCGAGATCGACCACGGCCTGCTCTTGCAGTGCCTCCAGCGCGGCATCGAGAGGGGTGAGCGGGCCGGCGGCTACTGCGCCATCACCGAGCTCATCCGCCACGCCCACGGCGGCGACGGCGCCAAGGTCTACCACCGCCGCCGCGCCGCCGCCCTCTTCCGCTCCCTGCGCGACGCCGAGCTCATCCAGGTGATCCGCCGCCCGGGGGGCGGTGGCAGCGAGCTGGTGCTCGCCGACCACCTGCAGCGGGACTTCTCCCTCCACCACACCCTGTCGCTCTTCCTCGTCGAGGCCCTGGCGGAGCTCGACCGCGACGCCCCCGACTACGCCCTCGACCTGCTGTCGCTGGTGGAGTCGATCCTCGAGCACCCGTACACGGTCCTCTACGCCCAGGTGCGGCGCGAGAAGGGGGAGCTCATCGCTCGGCTGAAGGCGGAGGGGGTGGAGTACGACGAGCGGATGGAGCGGCTCGAGGAGGTCACCTACCCGAAGCCGAACGCGGAGGCGATCTACACCGCCTTCAACCGCTTCGCCGCCCACCACCCGTGGGTCGCGGGGGAAAATATCCGCCCGAAGACGGTGGCCCGGGAGATGTTCGAGGGGCTCTACACCTTCCCCCTCTACGTCCGCCACCTCGCCATCGCCCGCGCCGAGGGGGTCCTCCTGCGCTACCTGAGCCAGGTCTACAACTGCCTCCGCCACACCGTCCCCGACCCGTACAAGAGCGACGCGGTGGACGAGATCGTCGCCTACCTGCGGGCGCTGCTGGAGACCGTCGACGCCTCTCTCCTGGAGGAGTGGGAGCAGATGCACCACCCGGGTCGGCTCCTCAAGAGCGGCGCTCCGCCGCCGGCGGAGGCGAAGGTAACCCTCGACCCCACCCTCCACCCGCGCGCCTTCGCCGCCCGGGTGCGCACCGAGCTCCACCGCCTGGTGGGCGCCCTGGCGGAGCGCGACTACGAGGAGGCGGCCACCCTCCTGTGCCCGGACGAGGCGGACCCATGGGAGGCGCGACGGATCGAGGAGGCGATTGCCCCCTACTTCGACGACTACGACGAGATCCTCTTCACCCCGGCGGCCCGGCGGCCCCACCTCACCACCCTCAAGGAGGACGGCCCGCGCCACTGGCGCTGCACCCAGACCCTGCTCGACCCCGAGGGTGACAACATGTGGTGCGTCGAGGCCGAGATCGACCTCCCCGAGCCCCAGGTGGACGAAGCCCCCCTCCTGCGCCTCCGGCGCATCGGCGTGTGAGGCCGATACCGGGCCCGGCGAGGCGGCGGACGGGGCGAATGGCTCGCGCGAAGGGGGGAAGGGGGTAGGTCCGGGGGGGGCGGAGCCTCCGGCACGATCAAAGGGCGCGTCGCGGCCGGTGTGTCTACGCCTCGTTGCCCCGCGCCAGCTCGAACAGCCGCGCGACCACCTCGCCGATCTTCACCCCCGGGGTCGAGGCGCCGGCGGTGAGGCCGACAATGGCGGGCAGCTCCGGCAACCACCGCTGGTGCGCCTCCACCGGAGGCGCGCCGGGGGGCTTGTGGCGGATACGGTCGGCGGCCAGGAGGTCGGCCGCCTCCTCGATATGAAGGGTGGTACAGTGGCCGGTGGCGATCTCCGCCAGGTGGCCGGTGTTCGACGAGTTGAAGCCGCCCACCACCACCATCAGGTCGGGCCGCTCCTCCTCCACCAGCTTGAGGACCGCCTGCTGCCGCTCCTCGGTTGCGCCGCAGATGGTGTCGAAGGAGCGGAACCGCCCATCGACCGCCCCCCCGTAGCGCGCGGCCATCGCCCCCTCCAGACAGTGGGCGATCTCCAACGACTGGCTGGCGAGCATGGTGGTCTGGTTCGCCAGGCCGATCCGCGCCAGGTGGAGCCGCGGGTCGAACCCGGGAGAGCTGGCAGGGCCGAGGACGGCCATGAAGGCGTCCGCCTCCAGGTCACCCCGGATCGCCGCCGCCACCACCTCCGCCTCACCAAGATCACGCACCACCACGAAGTGGCCCTCCCCTCCGTGGATCGCCCGCGAGCTGGTGGCGCGGGTCTCTTCGTGGTGGAGCTTGCCGTGGATGACGGTGGTGAAGCCGTCGCGGGCGTTGCGCTCGACGTTGCGCCAGACGTTGATCACCGAGCCGCAGGTGGTGTCCACCAGCAGGCAGCCGGTGGCGCGCAGCCGCGCCAAGGTCTCCTCGGGGACGCCGAAGGCGGGGATGATCACCACGTCCTCCGGTACCAGGCGGCCGTAGTCACCCTCCAGGAAGCGGATCCCCATCGCCTCCAGCCGCCGGTTCACGTGCGGGTTGTGGATGATCTGGGCGGTGAGAAAGAGGCGGCGGTCGGGGAAGCGGGCGCGGGTCTCGTAGGCGAGATCCACCGCCCGATCAACGCCGTAGCAAAAGCCGAGGGCGTCGGCGACCACCACCGTCACCCCCCCCTCCTCCAACCGGTTACCGTTCGCCCGGATCCGCGCGAGCATCGCGGAGCCGTACTCCGCGTCCACCTGCGGGGCGATCTCCTTGCGCAGGCCGAAGCCACGGCGGATGTAGAGGGGGTCGGACATGGGGCAACAACGGTACCCCGGCCGCGGCCGTGTGTGCAGCGGTGGGCCCCGATCGGACGAGACCACAAAGTTCACGGAGGTGAAGAAGAGCGCTGGGCGCCACCTTTGCCACAACGATGGTGGGTTGGTGACTGCGGAGACACAGGCCTCGCGCAGAGGCGCGGAGCCGCAGCCACAGTGCTCACCGTTGGCATCACAACGATGGCCACCACCCCTTCGTGTCCTTCGTGGTTTTGCCCCCCCTGCCTGCCGCCGGGTGCAGCCGCTCACACCACCAGACGCAGGCCGTCCTCGGCGAGGAGCAGCGGGCCGTCGTAGTGGCGGCGCAGGGGGGTGATCAGGTCCGCCTCGTCGCACGGCGGGTAGAAGTGGGTGAGGAGCAGGGTCTTGCAGCCGCTCGCCGCGGCGATCCTTCCCGCCTGCGACGGGATCAGGTGGCCCGGCCCCGGCGCCTCCTCCGGGTTGGCGCATTCACACACCAGCAGGTCGGTGTGGTCGGCGAGTCGCGCCAGCTCGTCGGTGTACTCGGTGTCGCCGGAGAAGCAGATCGAGCGGCCGGTGGCGACCTCCTCGACACGCAAGGCGACAGAGGTCTCGATGTGGCGCATGGGCCGGCTCACCACCCGGAAGCCGCCGCCCTCCCAGCGGTCCTCGCCGTCGGTGGCGAGCTCGTGGAGGTGGAGCTCGAAGCCCTCCGGCTCCAGCCAGTGGCCGTAGACCGCCTGCTGCGCCGCCAAGAAGGCGCCGAAGCCGCGTCCCGCCACCACCTCCAAACCACGGGTGCGCGGCGGCTCCTGGCCGTAGCGGGAGGCAAAGAGGAAGGGGACCAGGTCGGCGACGTGGTCCGGGTGGGTGTGGGTGTAGCAGAGGCAGTCGACCTGCTCCGGCCCGATGGAGAAGCGGGCGAGCTGGCGCATCGTCCCCGGCCCCGAGTCGATCTGCAGCCGCCTCCCGGCCACCGCCACCGAGTAGCCCGCGGCGCATCGCCGCACCGAGGGGACCGCCGTCCCTGAACCCGTAACCAGAAGCTCCATAGCGCCCTCTCCCCCGCCGGTGACCGGCGAAGAGAGAACCACAGGGGGAGGATGAGCGAAAGGGGTCTCGCGCGGTGCATTCCGGGCAGGGCGGGCCTACCCTGCCGCCTTGCCGTCTTGCCGCCCTCCGGCGGTGCCCTCTCTTGGAGCCGACGATGATCGAGCCGTGGCCCGAAATCTCTCGCCGTACCCTGGTCACTACCCCCATCTTCACCCTCAACGAGCGGCGCCGCAGCCACCCGACGAGCGGCGTCGAGCACCCCTTCTATGTCCTGGAGACCGGGGCGTGGGTGAACATCATCGCCCTTACCGAGGACGACGAGGTGGTCCTGGTGCGCCAGTACCGCCACGGCACCGACCAGGTCCACCTGGAGATCCCCGGAGGCCTGGTGGATCCGGGAGAGGAGCCGGAGAGGGCGGCGGTGCGGGAGCTCCTGGAGGAGACCGGCTACGTCGGCGAGGTGTCGTACCTCGGCGAGGTCCACTCGAACCCCGCCATCCTCAACAACCTCACCTACACCTACCTGGTGCGCAACGCCCGCCTCACCGCCCCGCCGGACCTCGACGCCACCGAGGAGATCGAGGTGGTCACCCGGCCGCTCGCCGACATCCCCGAGCTGATCCGCACCCGGGTGATCACCCATTCGCTGGTGATCTGCGCCTTTCACCACCTCTCCCTCCTGTAACAGGCGGCCGGGGCGAACAATCGGACCGCCGGGATGAGGTAGGAGCCGGCTCCCGCCGGCGGTCCAGCGTCGGTAGGCTTGCCGCGGCCGGTGGCCGCGGTTCGCGAGCGGGAGCTCGCTCTAATCATGCACCCGCGGCGCGGCACCGTGGTCGGCCCCTCGGGCCCCTGACCGCGGAGATATCCCACCCGAAAACACAAGGGGGTGGCGGCCCCACCCGACCGCCACCCCCGCTCCCCTCCCCCGGGGACCACTCCCTCCTCGGGTCCTACTGGCACACCCCCGCGCTGCACAGGCCGCTGTTGCAATCGGCCGCGGAGGCACAGGCGGCGCCCGCCTCGCCCGGGGCCGACGGCGTGGCGTCACAGCTCGGATCGACCCCAAACTTTGTGGCCATCTTGCCGGTGGCGTCGGAGAGGCCGGTGATGGTGAAGTTGCCCGCCACGTCCGTGTCCCCGCAGGCAAGGGGCCGGCTGCACGAGGTGTGGAAGGTGACCGCCGTCCCGCTCGAGGTGATGAAGGTGGTCTCCGGGTGGCCGATCTCATCGGAGAAGCGGCGGATCACCTCCTGGTCCGGCTGCCCCTCGTGGTAGGTGACCTCCATGTAGGAGAGACACGAGCGGTGCTTCGTCGGGTCGGGGTCGTCCTCATCGAGGTCGGGGATGCACTCGAGCTTCGGGTGGCGCTTGAACTCCAGCTTCTGCTCCTTGGGCTCGTCCTTCTTCACCGTGAGGGGCACGGAGACCTGCCCCTTCACGTCGCCGATCATCAGCATCACGTCGAGGTTGGCGGTGTTCTCGAAGAGGGCGGCGTCGGTCTTATCGATCTTCACCTCCCACTCCCCCTTGGTGACGTTGATCCGCGCGTGGACCTTGGGGGTGACCCCGGAGCCGGTCTTGTAGCGGAAGTCCTCCTTCACCCCCTTGCGCTCGAAGGCGCCGGCGGGGATGGAGAGGGAGACGGTGCCGCCGTTGAGGTCGAGCTTCACGATCTCGGTGGCCGGGTCGAAGGTGTCGCCCGGATCGAAGGCGAGGACCCCCTTCTCCAGCTCGATCTCGTCCCGGCCCGCCTTGTTGCGCTTCACCTCGATCTTCACCTTGTTCACGTCGAAGCAGGGGAAGGAGGCGACCGGCAGGGTGAAGGGGCCACGGAGGAGCTGGTCGTCCACGAAGCTGGAGAAGCCCACCGTGCCGGCCACATCACCGGGACCGGCGGTGGAGTGGATGATCATCGGGCAGGAGGTGGTGTTGGGCACCACCGCGCTGGTGAAGCCGAAGGTCACCTTGGTGGCTACCGAGGTGTCGGCGGTGGCGCAGGCGGCGGTCGCCGAGGTCACCGTGGCCCCGGCCCCCACCCCCACCACCAGGCGGTCCACCGGCACGTTCATCTGGCCGGCAGGGGGGGTAACCGCATCGTTGGTGAGGGTATAGACGTAGGTGAAGTCGGTCGCCGACGGCGCCGGGCTCGCCGGATCGCCCGGGGCGTAGACCTGGTAGGCGACGGTGGCGTGGAAGTAGAAGGGCGGCGTGTCGAGGTTCTCGAAGGTGACCGTCGACGACTCGAGGGCGGCGAGGGCCGGTGCGGCGACGAGGATGGGGAGAAGGAGGGCGAGAAGCTTCATAGACTTACTCCTGATTTATCCGATATCCGATCTGCAACAAGAGCGGTGGCCATTCCCCCTAGCGCCGCCGACGCAGGGCGAGCAGGCCCGCCGCCCCGGCCACCAGGGCGAGGCTGGTGGGCTCGGGGACCACCGGCGGAGGCGCCAAGAGGGGCAGGACTCCGTTCACCGAGGTGGCCACAGTGGTCGTCAGGGCGAAGCTCATCGAGTCGGGAACGACAAGGTTCGGGTAGGTAAAGTAGAGGCTGACGGAGGTGTCTCCCTCGGCCATCGGCGTGGCCCAGGTGTAGATCGCATCCCCCGGGTCCATCAACGTCCCCCCCCCCACCGCAAAGGAGGGATCCCCGCCGCCGCCGAGGGTACCGCCACTACCGGGCGCAGGGCCGAAGCTCCAGGGGGGAGTCCCGAAATCCCCCGGCCCGAGCATGAAGGCGGAGAGGGTCAGCTTGTCGATCAACGCCTGCTCCCCCTCCGCGTCGGGGTTGAGGACCACCTGCAGGGCCACGGTGTAGTCCCCACCGGTCGCCGCCACCGCCTCGCCGGTGTACGAGAAGGTCCCCCCCGCCGCGTCAAAGACCTCGGCGTGGAGGGTGCCGCCGAAGATCGGCGAGGAGACCCCGCCGCTCGGCTCCCCAAAGGCGGCGGAGCCAGTCGCCACCAGGGCGGCGTGGGCGTTGGGTACACAGAGGACGAGCGCGGCCACCAGCAGTCCGAATCGCATGGATAGTTCCCCCTGACAGGTTTGGTGTGGGCGGGTGCCACGGTATTCCCCGGCCGAGACACCCCTTGTTTTTTTTGCAAGCAATCCCTATGCCCGGCGTCGCGCCGCCCCCACCGTCGCGATGAAGGGCTATACGGTTCAACCAGTTACACGACATCCGTCAGACTGGATGGAAACCCATGGAGGAGTGTTAACTGTAACGTTAGCCGACACGTCCTCCACCCCCCCGTCCCCCGCGCCCCTCCGCGCCTCCTCAAACACCATGTCTTTTCAGCCACTTATCGCACTTCTCAATATGCGACAACAACCGTCTCAAATTGAGATCGCCAATATCGGTGATTATTCACCACCCTCTTCCGCCAGGCGCAGCCCCACGGTGATGTAGTGGACCCCGGAGACGACGGTGGCCAGCGCGGTGGTGACATACAGCGGCCCGAGCGGGAGGGGGATGGCGGGCGCCCGCCACCCCTCCACCAGGAGCGCCGCGGCAGTGGCCATCTGCAGAAGGGTGGTGAGCTTACCCGGCAGCGACGGCGCCATGGTGAAACGGCCGATCCGTAGATAGATGAGGTAGACCGCCGAGACGATCAGGATGTCACGCACCACGATGGTAGCGGTGAGCCACGCCGGCGCCTTATGCACATAGGCGAGGGCGACGTAACAGGCCAGGAGCAGCGTCTTGTCGGCGAGGGGGTCGAGAAAGGCGCCCAGCCGGCTCTGCTGGTGGAGGACCCGGGCGAGAAGGCCGTCGAGGCCGTCGGTGACCGAAGCGGCGACGAAGAGGGCGAGGGCGACCTCGAGATGGCCCCACAGGATGGCGCCCCCCGCCACCGGCGCGGCGACGATACGCAAAGAGGTAAGGATGTTGGGAATGGTCACGGCCACGATCGATCGTACCAGCGGCAAGGCGCGGGGGCGATCAGCGATCAGCGGACAGCGGACAGCGGACAGCGGACAGCGGACAGCGGACAGCGGACAGCGGACAGCGGACAGCGGACAGCGGACAGCGGACAGCGGACAGCGGACAGCGGACACAGCGTCTCCTTCAACCAGCGAACCGGGGGCCGTGGTGCAACCGCAAGCCCCCCCTCTCCACCACCCTCCCGGCGCCCCTCCGCTGAAAGCCGTTCGCTGAAAGCTGAGAGCTGAAAGCTGAAAGCTGTACGCTGTCCGCCGCCCGCTTGCCGAGAGGACACCCCGCCGGGTTACAATCCCACGCTTTTCCGCGCCCCTCGATCCGGCAGGGGCACGGACTTCAAGGAGAGGTGGAGACCATGAAGGTTGCGGTTCCCAGGGAGGTAGCAACGGACGAGCGGCGGGTGGCGGTGATCCCCGCGGAGCTGAAGAGGCTCGCCAAGCTCGGCGTCGAGGTGGCCATCGAGGCGGGCGCGGGAGAGGGCGCCCTGCACACCGACGAGGCGTACCGCGAGGCGGGCGCCGAGGTCGTGGAGGACAAGGGGGCGCTGCTGGCCTCCGCCGACCTCCTCCTGAAGATCCAGCCCCCGACCATGGCAGAGGTAGATGGGCTCTCCGAAGGGGCGGCGGTGGTCTCCCTCTTCCAGCCGCTGGAGAGCCCGGAGCTCCTCGCCCGCTACCGCGAGCGCCGCATCTCCGGCTTCGCCCTCGAGTACATCCCGCGCACCACCCTCGCCCAGGCGATGGACATCCTCTCCTCGCAGGCGACGGTGGCCGGCTACAAGGCGGTCCTGATGGCCGCCGACCGCCACCCGAAGCTCTTCCCGATGCTGATGACCGCCGCCGGGATGATCCAGCCGGCCACGGTGCTGATCGTCGGCGCCGGTGTCGCCGGCCTGCAGGCGATCGCCACCGCCCGCCGTCTCGGCGCGGTGGTGGAGGTCTCGGACGTGCGCAAGGCGGCGAAGGAGGAGGCCCTCTCCCTCGGCGCCACCTTCCTGGAGGTGGATGAAGAGGTCGACGCGGCCACCGAGGGCGGCTACGCGAAAGAGGTGAGCGAGGCGTACAAGCAGAAGCAGCAGGCGCTGCTGGCCGACCACGCGAAGCAGGCGAGCGTGATCATCACCACCGCCCTGATCTTCGGCCGCCCGGCGCCCAAGATCATCACCGAGGAGATGGTGGCGGGGATGGCCCCCGGTTCGGTGATCGTCGACCTCGCTGCCGAGCGCGGCGGCAACTGCGAGCTCACCGCCCCCGGCGAGGAGGTGGAGCACCACGGCGTCCGGATCCTCGGCTACACCGACCTGCCGTCGCGCATGTCGGTCCACGCCAGCCAGATGTGGTCGCGCAACATGCTCAACCTCCTCAAACACCTCACCAGTGACGGCGCCTTCAAGTTCGACCTCGACGACGAGATCACCCAGGGTTGCCTGATCACCCACGGCGGCGAGGTCGTGCAGGAGCGGGTCCGCGCCGCGATCGACGGCCAGGCGTAGCACCCGCATCCGGCCCCGCACCGCCGGCGGCGACCCGCCCCCCTACCCCATCTTCGCCCCGACTGTTTTCCTCTTCGACGTCCACCCACCGTAACCCCGGAGCTGCCCATGGAACCGATCTACTGGACCGGCCTCTACGTCTTCCTCCTCGCCTGCTTCGTCGGCTTTGACACCATCACCAAGGTGCCGCCGATCCTCCACACGCCGCTCATGTCCGGCGCCAACGCGATCTCCGGGGTAACCGTCCTCGGGGCGATCGTCTCCGCCGGTCGCGGCGACACCAACCTCTCCACGATCCTCGGCTTCCTGGCGGTGGTCTTCGCCACCATCAACGTGGTGGGCGGCTACGCGGTCACCGACCGGATGCTGCAGATGTTCAAGAAGGAGTAGCGGCCGACCCCCACCGTCCCCCCACGACCGCCAGCCCGGTGCGGCGGCCACCGCCCGCAGTCCGGCCCCACGGAGAGCCTCATGTTCAGCGACTACATCGACATCTTCTACATGACCGCCGCAGCCCTGTTCATCTTCGGGCTGAAGTACATGAACCACCCGGACACGGCGCGAAAGGGGAACCTGCTCTCCGCCGGCGCCATGCTCATGGCGATCCTCGTCACCCTCCTCGACCACGAGGTGGTGAGCTACGGGATGATCGTCGCCGGCCTGGTGGTCGGTGGGGTCGCCGGCGTCGTCTGGGCGCGGATCGTGAAGATGACCGACATGCCGCAGATGGTCGCCATCTTCAACGGCTTCGGCGGCCTTGCCTCGTGGCTGGTGGCCTACTCGGAGATCTCCCGCCTCACCCCGAACCTCGACCACTTCACCACCGTGGTCCTGGTCCTGGCGCTGCTCATCGGCGGGGTCACCTTCTCCGGCTCGATGGTCGCCTTCGCCAAGCTCCAGGGGCTCGTCGGCGGTGCCCCGACCCTCTTCAAGGGTCAGCACCTCCTCAACGCCATTCTCGGGGTGGTGGTCCTCGCCCTCGGTGCGGTCCTGCTCGCGTCGCCCGGCGCCTGGCCCCTCTTCGTCCTCGTGGGGCTCATTGCCCTGCTCCTCGGGGTACTCCTGACCATCCCCATCGGCGGCGCGGACATGCCGGTGGTGATCTCGCTCTTAAACTCCTACTCCGGCCTGGCGGTGGCGATGACCGGCCTGGTCCTCTCCTCGCCGGTGCTGATCACCGTCGGCTCCCTGGTGGGCGCCGCCGGCCTCATCCTCACCAAGGTGATGTGCGACGGCATGAACCGGTCGCTCACCAATGTCCTCTTCGGCGGCTTCGGCACCGAGGCGGCGGAGCCGGGCGAGGTACCGGTGGCGGCCGAGGGCGGTGAGGGGCAGCCGAAGAGCGCCACCGTGGACGAGGCGGTGGCGATGATGAAGGCGGCCAAGTCGGTGATCATCGTCCCCGGCTACGGCCTCGCCGCGGCCCAGGCGCAGCACGCGGTGCGCGAGATGGGCGACCTGCTGGCGAAGAACGGCACCACGGTGAAATACGCCATCCACCCGGTGGCCGGCCGCATGCCGGGCCACATGAACGTCCTCCTCGCCGAGGCGAACGTCCCCTACCCGCAGCTCTTTGACATGGACGACATCAACGACGAGTTCGAGGAGACCGACCTCTCCATCGTCATCGGCGCCAACGACGTGGTGAACCCGGCAGCGAAGACCAACCCGAGCTCACCGATCTACGGCATGCCGGTCCTCGACGTGGAAAAGTCGAAGCAGGTCATCGTCCTCAAGCGCTCCATGAACCCGGGCTTCGCCGGTATCGAGAACGAGCTCTTCCTCATGGACAACACGGTGATGGTCTTCGGCGACGCCAAGGAGACGGTCAACGGCTTCGTGACCGGGCTGGCCGGGAAATAGGTAGGAGCGAGCTCCCGCTCGCGATTCAGGCCCGCAGGTCCTGCCGCGCCAGCGGGCGCGGTTCGTCGGCAGGAGCCGGCTCCTACCCAATATCCCGCCGCGAACACGGCCACGCAGTACAAACGAGGGCTCCGCGTCTCCGGTAGATGAAGGCCACACGGGCCTGGCCTGGAAGGCGTTTTAGCCACGGAATCCACGGAAAGACACGGAAGGGAGCTGTCCCACTCTTCCGTGCCCTTCCGTGGATTCCGTGGCCAATTTGACCTTCCGGGTAGCGCCGTTCATTCCCACGATAGACGCGACGTCGTCATCGCGGTCCACGCCGCTGAAAGCTGATAGCTGAACGCTGAACGCTGAAGGCCGGGCGCTGGCGCCGCGCCTGCTTCGCCCCGTACCCTCGGCCGCCTCGCGCCGCCGCCCGCCATGCTCGACCGCACCTTCGCCCTCATCGACCGCCTCGTCGCCGCCCGGCCGCGGTCGATCGTTGTAGTGGTCGTCCTCCTGACCCTGGCCGCCGCCACCACTGCGCCGCGCCTGCGCTTCGACTCCTCCTTCGACCGCTTCCTCATCCCCGACTCGCCGGACCTCGCCGCCTACCACGACTTTGCCGACCGCTTCGGCAACGACCGGGTCCTGGTGGTCGGCATCGACTGCGACGACCCCCTGGCGCCGGCGACCGTGGCGGAGCTGCGGCAGGTGGTCGCGGGGCTGGAGGCGATCGAGGGGGTCGAGCGGGTCTACTCCCTGGTCAGCGCCCCCATGGTCCGCGGCAATGGCGACACGGTGCGCCTGGCGCCGCCGGTGGACGGGCCGCCCCCCACCGGCGCCGCGGCAGCGGCGCTGCTTGCCCGCCTCGATGCCGATCCGGTCTACGCCGACCGCCTCGTCTCCCGCGACCACCGCCTCCTCGGCCTCCTCGCCACCCTCGACCCACCGCCGGAGGAGACCGAGGCCTACCGCCGGATCACCGCGGCGGCGCGCGCCGTCCTCGCCCCGCTCGGCGACCGCGCCCACCTCTCGGGCGAGCCGGTGATCGAGAGCGAGATGAACCGCTTCATGCGCCGCGACCTGGAGACCTTCATCCCGATCACCCTCACCCTCACCGCCGCCACCCTGCTGCTGCTCTTCCGTACCCCCCTCGGCGTCCTCCTGCCGATGGCCGCGATCGTCGCCTCCACCGCCTGGGCCCTGGCGATCTTCCTCCTCTCCGGGCGGACGGTGAACAACGTCTCGTCGATGATCCCGCCGCTGATCATGGTCATCGCCGCGAGTGACGCCATCCACCTCTTCAGCCACTACCGCAGCCACGCACACCTCCTCGGGCGGGCGCAGGCGATCACCGAGACGGTGCGGCGTATCGGCCCCGGCTGCCTGATGACCTCCCTCACCACCGCTGCCGGCTTCGCCTCCCTCACCGCCTCACCGATCCCGGCCCTGGACGACTTCGGCCGCTTCTCCGCCCTCGGGGTCCTCTTCTCCTTCTTCCTCACCATCTTTGCCCTACCCGCGGCCCTCCACCTCCTACCGGTGCCGGCCGCACCGCGCACCGCGGTACAGCGCGACGTCTGGATCCGCACCCTCGCCCACCGCCTCGCCGCGGCGCCACGCTGGATCCTCACCGCCTCCCTGACCATCTTCATCGTCTCGGTGGTGCTGATCCCGCAGATCCGGGTAGAGACCAACGACCTCACCTACTTCAAAGAGGGGAGCGCCATCCGCACCGACACGGTGCTTCTCCAACACCACCTCGGCGGCGTCCGCCCCCTCGACCTCGTCCTCACCGGCGAGCCGGGCGCCTTCACCGACCCCGAGCGTCTCGCCCGCCTGGCGCACTTCGGCGACTGGGTGCGCACGGTGGAGGGGATCGACGGCGCCACCTCCGCCGCCGACCTCCTCACCGCCCTCTTCGCCCGCCTTGACGGCCGGCCGGTCGGCGACCACACCCGTCCGGCGATCGCCCAGGGCTACCTCTTCTTCGAGCTCTCGGAGGAGGGCAGCGACGAGCTCGCCCGCTACCTCTCCGGCGATCGCGCCATCGCCCACATCGCCCTCCAGGAGGGGGAGTCGCGCACCTCGGCAATGAAGGTGCAGATCGACCAGATCCGCGCCCGGGTGGCGCGGGACTTCCCCGAGCTCTCTCTGGAGGTCACCGGCTACGCCCACTTCTACATGCAGATCAGCGACCTCATCGTGACCTCGCAGGTGCGCTCCCTGGCCATCGCCCTGGTGTCGGTGACCGCGATGATGATCCTCCTCTTCCGCTCGTGGCGTACCGGCCTGCTCTCCATGGTCCCGAACATCGTGCCGCTCACCTGCACCTTCGGCCTCATGGGGGCGGCGGGGATCGCCCTGAACTCCGCCACCGCCATGGTGGCGAGCGTCGCCCTCGGTCTGGCGGTGGACGACACCATCCACCTCCTCAACCACCTCCAACACTAACGCCGCACGGCCGACTCCGTGGCCGCGGCGCTCGCCCCCGCCCTGCGTGCGGTGGCCCGGCCGATGCTCTACACCTCGCTCATCCTCGGCATCGGCTTCGGCACCCTCCTCTTCTCCCGCTTCGTCCCCTCCTTCTATTTCGGCCTCCTGGCGGTCGCGACGGTGGTCACCGCCCTGCTCGGCGACCTCCTCCTCCTCCCGGCGCTCCTGCTGACCCTGGAGCGAAGGAGGGGGTAACTGAAAGGCGATTTCACCACAGAGACACAGAGGGCACCGAGAACAGCAGAGGAAAGGTGCTTCCCTCCTGTTCGGGCTCGCGAGGAGAGCGGCCTCCTCATCCCATCTCTGTGGTGAAAAATCCATTCCGGGAGCCCACCATCTCCCGACCGAGGCGTGGAGAAACGCCACCCCTGAAAATGAAAACCCTCACCTCCCCCCGTGTCCCCCGTGGTGAAACTTCGCCCCTTGGCGACCTGAGGCGGGTTGTGGGACAAGGCACCATGCTGCCCGCGCTCCTCTGTGGCCTCCTCCTCGCCGCCGTGCCGGCGGCGGCCGCGCCCTCACCATCCACGGCGGCGGATGTAGTCGCGGTGGAGGTGCCCTTTGTCGGCGTGGCGGTGGCGCGCATCGGCGCCTGGGCGTGGCGCGCCACCGGCTGGGAGGCGATCCCCATGCAGGTCGACCCGCGCGACGCGGCCGGCGACTGGGACTTTGATCGCGCACCGCTGCTACGCACCACCGCTGACGACGAGGTGGTGGTAGCGGTCGACGACCTCGGCCCCCCCGCACCGCCGGGCCAGCGGCCGCCGGACGCGGTGGCGGTGGTGGCGCTCCACGGTCCCGATGGCGCCGTCGCCTACCTCGCCCACCACCGCCACGACCCGCCACGGGTCGACCGCACCTGGCTCCACTACCGCCGCGAGGCGGAGGAGGTCGCCCACCCCGGCTTCACCGTCGGCTTCGAGCCGGACCGCCCCTTCGTCCTCAACCGCCTCGTCTGGGACGCCGACCCCGACCGGCGCGACTGGATCGACACCGGGAAATTCCGCGCCTCCGGCCGCCTCATGGGCGCCTTTCGCTTCCTCCGCACCCGCAAAGACTTCAACAGCCGGGTGACCGGAGTGATCGAGGGGCCGGTGCGGGTGGTGGTACGCACCGAGAACCGCCTGCGCATGGCCCTCGGCCTGCGCTCACCCAGCTCCACCATCGACCGGATCCACACCCCGCGCACCCTGCTCTTAGAGATGCGCATCCACATCCCCTTTCGGATCGGCTGGTTCTTCGACCACCTGGCGATCCGCTCCACCATCGACCTCGCCCCGGGCGAGCCGCGCACCATCACCTGCCCGAACCACGTCACCACCGCCATCGACGGCCGCCCCCAGCCGTCCGAGGTGGTGCTGCGCGGCTGCCCCCTGAAGGGGTTCACCATCGCCGACACCTACGGCGCCCTCCACGGCACCCTCACCCTCGGGCCGCGCCTGAAGCTCAAGGCGGCGGTCTACTACGCGGACGACGACACCGCCCACGACCCCCCCGAGGATATCCCCGGCCACCTCGGCGAGTCCGGCGTCACCCTCACCGGCTGGGAGCACCTCGGTCGCGGCGACTACCGGCTCAA
The DNA here is from genome assembly GCA_024278555.1 of bacterium. Classification (GTDB taxonomy): domain Bacteria; phylum CG2-30-53-67; class CG2-30-53-67; order CG2-30-70-394; family CG2-30-70-394; genus CG2-30-70-394. The sequence continues at coordinate 553 of JAJRSX010000057.1, read as the reverse complement.
CATGGCCCTCCGCATGGCGCCGGCAAGGCGATAGAGCCTGGCGAGTCAAAACCACGAAGGACACGAAGTACACGAAAGGGTGGATGACTCACCGTCGGCGTCGAATGCGGAGGGATGCCGCATTGAGACTGCCGGAAACAACTCCAACGCCAAGACGCGAAGACGCCAGGACGCAAAGGGGCGATCACCCGAGGCCGGTGCGCGGGTGGGTTTTTAACGCAGAGACGTGGAGGGGCAGAGACGCAGACGGAGGAGCGGGAGACATGGCGTCGTGGGCGGCGTGAAGTGGAGCAGGTGGCGGCCCGGAAGGCGTGGTTACCACGAAAGACAACGGACGTAGGGGAGCTTCGAACGCCAACGGCGACGAGGAGCAAATCGACCGGCAGCGGCGCCGGTTGGCAGGGAAACTAGCCACGGAATCCACGGAAGGACACGGAAGGCCTAGACCAGCAGGAATACCGTGAGCTTGCCGACGAGCTGAGAGCCATGAGGTAAAGACCTGACCCCCGCGGCACGTTAGGACGCAAAGGGGCGATCACCCGAGGCCGGTGCG
>JAJRSX010000056.1 GCA_024278555.1 bacterium | reverse complement strand
GCTCTCCTTTGCTTGTGGGCTCCGAGCCCGTGGTTAGCATTGAGCCAGGTTAGAACCTGAGCTCGCGAGGAGAGCGGCCTCCTCATCCCATCTCTGTGGTGAAATCGCCCTCCAGGCTCGCGCCGTGATCACCTGGTGACTCCCTCGACCCTGTTGGCGGTCTCCCCTCCCCCCGGGATCTTGCCCTCTCTCCGAGTGCCCATCGCCGGTCATGAGCTAAGGGCAGTCTCCATCTCTTGAGATGACGGCGTCGGCCGGCTGAAGCCGACCCTACGGTCTGGTAACCCCATCCTGTTGCCGCTGATTTTCAGGACGAGAAAAGGGGACAGGACCCTTTTTCGCATTTCGGGAGGGGGAAGGGGGAGGCAGGATCGGGGGGATGGCGTCACCGGTGGTGAGCCGGGGGACCGCAGGGGCCTGGAAGGCGGGGGTGATCCGCAGATCTACGCAAATCCTTACGGCCACGGAGACGGCCCGCCGGGGGCAACACCGTCGCCGCGGGAGTACCTGTGAGTCACAGGTTCCACGGATGGGCATCCAAAAAGATCTGCAAGGCCTCTGCGTCCTCTGTGTCTCTATGGTCGCCCCCCTCGCCGCGCACTTCGGCAGGGGTAGGTCCGCGCAGACGGGCAAGGGGCGGGAAAACAAGCCGTCGAATCAACCCGGGGCCGAGCGTGCCGATCCACTCGTCGAGAGCCTCACCATGCGCCTCCTCCTCGCCCTCCTCCTCTCCCTGATCGCCACCCCGGCCGTCGCCGGCCGACCCGTCCCCCGACTCGACGGCGAGCTCATCATCGGCCTCAAGGCGGGGGTGGTGACCGCCGCCTCGATCGGCGAGGCGGCCGACGCCGCCACCCGCACCCGGCTGGTACGCGTCGCCCCCGGCGAAGAGGCGACGGCGATGGCGCGCCTGGCACGCGACCCGGCCGTCGCCTTCGTGGAGCGCAACCGCCTCCTGCCACCCGCCGAGATGCCCGACGACCCGGTGGTCGGCTACCACGTCACCACCGTGGGGCTGCCGGAGGCGTGGGACCTCGCCCACGGCGACCCGTCGATCACCATCGCCATCCTCGACTCCGGCATCGACGCCACCCACCCCGATCTGGCCGGACAGCTCGTCCCCGGGTGGAACTTCTGGGACGACGACGCCGACACCCACGACGTCTTCGGCCACGGCACCGAGGTCGCCGGGGTCGCCTCCGCCACCACCGACAACGGCACCGGCGTCGCCGGCGCGGCGTGGGGGTGCACCCTCATGCCGGTGCGGGTCACCAACATCGACGGGTATGCCTCCCTCTTCTCGATCCTCAAGGCGGTCACCTGGGCGGTGGACAACGGGGCGCGGGTCATCAACCTCTCCTTCGAGGGGATCCACTCCTCCACCGCCCTGGGGAGCGCCTTCGCCTACGCCCGCGGCCACGGCTGCCTGGTGGTCGCCGCCGCCGGCAACGGCGGCGTCTACGACCCCACCGCCGACCAGCCCGACGTCGTCTCGGTCGCCGCCACCGATCCCGCCGACCACCACCCGTCGTGGGCCAGCTACGGCCCCTACGTCGATCTCGCCGCCCCCGGCGTCGCCATCCACACCACTGCCCGCGGCGGCGGCACCGCGGCGGTCTCCGGCACCTCCTTCGCCTCTCCCCTGGTGGCCGGGGTCGCCGCGCTGCTGCTCTCCGCCGCCCCCGACCTCACCCCCTCCGAGCTCGAGGGCCTCCTGGAGTCGACCGCCGTCGACCTCGGCGCCGCCGGCCGCGATGACGACTTCGGCGCCGGCCGCCTCGACGCCGCCGCCGCCCTCGCCGCCGCCCTGCCCCCCCCTGACACCATCCCCCCCACCCTCGCCCTCACCGCCCCGACCGCGGGCGCCACCGTGGCCGGCACGGTGACCGTGCGCGCCGCCGCCGGCGATGCAGGCGGCATCGCCCGGGTCGACCTCTACATCGACGGCCACCGCCACGCCACCGCCGCCGCCCCGCCCTACACCTTCGCGTGGGAGACCACCGCGGCGGCCAACGGCGCCCACACCCTGTCGCTGTGGGCCGAGGACGCCGCGGGCAATGCGGCCTCCACCTCCCCGATCACCGTCACCGTGGACAACCCGGCCGTCCCGGAGATCACCGCCCTCTCCACCGGCCACGCCCTCCCCAAGCACCGCCTCACCCTCACCGGCACCGCCTTCGACGCCGGCACCACGGTGACCATCGGCCGCAAGCCGGCGCCGGTCATCGCCCGCACCGCCACCACCCTCACGGTGAAGGTGCCGCGCCTGGCCAAGTACACGGCCCAGCCGGTCGTGGTCACCACCAGCGGCGCGGCGAGCGCCGCCGCCACCCTCGCCATCCACTGATCCGCGCAGACGGCCGCGAGCCCAAGACGGAGTGCGAGGGGTCGGGTGGGAAGGGGATCCACCCATCAGGATCGAAGGAATCACCAGGTGGTCACGGTGCCACCCTTGAAGGTCATTTCACCACGGAGACACAGAGGGCACAGAGAACGGCAAGGGATCGTCAAGGACGAGACGACCACCGCGGACGCTGCAAACATCATGCTGTTTTCCGATGGAGTTCTCTGTGCCCTCTGTGTCTCCGTGGTGAATTTCCCCTTCGAGGGGTTGTCCATTTCCCGATCGAGGAAGCGTGAGATGTCGTACTTGAAAACGCCTCCCCCCTACGCAGGTGGATGCCATGTCACTCGCCATGCTCAACCTGGCGTTCTCAGAAGGAAGTAAGCCGTCCGTCATGAGCTAAGGGGATAGGCGGTTCGAGTGAAAGGCCATCCCTATAGGCCGCGCCGCCACTCAGCCCGAAACGGGGCGGCATCGGGGTCGGCGAGGGCGGCGTCGAGCTCCGCCAGCAGCCGCCCCCTGTCCTTCGGCAGGGTGCCGGCGAGCGCCAGGTAGTTGGAGGCGTGGTTGGAGCGGAAGATCGTCCCGCCGAGCTCCAGGCGGGCGATGAAGGTGCGCAGCTCCCGCGCCAACGCCAACGGCGCCATCTCCGCGTAGGTGCCCTGTTCCACCGCCTCGAAGAGCGGCGTCCCCGGGACCGGCATCATCGCCAGGGTAGAGAGGTAGCGCGGCTGGATCCGGTTGATCACCGCGGCGGAGGCCTGCGCGTGGGACTCGGAGAGCGCTTCGCCGCCGGCGCCGAGGAGGATCATGGTGGAGAGCTTCACCCCGGCGCTTGTCGCCTTGTTCGCCAGCCGCACCATCTCCGCCCCGTCCACCCCCTTCTCCAGCGCCGCGAGGACCCGGTCCTCGCCCGACTCGACTCCGAGGTAGTAGAGGGTGAGGCCGAGCTCGCGCAGGCGCGCCATCTCCGCGACGGTGCGCACCGCGAGGGCCTGGGGCGAGGCGTAGCAGCCCACCCGCGCCAGGCGCTGGAAGGCGCGGCGCAGCGCCGCCAGGACCGCCTCCAGAAAGGAGGCCCGCGCCACCAGGGCGTCACCGTCGGCGAGGAAGACCCGCCGCACCCCGGGGTCGATCGCCGCCGCCGCGGCGATCTCCCTCTCCACCTCCGCCAGCGGCCGCACCCGGAAGGCGCGGTCGCGGTACATGCCGCAGAAGGTGCAGCGGTTGTACGAGCAACCGATCGTCGCCCGGAGGATGAGGCTGTTGGCCTCGGAGGGGGGCCGGTAGATGGTCCCGGGGGCGGGGTGCATGGCCGCCATGGTAGGGGCGCGGGCGCCACCGCAGAAGCGCCGGGGAGACCGACCCGCCGGACAGGGTGTCCCGGCTCCCTGCTGCCGCCTGGTGCCGGCGGTCCGCCCGGCGGCGGGGAGCAACGGGACGACCGTGGAGGGGGCGGGGCGCCCGCGCCGTGCGGACGCCCCGCCCCGGGCCGCCGGTCAGTCGTCGTCTTCGTCGTCACCGCCCACCCGGAGGCGGAGCTGCGCCACCGGGTTCTGCCAGCGGTGCATGCGGACGTCGAGGTCGCTGATGCCGCCGTCGGGGTCGGTGTCTCCGAGGATACCGCGGTGCACATGCACCTTGTGGTTGGCCTCCATGGTGGTGACGCCGGTACCACCGGTGCCGCCGCGACCGCCCGGGTCCGCCGGGATCCCCAACACGCCCGGCGCGCCGCCGCCGTTGATGAGCTCGTTGTTCGCCTCGGTGCCCGCGTCATAGGCGGTGAGCCCGTAGGTGTAGAGGCCGCGCTTCGCGGGGATGGGCAGCGCGTCGAGGCCGACGAAGCCATCGTTGGTGGGGAGCATCATGGCGACGATGGAGAGGGCGGCGTGGCGGTGAACCGTGAGGGTCACGGTGGCGGTCTCACCGGGGGCGAGGAGGCCACCGGCGGGATCAGCGACGGTGTCACCGTCCGTACCGCCGAGAGCGACGAGGAGGCCGCTAAGATCGCCCCCCTCGGCCATCGCCTGAAGCTCGGCCGAGGCGGCCGTGCCCAACTGGAAGAGGTGGGCGTCGCGGGCGTGGGCGGTGACCAGCAGGGGGGTGAAGAAGATGGCGTGGGTGGTGTTGGTGATCTCCATGGTGATGACCCGGCCGCCGTCGCCGGCGGCCGCAGGGAGGGCGGAGAGGAGGGTGCACAGCCCGAGGACGAGGTGGCCGAGGGGGGCGAGGGGTCGCTTCTGCATGACGGATCTCCTGGATCGAAGGGGGGAACGGGGTGGTGAACAGCCCCACCGTATCCACCGGAAATCCGCTTTCCCTCACGCAGATCTCACATTTTTCTCACGCCACCGGCAGGGTGAAGGCGAAGGTGGCGCCCCCCTCCGGGCCGCGGCCGGCGTGGACGACGCCCCCATGGAGATCGACGATGCGTTTGACGATGGCCAGGCCGAGGCCGCAGCCGGCGGCCCGCGGGTGGCTCTCTTGGCGGACGCGGTAGAAGCGCTCGAAGATCCGCGTCGTGTCCTCCGGGTCGATGCCCGGACCCCGGTCGGTCACCCGCACCTCCACCGCCTCGCCCGCGGTGCGGCAGAAGTCGACGCGGATCACCCCCCCCTCCGGGCTGTGCTCGATGGCGTTCTTCAACAGGTTCTCGAGGATCCGCTCCACCAGGCCGATGTCGGCGTGGACGAAGGGGATCGACTCACCACGCCGGACCTCCACCGTGAGCCCCTTCGCCTCGACGGCGAGCTCGAGCTTTTGGACCACGTCGTGGACCAGCTCCGGCAGGGGGAAGCGCTCCGCCTGGAGCCGGGTCTCGGGGGAGTCGAGGCGGGCGAGCTCGAAGAGCTCGGCGATGAGGCGCGACAGCCGCCGGCAGCTCGCCATGGCCACCTCCAGGTAGCGGCGGCGCTCCTCGGGCGAGAGGCTCTCGGACTTCAGCGTCACCGTCTCCAGGTGGCCCTGGATCGATGCCAGGGGGGTGCGCAGGTCGTGGGAGATATTGGAGACGAGCTGGCGCCGCTCGTGGTCCGCCGCCTGCAGCCGCTGCATCTGTGCCTCGATACGCGCCGCCATGTCGTGAAAGGAGGCCTCCAGGCGATCGATCTCGTCCCCCGCCGCCGACCGGCCGTGGGGGGCCGGCCCCTGCCCGGGGAAGGACTCCACCGCCGCCGTGAGCCGCCGCAACGGCCGCGTGAGGAGATGGAAGAAGAGCAGCCCGGCGGTGAAGACGAAGAGCAGGCCGGCACACACGAGGCCGACGCTCATGCGCGTGATGTAGCTCTGGCGCAAAGCCTGAAACGCGGACTGGTACCGCTCCCCGGCGAGGATCACGTAGAGGTAGCCGCGCCGCGCCCCGTCGCGCTCCACCGGGGCGACGGAGAAGACCCGCCGTACCCCCGGGTGGCGCGGGTCATCGCCGAGCACCGGCCCCCCCCGGGAGGCGCGCAGGAAGCGCTCGATGGGGGCGAGGGCGACACGCTTCGCCTTCACCTTGCCCGGCGGTGCGGAGAAGGCGAGGAGGCGCCCCTCGCGGTCGAGGAGATAGCACTCGATGCTCGGGTTGATCACCATCAGGGTGTGGAAGATGTCGCCCAGCGCCGCCTCGTCCACCTCCCCGCGGGCGCCGATCAGCCCCTCCGAGACGAGCCGCCGGGCGAGCCCCCGGTGCAGGTGCTGGTTCGCCTCCTGCAGGTAGAGCCGGGTGCTGAGGAGGGTGATCGCCACATAGAGCAGGCCAAGGAGAGAGAAGAGGAGGAGGAGGGCGGCGGCGAGCTTGGCGTAGAGGGTGCGCAGCATGGGGTTACCCCTCGGCCCAGTCGTCGCCGTCGGGGAACTTGTAGCCGACCCCCCAGACGGTGCGGATGTAACGCGGTGCCGCCGGGTCGGCTTCGATCTTCGCCCGCAGGCGGTTCACGTGGGAGTTGACCGTGTGCTCGTAGCCGTCGTGGCCGCGCCCCCAGACGAGATCGAGGAGCTGAGCACGGGAATAGACCCGACCCGGGTGGCGGACGAAGTGGTGCAGGAGGTCGAACTCCTTGGCGGTGAGCTGCACCGGCCGCGCGTCTACCGTCACCCGCCGCCGCTCGGGATCGAGGACCAGGCCGAAGGCCTCGATCGGCTCCGGCGGTCGGCCGCGGTCGCCGCCGCGCGCCTTGTCCACCCGCCGGAAGAGGGCCCGCACCCGCGCCACCAGCTCGCGGACACTGAAGGGCTTGGTGACGTAGTCATCGGCGCCGAGCTCCAGCCCCACCACCCGGTCGAGCTCCGCGGTGCGGGCGGTGAGGATGAGGATGGGTGGGTCGTCGTCGCGCGAGCGGATCGTCCGGCAGAGGTCGAGGCCGTCCATGTCCGGCAGCATCAGGTCGAGGACCACCAGGTCGTAGGCGGTCGCTCGCAGGTGGGTGAGGGCGGCGCGTCCGTCGGCGGCCCGGTCCACCGCCCACCCCTCATCGCGCAGGTTGAGCGCTACCAGCCCGGCGATCTCCCGGTCATCTTCCACCACGAGGATCTTGTGTCGCATGAGGCGCTCCCCCCGCGGCCCGCGGGTCCGTTCGACCCCCGGCCCACGCCACGGGACAGCCGATCCTCTCAGCGCGCGGACGTCTCCTCCACCGGCAGCGGCAGGGCCGACTCCAGGTAACGGCGGACCTCGGGACGGATGAAGAGCGCCTCCAGGTCGAGGCGTGCCACCTCGCGGGCCAGGGCGCGGACCCGCTCGCGCGGGGAGAGCTTGCTGTTGACGATGATCATCGCCTCACCGTTGAGGATGCACGAGCCGGCGGTGAACTCGGCCCGCTCGTAGCGCACCCGCACCCCGGCACGCGCCGCCACCTGCTCCAGCTCTTCGAGGATCTCGCTCTGCTTCATGGCGCCAGTCTTGGGCCTGGCGACCGGCGGAATCAACCCACCGGTTCGCCGCGCGATCGTCAGGTGGAACGTCGCGCACGGGCGCCGCCTCCAAGGCCCCTGCACGGGCCGCGATTCTTCTCCCACGCCTCCCTGCTCCGCTCCCTCCCCTTACCGGCAGCGGGCGCTCCCCACATCCGCGACACCGAGCCGCCCGGGAATCCGCGGATGGTGCCGCGGCCGCGGTGGTGGTGAGGAGCGGTGGCGTGGGGATGGGCGCCCCGGCGATGTGCTACAAAGCCCCCCTCTCCATGGGGATGGGGCCGGGTGCGGCGAGCGGAGGTAGCGATGCAGACGGGCGAACCAGCGTGGATCGAGCGGGCGGAGCGGGTGGTGATGCCGACCTATGGGCGGCTGCCGGTGACCTTTGTCCGCGGCGAAGGGTGTCGCCTGTGGGACGACGGGGGGCGCAGCTATCTCGACCTCGCCGCCGGCATCGGCTGCTGCTGCCTCGGCCACGGCCACCCGCGCCTCACGGAGGCGATCGCGGCCCAGGCGGCGCGGCTGATCCAGGTCTCCAACCTCTACTGCTGCGAGCCGATGGTGGCGGTGGCCGAGCAGCTCTGCGCCCACTCCTTCGGCGACCGGGTCTTCTTTTGCAACTCCGGGGCGGAGGCGAACGAGGGGGCGATCAAGCTGGCACGCAAGCGCTCCCGCGACCGCTTCGGCCCGGGCCGCTACCGGACCCTCGCCTTTCACCAGAGCTTCCATGGCCGCACCCTGGCGACCCTCTCGGCCACCGGCCAGGAGAAGGTGTGGAAGGGGTTCGAGCCGACCGTGGAGGGGTTCGACTTCGCCGACTACGGTGATCTCGACGCGGTGGAGGCGACCCTTACCGACGCCCACTGCGCCATCCTGGTGGAGCCGATCCAGGGTGAGGGCGGCATCGTGGTGCCGCCGGCGGGCTTCCTCGCCGGGCTGCGGCGGCTCTGCGACGAGCGCGACCTCACCCTGATCTTCGACTGCGTCCAGACCGGGATGGGGCGCACCGGCAAGCTCTTCTGCCACCAGCACGAGGGGGTCACCCCGGACGTCATGACCCTGGCCAAGGGGCTCGGCGGCGGGGTGCCGATCGGCGCCATCGTCGCCACCGAGGCGGCGGGAACGGTCCTGACCCCTGGGACCCACGCCTCCACCTTCGGCGGCAACCCCCTGGTGTGCGCCGCGGCCCGGGTGGTCCTGGAGCTTCTCACCGACGGCGGCGTGGTCGCCAACGCCGCCGCCCGCGGGGCGCAGCTCTTCGATGGGCTGGCGGTGATCGCGTCGCGCAACGAGGCGATCCGGGAGGTACGCGGTCGCGGCCTGATGGTGGGTGTCGCCCTCGACCGGCCGGTGGCGCCGATTCTCGATCGGCTACGGGCGGCGGGGGTGATCGCCCTGCCGGCGGGAGCGCAGGTCCTGCGCCTGTTGCCGCCGCTGGTGATCTCCGAGGCCGAGGTAGCCGAGGCCCTTGGGGCGGTGGAGCAGGCTCTGAGCGAAGGATGAGAACGGCCAGCGATCAGCAAACCGAGAGCTGATCGCTGAAAGCTGAACGCTTGTCATCCGGCTGAAAGCAGGTCGAGGAGGCACTCGTCGAGGACGGTGGTGTCGATCGGCGGGGTGACCCAGTGGGTGGTGCCGGGTGGCGGGGTCTCGCCCTGATTGCAGACGACGCAGACGGTGACCCCGGCGACCCCTTCGCTGATCTCCTGCGCCACCCGCGGCCGCGCCAACAGGAGCGCACCCTTCCCGATAGCGACGATACTGGCCAGGGCCTCGGCCTCGTCGACCGTGAGAACCTGGACGCCCCGTTCGGCAAGGAGTGACAGCCAGCCCGGCGGCAGGAGGGCGTCACAGCCGGCGACCAGGAGCACGCCGCCGGCAAGGCGGGCGGCAACCTCGTCAAGGGGCACGATGGGGGTGAGGCGACACTTGCCGTCCGACCCCTGCCCACCGACCAGGTCGAGGAGGTGGCCGGCGCTGAGGATGGGGCGCACCCGACCGTCGCCGAGGAGGGTGGCGCCGGCGTAGAGAGGGAGCGCCTGCACCACCGGGTGGGGCGGTTTTACGAAGATCTCTTCGTGGTCGACGATCTCGTCGACCAGGATCGCCACCGCACGATCGAGGACCCGCAAGACGAGGATCGGTCGGTCGAGCCAGCCGGTCGACCACTGTTGCGGCAGGTGGAGGAGGCCGTCGAGGCGGCACAGGGGAACCATCCGCTCCCCCAGGGTGAGGAAGCGCCCCTCCTTGGCGATGACCACATCCCCGCTCCGTCCCCCCTGCGCCGTCTCCAGGGAGTCCATGAGGAAGATCAACTCCTGGCCGCCGGCACGGATGCGCATCGCCTGGGCGATGTCCAGGGACGACGGCAGCGACAGGGTGATGGTGGTGCCGTGGCCGTGGTCGGTGTGGACCTCCACCTGTCCCTTGAGCGCCTCGATGGCCGACTTCACCACGTCCATGCCGACGCCGCGACCGGAGACGGCGGTCACCTCGCGGGCGGTAGAAAAGCTGGGGCGGAAGATCATCTGGAGCCAGTCGCGCTCGCTGTAGTCGGCCGCGTCGGCCTCGCTCACCACGCCGCTCGCCAGGGCCTTGTCACGAATCCGTGCGGTGTCGATACCGGCGCCGTCGTCGGAGACCTCGATCACCACCCGGCCGCACTCGGTGCGCGCCGACAGGCGGACCTCGCCCACCTCCTCCTTGCCCGCCGCACGCCGTACCTCCGGCGGCTCGATGCCGTGGGAGACCGCGTTGCGGATGATGTGGAGGAGCGGGTCGAATACCTTCTCGGCGACCCCGCGGTCGATCTCGGTCTGTTGGCCGGTGCGCACCAGGCGCACCTCTTTGGCCTCGGCGGCGGCGGCATCGCGGATGATCCGCGGCACCCGGTCGAAGACCGCGGTCACCGGGATCATGCGCACCTGGGTCACCAGGTTTTTCAGCTCCAGGGTGTGCTTGGCGAGGACGTCGCCCTGGCCGGTCACCGTGCCGATCGCCGCGGCGAGGCCCGTGGCAAGGCGATCGAGTTCGCCGCGCACCGGCAGGATCTCCTCCTCCACCTTGTGGTGAACCTGGCGCAGCGCCTCGCCCGCGGCCTCGCCGATTGTCGCCGCCTGGTGCGCCACCTCCCGCTCCAGACGCACGGTGGAGCTGCCAAAGAGGAAGGTGAGCTGCTCCAACTCACGCTGGATCTGCTCCAGGTTGACCATCGCCTCCTGGAGGATGTTCTTGCTGATGATCAGCTCGCCGACGCCGTTGATCAGGCCGTTGAGCTTGGTGGTATCGACCCGGATCGTCTGCAGCCGCTCGCCCGTGTCGCGGCTCTCGGCGCGCGGCGCGCGCGGTTTGGGTGGCGCGGTTGGGGCGTCCGCGGGCGGCGCTCCCGGGTCGAAGGCGGCCAGGCGTGCCTTGTACGGCTCCAGCCCCGACTCGTCTCCGGCGAGGGCCTCCTGGATGGTGTCGACCCCCTCCAAGAGGAGGGTGACGAGGGGGCCGGTGACCGCCACCTGCTCGCCCTGCACCTCCCCGAGGATGTCCTCCATGCGATGGGCGACCTGGGAGATGGTGGTGAGCTCCATCATCGCCGCCGACCCCTTCATGGTGTGGGCGGCGCGGAACAGCTCCTGGACCACGGCGGGATCCCTGCCGGCATCCTCCAGGCGGAGCAGGCCGTCGGAGAGGGTCTGCAGGAGCTCGGCCGCCTCCTGCCGGAAGATGTCGAGGACCTGTACGCGGTCGAGGCCGGCCATTGCCGTGTCACCCGGCCGTGGTGGCGACGCCCCGTTTGACCGCGACCACCGCCGTTTTCTCCTCGCCGGCCCCCTTCGCCGCAACCACCTCGTCACCGCTCCCTTCAGGTGGACTGAGCTGCAGCCGGTTGAGGCGCTTGATGCTGGCCTCGACGATGCGGGTGATGGCGGTGAGATCGTCGTTCATCGACTCCAGGGTGGTCGTGGAGGAGGCTGCACGATCACCGATCCGGTGGGTGGTAGCGCTGAGGTCGTGGGCGGCCTTGTCGATCTCGACAAGCCGCTCCTCCACCACCAGGGCGTGGGCGCGGGCGCTCTTCGAACTCTCCACCAGGTCGTTGAAGGAGGCGAGGGCCGCCTCCACCATGACCTTGTTGCCGGAGAGCTCCGAGCCGGTGTGGTCGATCAGGGCCAGCGCCGCGTTGGTGTCCTCGGTCACCGTCTCCACCATCAACTGGATCTCCGCGGCGGTCTCGGCGACCTTCACCGCCAACTTGCGGATCTCATCGGCCACCGCGGCAAAGCCGCGTCCCTGCTCGCCGGCTCGCGATGCCTCCAGAGCGGCGTTGAGCGCCAGCAGGTTGGTCTGACCCGAGACCTCGGCGATGAGCTCGGTGAGCTTGCCGATCTCCATCCCCTGCTGCGACAGGCCGCTCACCTTGTTGGCGACCTGCCGTGCCCCCTCGTCCGCCTTCTCGTAGAGATCGGTGACCACCTGCATCACCGACCCCTCGCCGGTCTCACTCACCGAGGCGAGGAAGGCGAGGGCCTCCTGCTCCCCGGCGACCGCCCGCTTGGCCGCCTCGATGGATTTGAGGAGCTCCTCGATCTGACCGGCGAGCTGCTCCGCATGGATCCGGCTCTCATTGCTCTTCAAGGTGGCGTCGCGACCACTCGCGGTGAGGCTGCGGCTGCGGTCGTTGGTCTGCTCCGCCCCCTTGCGCAGGCTGTAGAGGAACGCACCCAGCTCCTGCACGGTGATATTGAAAATCTCCTGCACCCGCTTGAGGGCGACGCTCGAGCCCTCCATCTGCACATTCAGGTCGCCGGAGCGCAGCCGCTGCAGCGCCTTTTCCAGACAGCGCATTTCGTGCTGGCGGCGGTAGTTGTCATCGGCGCCCTTCTCGATCCGCCCCTTCAGGCTCCACACGGCGCCATTGAAGGCGGCCTCCAGCCGCCCCACCTCACCGCTCCCCACCCGCGGCACCTTGGTCTCCATGAGCCCCTGGCCGACCTTCTGCAGCCGCGAGCTCACCGCCAGGATGCGGCGGGTCACCGGGCCGGTAAGGAGAAAGACGACCATCGCCAGGACCACCGGGGTCGCCACCGCCCACGCCGCCTGCTCCAGACGGAAGCGGGCCACCACGGTCGCCAGGGGGGCGTCGGAACGCACCAGGTGAACATAGGGGCCACCCTTGGCGAGGGGGACGGCAACCAGCATCCAACGGTTGCCGAGCTCGCCCGCGCTCCACACGCCGTGGCCGGCAGCGGCAATAGACCGTCCGATCGCCGCCTTGACCGGTTCCGGGAGGGCGCCCTGAGGGGTGAGGGCGATCACCTTGCCGGAGGCGTCGGCGAGAATGGCGGCGTCGACTCCGGGGAGATTGCCAATGGGTGCAAGCCAGCCCGCTGCCTTTTCGGGACGACGGAAGCCGCGCACCGTGGCGTCGTTGGGGAGCTGGAGGGCGAGCGCCGCGGCGAGGGCCTCCTGGCCGCCGACGAAGGCGGACTCTCCCGCCTGTCGATACGCTTCCTGGGCGACATAGAACCAGCCGCCGCAGACCAGAGCCCCGATCAGCGCCAGCTTGATACTCCAGCCGAACCGGCAAGAGCCCCCACGGGGGACCGCCTCGGTGGACTCGATCTGGACGTTTGCCGTCCCTTGTGCGCTGCTCATACGACCTCCGCGACCGGGCTGAAACTCTCCGTCAACTCCTCCACCAGACGCCCCGCGTCGACGATCCACGCTCGCGCCGACGGCGACATGGCGCCGTGCAGCCGCTCACCGGAGACCCGCTGCAGGGCGCCGCCGAGGGGGGCATCGCCCGCACCCTCCGCGCCCGCGTCCTCCGCCGCCGCCGCGTCGACCATGTCGCGGATATTGTCCACTGCCACGCCGATCTGGGGCCCACCGCCGGAGACCACCATCACCTGCAATCGCGGGATCACCGGGATGCCGATCCACGGCCCCAGATCGACGACCGGAAGGATCTCGCCGCGAAAGTTCATCAGCCCCACGAGCCCCGCGGGGACCTCGGACAGTGGGGTGATCAGCGCCTCGCTCACCACCTCAAAAAGCGCGGCGACCGGGACCCCGACCACCTCGCCGGCCACCGAGAAGAGACACAACCGCTCTCCCGCATGGGGGCTCTCGTCCGCCTGTTGCGCCCTGTCGCTGGTCACCATTGCCCCCCTACCGGCTGCCGACCTGAGCGTAGTTACGGATCTCCTCGACCACCTCTTGCAGGCGCCGATCGAGGATGGAGATGAGACGCTCCTCCATCGCCGCAAGCTGGGCGTCGAGGTGGCTACGCAGGACATCGACCGCATCCGGATCGTCGGTTGTATCGGTTGCGTCGGTCGCCGGCGGCGGGACCGCCGCCTCGGGAGTCGGAGCAACAACATGGGGTGCGGCCGTTGCCGGCGTTTCGGCTGCCGCCGGCGCCGCCGCGGCCTGCAGGGCGTTGCGCACCTCGGTAACGAGCTGATCCGGCTGGAACGGCTTGGTGAGGTAGTGGTGGATCCCCAGGGTCTGGACGAACTGCTCACCCACCGCCTCCCCCTTCGAGGAGACGAGGACGATCGGGATATCGCGGGTGTCGGCACCCTCGCGCAGGGTCTTGCTCACCTGGAATCCGTTCACCTCCGGCATGATGAAGTCGACCAGGACCACATCCGGGTGGAGCTGGCGCGCCAGCTCGATCCCCTTGGCGCCGCCGGCGGCGGTGCGCACCGTGAAGCCGGCGTTGGTGAGGATCATCTCCACCAGCCGCAGGATGGTCGGGCTGTCGTCGATGGTGAGGACCACCGGCTGTCCATTCGTCGCCGCCTCGGGTTCCGGCTCGACCTCCGGCGCCGTCCCGCCCTGCTCGCCGAGGATCTCGGACAGCTTGGCGAGCAACTCTTCGGCCTTGAACGGCTTGGTGCAGTAGTGGCGCACCCCGAGGGTGGCGACGAACTTGTCCCCCACCGCCTCGCCCTTGGAGGAGACGAGGATGATCGGGATGTCGCGGGTCTCCGGGTTGTCGTGCAGGGCCTTGCACACCTGGAGGCCGTTCATCTCCGGCATGATGAAGTCCACGAGGATCACGTCCGGGTGGATCTCCGCGGCCATCTCCACCCCACGCCGCCCGTCGTTGGCCACGTGGACCTCGTAACCCGCCGCCTGGCCGATCATCTCGATCAGCTTCAAGACGGTGGGGCTATCGTCGATGCTAAGAATACGGGCGGTAGCCAAGGTCGCTCCTTTCACCGCCACACCCCGGGGGCCTGGCGAATGCCGTTCTGGTTCGTTTCCGTGGGGAAACCGATCTCCCGCTCCGTATCGGTGGCTCGCTCCCCTACCCTTTAGTCATTCGTAGGCCACGGCGGCGCGCACCGCGGCGAAGTGAGGCGGGGCGGGATGAAGCGGTCTGGCTAAAGGTCGACAGGCTCCTACGCCGTTACCTTCGCCCGGTAACCGCACTGGGCGACGATGCAACACCTACCGCACCGCGGCTTGCGGGCGGTGCAGGTGTAACGGCCGTGGAGGATGAGCCAGTGGTGGGCGTCGCGCAGGAACTCGGCCGGCACCACCTCCATGAGGCCCCGCTCCACCGCATCGGGCGTCTTGCCCACCGCCAGGCCGGTGCGGTTGGCGACCCGGAAGACGTGGGTGTCCACGGCGATCGTCGCCTCGCCCCAGGCGTTGTTGAGGATGACGTTCGCCGTCTTCCGGCCGACCCCGGGGAGGCGCATGAGGGCGGCGCGGTCCCGGGGCACCTCGCCGCCGTACTCGTCGAGGAGCATCTGCGCGGCGGCGACGATGTGGCGCGCCTTACTATTAAAAAGGCCGATGTGGCGGATACGGGGGATGAGCCCCGCCTCCCCCAAGGCGACCACCGCCTCCGGCGTTGAGGCCACCGGGAAGAGGTCGGCGGTCGCCAGGTTCACCGAGCGATCCGTCGCCTGGGCGGAGAGGACCACCGCCACGAGGAGCTCGAAGGGGGTCGACCACACCAGCTCGCCGCGCGGCTCGGGCCGCTCGGCGCGCAGGCGCTCAAAAAGGTTCCGTACGGTCCGCTTGTTCATACCGGCCTCCGGCGCGCTACGATCCCGCCCCCAAAGCAGACGGAGCATCCATGAAACTCCTGGAAGTGAACAACAGCCGCCTCCTCTTTCACCGCAACGCCAGCGACGTGGTGAATATCCAGATCCTCACCAACATCGGCTCGGCGGTGGAGGAGGGTCCCCTCTGTGGCGCCGCCCACTTCTTGGAGCATATGTTCTTCAAGGGGACGGAGAAGCGCGACGCCAAGCAGATCAACCGCGACGCCAACCGCATCGGCGGCAAGCTCAACGCCTGGACCTGGTTCGACCAGACCGTCTACCACATCACCGCGCTCAGAGAGCGGCTCGACGACGCCTTTGAGATCCTCTGCGACCTCTACCAGCACGCCACCTTTCCCGCCGACGAGTTGGAGAAGGAGCGCGAGGTGATCGTCTCGGAGATGCGCCGCTACGACGACGACCCGAGCTCGTATCTCGCCGACCGCGCCTGGCCCCACTTCTGCGCCAGTGGCATCGCCCACCCGGTGATCGGCACCGAGGAGACGGTACGGGGGCTCACTCGCGACCAGCTCGTCGACTTCCGCAAGCGGTACTACGGCGGCGACAACGTGCTGGTCTCGGTGGTCGGCAACGTTGAGGAGTCGGTGGTGGTGGCGGCGATGGCGGCCCACTTCGACCACCGCCCCGCGCGTGACTCCATGGTGGTACCCGCGACCGACTACCGCGGCGGCGACCTCGCCCTCACCAAGCCGGAGATCCAGGAGGCGCGCTACGCCCTCCTCTACCCGGCCCTGCCCCTGCACCACCCCGACGCCACCCGCCAGAACGTCATGGCCTACTGCCTCGGCGGCGACTCGGCGGCGCTGCTGTTCGAGCGCATCCGCGAGGAGCTCGGCCTGTGCTACGGCATCTACGCGGGGGCGGCCCGCTTCGACGGCTTCTCGGTCCTGGAGATCGCCACCGGCTGCGCCCCGGAGAACCTCGAACGGATCCACACCGAGACCCGGGAGATCATCGAGCGCCTGTGCGCCGAGCGGATCGACGAAGAGCGGCTGGAGATGGTGAAGGCGGCGATGCTCTCGTCGCTCCGCATGGCGGCGGAGACCTCCAGCGGCTACAACCGTATCGTGGCGCTGCCGATCCTCAAGGGAGAGACGGAGAACCCGTACGACCGGCTCAACCGCGAAATCGCCGAGGTCACCGTGGATGACGTCCGCACAATGGCCGAGCAGACCTTCGGCACGGAGCCTTTGAAGGCGACGCTGACACCGTAATGTTCGGTGCGCAGTGCCGCGCTTGGCGACGCCTTAAGGCCGAATTACGGCCGAAAAGACAGGCGTAGGATGCGCCAACCGAAGGGCGGCGCACCGAGGGCCGTACCGAGCTGGATTCTCCTCCACCGCGCCCATGAAAAAGATTGCACGGCGATCTTCCGGGCCGCGGCGATCTCCCGGCGAGCCACCCACGACCCGCCTCTCTACGTCCCTCGCCCGCGGGCCGACGGCCCCTCGTCCTCCTTCGCAAGAGCACGGTTTTACAGCGTTACGCAGGAGACACAACCCCCCCTTCCGCCCCCCCGGCCCCTTGCGGAGGAGGCCGCCGGGTGGTTTATTGCTCCTCCCCTTTTTTCGTGCCGGTGCATGAGAGAAGTGGACCCGGTGGGTCCACTTCTTTTTTTCGCTGGTTTGTAAAGTTGGTGATCATCCTTTGAGCCCCTCCGTTGCCATGTCCGCCCCCGTCGCCCGCCAAGTCGAGGCCCTCATCCGCCCCCTCGCCGACGAGCTCGGTCTCACCATCTGGGATGTGGAGTACCGCGGCAGCGGCAAGCGCGGCCTCCTGCGGGTGACCGTTGATCGCGTGGGTGAGGAGGGGGTCACCGTCGACGACTGTCACCGCCTGAGCCGGGAGATCTCCGTCCTCCTCGACGTGGAGGATCCGATCCACTACCCCTACGACCTGGAGGTCTCCTCCCCCGGGATGCACCGCCACCTGCGCCGCGCCGAGCACTTTGCGATCGCCGCGGGCGAGCGGATCGAGGTGACCCTCTACGCCCCCATCGACGGTCGCAAGCGGTTCACCGGTCGCCTCGCCACCGACGACGGGGAGGCGCTCACCCTCGATACCGAACACGGCGAGATCCGTCTCTCCCGCGAGCAGGTCTCCAAGGCACGGATCTCTCCCGACTTCGACGCGTTGATGAAGCACCTTTCGGACCGCACGGACGGCTGAACAAGGAGCAAGACGCCATGGCCACACCGATTCTTCAGAATGTCCTCCAGATGATCAATCAGATCAGCAAGGAGAAGAACATCGACCGCAAGATCCTCCTCGACGCGGTGACCGAGGCGATCGCCCACGCGGCGCGCCGCAAGTACGGGGAGAACACCGTCATCGAGGTGGAGATCGGCGACTCGGGGGAGATCGAGGCATACCTCTATCGCACGGTGGTGGATGAGATCATCGAGCCGAAGCCCAAGTTTGAGGAGGAGGGAGAGGAGGCCCCCCTCGCCGAGGGTGAGGAGGAGCCCCTCTCCGTCGATGCCCAGATTCTCCTGGAGGATGCGCGGGTGTTTGACCCCGAGGTCGAGTTGGGCGACGAGATCGCGGTGCGCATCGACGTCGACGAGCTTGGTCGCATCGCCGCCCAGAACGCCAAGCAGGTCCTCGCCCAAAAGCTCCGTGAGGCGGAGCGTGACGTCATCTTCACCGAGTACCAGGAGCGCGTCGGCCACGTGGTCAACGGCAACGTCATCCGCTACGAGAAGGGCGACGTGGTCGTCGAGCTGGGCCGCACCGAGGCGCTGTTGCCGCGCCGCGAGCAGATCCCCAATGAGCGGTTCCGGCGCGGCGAGCGGGTGCGGGCGATGATCCTCGAGGTGACCGACGACCTGAAGGGGCCGCAGGTCATCCTGTCGCGGATCCACCCGGAGTTCCTCAAGGGGCTCTTCGAGTACGAGGTGCCGGAGGTCTACGACGGCATCATCGAGATCGTCCGCGCGGTGCGGAACCCCGGCGAGCGGGCGAAGATCCTGGTCGTCTCCCGAGACCCGAACATCGACCCGGTAGGGGCGTGCGTCGGCATGAAGGGGTCGCGCGTGCGTGCGGTGGTCCAGGAGCTGCGCGGCGAACGCATCGACATCGTCGAGTTCACCGAGGACGCCTCCCTCCTCCTCCAGCGTGCCCTGTCACCGGCGGAGCTCAGCCGCTTCGTGATCGACGAGGAGAACAAGCAGGCCACCGCCCTCGTCGAGGATGGGCAGCAGGCGCTCGCCATCGGCCGTCGCGGTCAAAACGTACGCCTCGCCTCCAAGCTCACCGGCTACCGCATCGACATCGTCACCGAGGACGCCTACACCTTGATGGAGGCGCAGGAGAAGGCTCGGGAGCAGGTCCTGACCGAGCTCGGCTCCCTGTCGGTGGGCGAGCTCGACGGTGTCGGCGCACAGCTCGCCGCCGACCTCGCGGGCCAGGAGCTCGGCACCCTCAAGCAGATGCTGGAGTCCAACCCGGCGACCTTCGGCAGCCTCCCGGGGATCGAGCGCGAAGAGGCGATCGAGGTCTACAAGAAGGTGGTCCAGCGGCTCGAAGAGCGTTACGAAGAGATCAAGCCGAAGCCCGAGGAGATCCTCGCGCGACCGGAGCTGGCCTCCACCGATCTACAGGCGGACGAAGCGGAAGAGGTCGCCACCCCGGGTGAAGGAGGCCAGCCCTGAGCGTCGCCGCCCCCCTCCTCTCCGAGACCCCGCATCGCCACACGGCGGAGCGGCAGTGTCTCGTCTGCCGCTCGGTGGCGCCCAAGGAGTCCCTCTTGCGCCTGGCGTGCACGACCGACGGCACCGTGGTCGCCGACCTCGCCGGTCGTCTCCCGGGGCGCGGCGCCTATTGCTGCATCCGGCGCTCCTGCCTCGCCGAGGTGGTGCGACCCGGCTGCCTCGGCCGCGGCTTTCGCCGCCGCATGGCGGCCGTGGATAGTGGGCCATTTCTCGCCGATCTCCACCAGCAGGCAAACCAGCGGCTCGCCGAGGCCTTCGGGGTCTACGCCAAAGGCGGCGCGGTGGTGGCAGGCAGCGATGCGATCGAGGCGGCGATGGCCAAGCAGGGTGCAACACAGGGTCTCATCCTCCTCGCCGCAGACGCTGGAGAGGCCACCACGCGTCGCTGGCACCACCGTGCCGAGGCCGCCGGCCTGCCGCTCCACACGGCCGGCAACCAGGCGACCTGGGGCACGGCGCTGGGACGCGAGCGGTGTGCGGTCATCTGGGCCTGTGCACCACGTGCGGCGATGCGGGTAGAATGGCTCCTCACACTGGCGCGGGAGACCGCACCGACACACACAGATTAAGGAAACGACGCATGGCGATCAGCCTTCACGATCTCGCCAAAGAGCTCTCAGTTGCTCCGGACAAGCTCACCTCCGCCCTGAAGAAGGCAGGCTTCGAGGTCCGTAGCGAGCTCAGCCGCATCCCCAACGAGGGGGCGACGCGGATGCGTGAGAAGTTTGCCAAAAAGACGCCCGTGGTGCCGAGCAAGGTGCGGGTGCGTAAGCGGCGCAAAAAGGTCCCGGCGGCCCCGGCGGCGGCCCCTGCAGCGGCAGCCGTCACCCAGGTAGAGGCGAAGGCAAAGCCTGCCGCCTCCGAGGCGCCGCCCACGCCTGCGGAGCCGACACCCGAGGTGGAGGCCCCCGCACCCGCAGTCGAGGCTGCCCCGCCCGTTGCCGAACCCGCGGCCCCGGTCGCCGAGAAGGTCGCGCCGCCGCAGCTCGGCGAAGTCGTCGGCCACGTCGAGGCCACTCCCCCGGAGGTCGCCGCCAAGACGCCGGCGGCACAGCCGACGCTGCCGCCGCGGCCGCCGCGGCCGCCGCGGCCGCCAACGACGCCGACGCTCACCGGCCGCAAGATCGATGCCGACCTCGGCCCGGCCAAGGCACAGCCGTCGCAGCTCGGCGAGGTCGTCGGCCACGTCGACCTCACCCCGCCACGCACCATCACCACCCGCTCCGGTGGCGGCGTCGAGTACGGCGAGCACGAGCGGCGTACCCGCGTCCCGATCGCCAAACGCGAGGGGCGACGCCCCGGGGTCCATGTGGTGTCGGTGGCCGACACCACCCGTTCGCCCCTACCCGCCGGCGGCCGCCCCACCACCCGCGGCAAGAAGGTGGTCACCTCGGTCGTCAACAAGAAGGACAGGGGACGGCGTCCCGCCCGCCCAACCGGGCCGCAGCCCGCCGGTCGCCGCCGCTTCAAGCGGCGCCGCAAGCGCAGCGACGTGATGGCGGAGGTCGAGCGCACCGAGGTGATCGACCTCAGCGGTGAGGGTGGCGAGGGAAGCCGGATCATCGCCTGGGATGAGGAGGCAACCGTCGGCGACCTTGCCAAGGCGATGGAGGTGCCGGTCAACGAGGTGGTCGTCAAGCTCATGGGGATGGGGGTGATGGCCTCCGTCAACCAGACCATCGACAAGGATACGGCGGCGCTCCTGGCCGGCGAGTACGGCTGCGCCCTCACCGTCGAGCGCGAGGAGCTGAAGGAGCCGGAGGAGATCCTCCCCGGGGTGGAGGAGATCGCCGAAGACGACCTCGAGCCGCGGCCGCCGGTGGTCACCGTCATGGGCCACGTCGACCACGGCAAGACCACCCTGTTGGACTACCTGCGCCACGCCCACGTCACCGCCGGGGAGGCGGGAGGCATCACCCAGCACATCGGCGCCTACCAGGTCCGCCTCGACGACGGCGCGATCACCTTCCTCGACACCCCGGGCCATGAGGCGTTCACCGCCATCCGCGCCCGCGGCGCCCAGGTCACCGACCTGGTCATCCTGGTGGTCGCCGCCGACGACGGGGTCATGCCGCAGACGGTGGAGGCGATCAACCACGCCAAGGCAGCCGGGGTGCCGGTGGTCGTGGCGGTCAACAAGATGGACCTCCCCGACGCCGATCCCGACCGGGTCAAGCAGCAGCTCACCGAGTACGACCTGGTGGCGGAGGAGTACGGCGGCGACATCTCCATGCTGCCGATCTCCGCCAAGACCGGCGAGGGGGTCGACGCCCTCCTGGAGGCGGTCTTCCTGCTGGCCGAGATGCTGGAGCTCAAGGCCTCTTCCAAGGCGACCTGCCGCGGGGTGGTGATCGAGGCCCGAATGGACAAGGGACGCGGCCCGGTGGCCACCATCCTCGTCCAGCACGGCATCCTGAAGAAGGGCGACTCGTGCGTCATCGGCGGCCAGTCCGGTCGCGTGCGCGCCATGCTCGACGACCACGGCGAGCCGGTGAAGGAGGCCGGTCCCGCCACCCCGGTGGAGGTTGTCGGCCTCGCCGGCGTGCCCTCACCGGGTGACGACCTCGTGGTAATGAAGAACGAGCGCGAGGCGCGACAGGTGGCGGCACGACGTGCCGATCGCAAGCGCCAGCTCGACCTCTCCCGCGGCGGCCGCAAATCGACCCTCGAGGAGCTTCTGGCGGCAGTTGAGGGCGGGGAGACCAAGATCCTGCCGGTGGTCATCAAGGGTGACGTGCAGGGGTCGGTAGAAGCGGTCTCCGACACCCTCCAGCGGATCTCCACGGAAAAGGCACAGCTCCAAGTGATCCACTCCGGTGTCGGGGCGATCACCGAGACCGACATCGACCTCGCCAAGGCGTCCGACGCCGTCATCATCGGCTTCAACGTCCGTCCCACCGCCGCGGCCCGCAAGCTCGCCGAACAGGAGAACATCGACATCCGCCTCCACTCCATCATCTACAAGCTCGCGGAAGAGATTCGCGAGGCCATGGAGGGGCTTCTGGAGGCGATCTACGAAGAGCGGATCATCGGCCACGCGGAGATCCGCGAGGTCTTCTCGATCACCAAGATGGGGAACATCGGCGGCAGCTACGTCCTCGACGGCGTCATCCGGCGCAACGCCGACGTGCGTTTGCTGCGTGACAACGTGGTGGTTCACACCGGCAAGATCGGCTCCCTGCGGCGCTTCAAGGACGACGCCAAGGAGGTGGCCGCCGGCTTCGAGTGCGGCATCGGCCTGGTGGGCTACAACGACATCAAGACGGGCGACGTCCTGGAGGTCTTCGAGATGGAGGAGGTGGCGGCACAGCTCTAGGGGCCCGCTTCGCTCGCGGGGGTAGGGAGTGAGGGATGAGGGATGGTCGGCCCTGCGGGCCGGATGAGACGAGGATGGGGAGCCGGCACCAATCGGCGTTCATCGACCATCGCCTCCGGCTCGAGTCCCTCGTACGGTGACGACATCCCCAACCTCCGGTGCGGAATGCTGATAGCTGAAGGCTGGAGGCCAACAAGAAGGTCGCCGGCCACAGACCCCCCCATCCCCCACCCCCACCCCCCACCCCCGCGAGCGAAGCGAGCCCCCCCATGCGTTACACCTCCGACTACTCCCGTCCACAGCGCCTCAACGGCCAGCTCGTGGAGCTCCTCGCGGAGCTGATCGGCCGGCGGGTCAAGGATCCGCGCGTCCACGGGGTGACGATCACCGGCGCCGAGGTGGCACCCGACCTGCGCCACGCTCGCGTCTACATCTCCCTGCTCGCCGGTGAGGAGGGGTGGGAGGAGGTCCACGCCGGCCTGGTGGCGGCGACCTCCTACCTGCGGGCGCGGCTCGGCAAGATGATGCGGGTCAAACGGATCCCCGAGCTCGACTTTCGCTACGACACCTCCTTGGCCGAGGGCGCGCACATCGAGGCGCTGCTCGACGACATCGACTACATGGATGAGGATGCCGAGGAGACCACCGACGACAACGAGGATGACGATGGATGAGCCGGAGCCGCGGGGCGAGTGGGGACCGGGTGGGGAGCCCCTCGGGGTGGTGGTAGTGGACAAGCCACGGGGGATCACCTCACACGCGGCGGTCCAGGAGGTACGGCGGATCACCCACATCAAGCGGATCGGCCACGTCGGCACCCTCGACCCGGCGGCGCGTGGCGTCCTGCCGCTGCTGGTGGGCAAGGCAACGCGCCTGTCGCGCTTCGCCACCGGCTGGGAGAAGGAATACCACGCCACCCTGCGCCTCGGAGAGGCGCGCGACACCCAGGACCTCGACGGTGAGGTCACCTTCAGCGGCGACACCAGCAACCTCACCGAGGGGGCGATCCGCGATGCCTTCGGCCACTTCGAGGGCGAGATCGAGCAGATCCCCCCGATGTACTCCGCCAAGAAGGTCGGCGGCGTCCCCCTCTACAAGCTGGCACGCAAGGGCAAGGAGGTGGAGCGGGTGGCGAAGCGGGTCCGGGTCTACCGGCTCGTGGTCCTCGAGGTCCGCCCCGGCGACCCCTTCTGGGAGGTCGACTTTGAGATGCGCTGCTCCTCCGGCACCTTCGTGCGCACCATCTGTCACGACCTCGGCGAACAGCTCGGCTGCGGCGGGGTGCTGGCCACCCTGGTCCGCGCCGCCGCCGGCCCCTACACCCTCGACGACGCCATCACCCTCGATGAGATCCGGGCGCGGTGGAACGAGGGCGGTGCCGCGGCGGTGTTGCGGCCGGTGGCCGACTGCTTCGCCCCGAACCAACGGGTGGTGGTCAACAGCGCCGGCCACACCAAGCTGCGCAACGGCCAGACCATCACCCTCGCCGACACCAGCCCGCCGCCCGCCCAGGAGATCGAAGAGCCGGCGTTGCTCTATTCCCCCGGCGGCACCCTGCTGGCGGTAGCGCGCCCGCTGGGGAGGCCGGTGTGGGGGTTCCGCCCCACCGCCGTCCTCTCTTAGAGACGGGCGGCCGATGCACGCCATCCTTGCGCCGCCTCACCACCCGCTGCGCCGCCAGATACAACCAATACGTCTCGGCGTCCCGGCCTGCGCCCCCGCGCAAACCTGACGCACCTCAGCCACCCTACAATTATTGACCTCCCTCCTTCGTGGTCTCCGTGCCCTTCGTGGTTTTACCCCTCGGGAGACCCAACAACCCTTTGCCCCAACAGGCTGCGCGTGGTACAACCCGCGCCCGTTCACGAGGAACTCAATAACACCGGCGGCGTGATCGCACGTCGCGCCCTCCGCACCTAGGGCGGCGGGAACTGTAGGGGTAGCTGAAGATGGCGTTCACTCACGATCAGAAGACCGACATTATCCAATCGTTCGCGGTCCACGACGGCGACACCGGATCTCCCGAGGTGCAGATCGCCCTCATCACCGAGCGCCTCCACTATCTCAACGAGCACTTTCAGGCCCACCACAAGGACCACCACTCGCGCCGCGGGCTCCTGAAGCTCGTTGGCCAGCGCCGCCGGCTCCTCGATTACCTGAAGAAGAAGAACATCGAGCGCTACCGGACGGTCATCCAGCGCCTCGGTATCCGCCGGTAGGTTCGGCAGTAAGCGTCCGGATCGCCCGTTCTCCGGGTGCCGGCCATGTGCACCCACCAGGGGGTGAGGTGCGAAGGAGTCTGTATTGGAACGTCATACCGTAACAACTGAGGTAGGTGGTCGTCAGCTCATCCTGGAGACAGGGTGGCTCGCCAAGCAGGCCAACGGCTCTTGCATGGTGAAGTACGGCGACACCCACGTCCTGGTCACCGCCGTGGGGTTGAAGGGGTCCGATCCGACCCGCGACTTCTTCCCCCTCACCGTCAACTATCAGGAGAAGTTCTCCGCCGCCGGCAAGGTGCCCGGTGGATACCTGCGGCGCGAAGGGCGCGCCGGCGACCACGAGACCCTCAACTCGCGGATCATCGACCGCACCCTGCGGCCCCTCTTCGACAAGCGGTACATGTCGGAGACCCAGGTGATCGCCACGGTCTACTCCCTTGACCCGGAGTGCCCGCCGGACGTCGCGGCGATGATCGGTGCCTCCGCCGCCCTCACCATCTCCGACATCCCCTTCCTCGGCCCGATCGCCGGGGTGCGGATCGGCCGGATCCGCGGTGAACTTCTGATCAACCCGTCACGCGCCCAGCTCGAGGACTCCGACCTCGACCTGATGGTCGCCGGCACCCACGACGCCATCAACATGGTCGAGGCCGGGGGGCAGGAGATCCCCGAGTCGGTGATGATCGACGCCCTCATGCTCGCCCACGACGAGATTCGCCACCTCTGCGAGCTGCAGAGCGGGTGGGCCAAGGAGGTGGGCAAGCCGACCCGGGCCCTGGCCGAGGTGGAGCCCGACCCCGCCTTCACCGCCATCGAGGCGGACATCCGTGCCTTTGCCACGGCGAAGATCGCCGAGGCGAACGTGGTCAAGGGGAAGTTCGAACGCCAGGGGGCCCTGGACGCGGTAAAGGAGGAGACCCTCGCCAAGTTCGACCCGGAGGGGAGCCTCCGTGGCCCGATCAAGGGGCTCCTCCACGATATCGAGGCGGAGGTGATGCGCCGGCAGATCGTCGACGAGGGGATCCGCGCCGACGGCCGCAAGCTCAATGAGGTCCGGCCGATCACCT
>JAJRSX010000055.1 GCA_024278555.1 bacterium | reverse complement strand
TCTGCGTGGTAGCCTGCTTCATGGTCGCTCTCCTTTGCTTGTGGGCTCCGAGCCCGTGGTTAGCATTGAGCCAGGTTAGAACCTGAGCTCGCGAGGAGAGCGGCCTCCTCATCCCATCTCCGTGGTGAAAAATCCCTTCCGGGAGCCCTCCACCTCCCAGCCGAGGCGTGGAGCGACGCCGTACTTGGCCTGCATCGCTATTTCCGCTGATCCTCTCAGCGAACAGCGAACAGCGAACAGCTGAGAGGTGACCGAAGCCCGCCCTCTACCCTTGCGTCGCCGTGGTTGCGGCGTTCGCCCGCTTGCCGGTGAGGTCGAGGCGGATGGCCATCACCTCATCCTCCGGCAGGAGGTGGTGGCTGAAGCCCATGCGCTCGGCGAGTGACAGCATGGCGTGGTTAGCCGGCAGGACGTGGGCGGTGAGCTCGCGCGTCCCCTGGGCGCGCAGGTAGTCGATGATCTTCCCGAGCAGGGCGGAGCCCAGCCCGGTCCCCTTGTGATCGGAGCGCACCATGATGCCGAACTCGGCCTTCTGGTTGTCCGGGTCGCTGATCGCCCGCACCACCCCAATGGTCTTGCCCTTGCCGTTGTCGGCCACCGCGATGAAGGCCATCTCCCGCGCGTAGTCGATCTGGGTGAGGCGCGCCATCTCCGAGTGGGGGATGTGGCGGATGGCGCGGAAGAAGCGGAAGTAGATGTCGTCCGGGTCGCAGTGGGCGACGAAGTCCTGGTGTGCCGGCTCGTCCTCCGGGCGGATCGGCCGCAGGAGGATGCGCTCGTCGCCGAGCTGGATGGTCGCCTCCAGCTCCCGCGGGTAGGGGCGGATCGCCAGCCGCTCCGGCCCCTTCCCGGTGGCGGCGGCAACGTGCATGCGGGCGTCGAGTGCGAGGACCCCCTTGGCGTCGGCAAACAGCGGGTTGATGTCGAGCTCGACCACCTCGGGGATGTCGATGACCAGCTGCGCCACCCGGATCAGGGTTGCGCAGATGGCGTCGAGGTCGGCAGCGGGTCGGTCACGGTACCCCTTGAGGAGCTTGGAGACGCGGGTCCGCTCGATGAGCTCGCTCGCCAGGGCCATGTTCAGCGGCGGCAGGGCGTCGGCGCAGTCACCGATTACCTCCACCGCGGTCCCCCCCTGTCCGAAGAGGATCACCGGCCCGAAGATCGAGTCGTTCACCATCCCGACGATCAGCTCCTCGGCCCCCGGTCGGTGGGCCATCTGTTGGACCGTGAAGCCGGTGATCTGCGCCTCCGGGATGAGCTCCCGGACCCGCTGGATCATCGCCGTGGCGGCCTCGCGGACCGCCTCGCCGCTCTCCAGCTCCAGGGCGACGCCGCCGACATCGGACTTGTGGGAGACCTCCGGCGAGAGGATCTTCAGGGCGACCGGGAAGCCGATCTCGGTGGCCATCCGCGCCGCCCCCTCCGGGCTGGTGGCCACGTGGGTCTCCACCACCGGGATGCCGTAGGCGGCGAGGACCGCCTTCGCCTCCGGCTCGGTGAGGGTGTCGCGGCCACCGGCGAGGGCGTTCTCCACCAGCAGCCGGGCGGAGGTGGTCGCCGGTTCGAACCCCTCGGGGATCGACGGCGGCGTCTCCATCAACAGCTCCTGGTTGCGGTGGTAGTGGACCATGTGCATGAAGGCGCGCACCGCCGCGTCCGGCGTCGTGTAGGTGGGGATCCCGGCGGCGGAGAAGGCCTGCCGCGCCGGCTCCGCGGTCACCTGGCCGAGCCAGCTCGTAAGGACGTTGCGCTCGCTCGCCTTGGCCACCTCGGCGACTGCCCGCGCCGCCTGCTCCCCGAGGGAGACGGCGGTGGGGACGTGCATCACCAGGAGGGCATCGACACCGGGATCCTTGAGGAGGATGCGGGTCGCCTCGGCGAACCGCTCCGGCGGCGCGTCGCCGATGATGTCCACCGGGTTGCCGTGCGACCACGAGGTCGGCAGGACCGCGTCGAGCGCCGCGATCGTCTCCTCGGAGAGGGTCGCCAGGTGGCCGCCGCGGCCGATCAGGGCGTCGGTGGCCATTACCCCGGGGCCGCCGCCGTTGGTGAGGATCGCCAGGCGGTCACCCTTCAGGGGCTGCATCCGGGCCAGGGTCTCCACCGCGTCGAAGAGCTCGTCGATGTCGTCCACCCGCAGCATGCCGGCACGGCGGAAGGCGGCGTCGTAGACGTCGTCGGAGCCGGCCAGAGCGCCGGTGTGCGACGCCGCCGCCTTGGCCCCTTCGGGCACCCGGCCCGACTTGACCACCAAGACCGGCTTGTTGCGCGCCGCCGCCCGCGCCGCGGAGAGGAACTTGCGGGCGTCGCGGACCGACTCGATGTACAGGAGGATGGCCCGCGCCGTGGCGTCGCTCGCCAGGTAGTCGAGGAGGTCGCCGAAGTCGATGTCGTCGGCGTCGCCGAGGGAGACGAAGTGGGAGAAGCCGATGTCATGCGCCCCGGCCCAGTCGATCACCGCGGTGCCCAGGGCGCCCGACTGGGAGACGAAGGCGACCTTCCCGGGCAGGGCGTCGATGTGGGAGAAGCTGGCGTTGAGCCCGGCGCCGGGGACCAGGAGGCCGAGGCAGTTGGAGCCGAGGATGCGCACCCCGTGGTGGCGGGCCGCCGCCATCATCTCCTGCTTCAGGGTGCGGCCGTTTTCCCCCGCCGCCCCGAGACCGGCGGTGAGCACGGTGATCGCCCGGGTGCCGCGCTCGCCGAGCTTGTCGACGAGCATCGGCACGGTCGCCGGCGGGGTGCAGATCACCGCCATGTCCGGCACCACCGGCAGGCTCTCGACGTTCGGATAGGTGAGGACCCCGCACACCGCCTGGCGCTTCGGGTTGACCGGCATCACCGGCCCCTCGAAGCCCCCGGCCAGCAGGTTGTGCATCACCAGATTGCCGATGGCGCGCGGCCGGTTGGTGGCGCCGATGATGGCGACGGACTCGGGATGGAAGAGAGAATCGAGGTGTCGGATGCTCATAATGTTCCCTCCTATCGGTCCGCGGCAGAGCGCGCAAGAGGCATCCGCCTATGGCGGGCCCCCCTTGGGGATGAAGCGTACGCCTTCGCCAGCGACCCCTCGGTGAAGTACTCGAGCCAGCCGCAGGAGTCGACCACGACCATCGGAGACGATCCGACTCGTCGCGGTAATCCGCCGCATCGACCCCACGTGCGATCCCCCGCAGGGATCGCACGTCATGCTCCGGGACCGGATAGAGGATCCCCCCCCTTCTCCAAGATCGTCAGCTTCTGCTGCGGGCGCAGTCCGAGCCGCTCCCGGAGGGGCTTGGGGATCACCACCTGAAACTTACTGGAGACCGTGGTCTGCATCGTCTTACCTGTGGAGGATCGATTAACAAAACGTAGGTTCACCCTCCTGGTCCGCCGACAACAAGCTGGACAGGGTGATCTCCCCCCCTCCGGCTCATCGCGTTTCGGGGACCGAAACGCGGCGCACCGACGCCGGTCGGAAGCGGTCGCCGCCGTCGACGAAGAGGATCTGGCCGGTCACCGCCGGGGTGTGGTCGAGGTAGGTGAGGGCCCCGGCGAGCTGCTCCGGGGTGGCGTTGCACCCCAGGAGCGAGGCGGCCTGGGCGCGGGCGAACTCGGCGTCGGTCTGGCCGCCGCTCGGCAGGGTGAGGCCGGGGGCGATCCCGTTCACCCGCACCCGCGGCGCCAGCTCCTTGGCGAGCAGCTCGGTGGCGGCGGCCAGGGTGGCCTTCGAGAGGGTGTAGGAGAGGTAGTCGGGCTGGAGGTTGGCGACCCGCTGGTCGAGCATGTTGACGATGTGGCCGGTGGCCTCCGGCGCCAGGTGGTCCGCCAGCCCTCGACTGAGCAGGAGCGGTGCGCGAAGGTTGACCGCCATGTGGGCCTCCCACCGCGAAGCCTCCAGGGTCGCCAGGGTGTCGGGGTCGAAGAGGGAGGCGTTGTTCACTAGCAGCCGGATGTCGCCGATCGCCTCCACCGCCTCCCCCACCAGCCCGGCCGCCTCCGCCGCCACCCCCAGGTCCGCTTGGAGGGCGACGCAGCGAACGCCGTGGTCGGCGGCGAGGCGGGCGGCGAGGGCCTCGGTCTCCGTGGCGGCGGTGCGGTGGTGCAGCGTCAGGTCGTACCCGTCGGCGGCGAGGGTCTCGGCGAGGACCCGCCCGACCCTGCGCCCCGCCCCGGTGATCAGCGCCCCGGCCATGGGGTCCCGACCGTGAGCGGGGTGGCGGCGGCCGCACCGTCGGCGGCGGTGGGTGGGGTGGACTCGTTCATCTCTATTACCTCCCGTGCGGAGGAGTGGAAACGGCGCCTCGCCATGGTGGAGCGGGCGCGCCGCTTCCTCTACCTCTCCACCTACTTCTACCACCCGGACCGGTACGGCCGCGAGATGGCCGAGGCGCTCCTCGCCGCGGCGTCCCGCGGGGTCGACGTCTGGCTGGTGGTCGACGGCTTCGGCCAGCGCCTCGCCGGGGCGCTCATGAGTGGCGCCGAGCGGCTGGCCGCCCGCCGCCTCTGGCCCACCCTGGAGCAGGCCGGGGTGCATGTCTGCCGCTACACTCCCGGCCCGCCGCTCCAGCGGCTCCTCGGCGGCGGCTACCACATCAAGGTGCAGGTGAGTGAGGCGGGCGAGGC
This sequence comes from bacterium, assembly GCA_024278555.1. Lineage (GTDB taxonomy): Bacteria > CG2-30-53-67 > CG2-30-53-67 > CG2-30-70-394 > CG2-30-70-394 > CG2-30-70-394. The sequence goes on along the minus strand of JAJRSX010000055.1, from coordinate 22,422 downwards.
GATCTTCGCCTCCGGCAACATCTCCGCCACCTCGTTTGCCGGCTGGAACGAGCACGCCTGCGCGGTGCGCGGCGCCCTGGTGCGGCCGATGGTGGAGAGCGTGATGGCGGCGATCGACGCCCCCGAGCGGGCCCACCTCGACGAGCTGCCGCCCGCGGCCGGCGATGGTCCCACCCGCTACGTCGCCCACCTCCCGTGCGACGACCCCTCGCCGGTGAGCCCCTTTCGCCAGCAATCGCCGAACCCGGTCACCGACGCCCTCATCGAGCTCATCGACCGGGCCGAGCGGCGGCTGGCGATCACCTCCTTCTACTTCAAGCCGGCGCCGCCGCTGCTGGCGGCGGTGGCGCGGGCGGCGCGCCGCGGGGTGGCGGTGGAGATCGTCCACTCGCATTGCGACGCCCTCCCCGCCTCGCCGGCGCCGTGGCTCGCCGCCACCTTCACCTATCCGCGCCTGCTCGCCGCCGGGGTGGCGATCTTCGAGCGGCGCGGCGGCGAGCACTCGAAGATCGTCGTCGTGGACGGGCGCGAGGCGGCGGTGGGCACCTACAACTTCGAGTGGGCCGCCCACGACCGGCTGGCCGAGTCGATGCTCTTTACCCGCGAGCCGCCGATCGTCGCCGAGCTCGCAAAGGTGGTGGCGGCGATCCGCACCCACCCCACGGTCGGCCGGATCACCGCCGCCGACCTCACCGCCCTCTCCCTGGGGCTCAGGCTCCGGCGCGCCGTGCTCTACCCCTTCCGGCGGTGGTTCTGAGGCCGCCGTTGGTTCTGAGGCTGCCCGGCCCCCGCCGCCGGTCACCGTCTCCTCCTCACCGCCCGGTCCGGGTATCGTCGATCCTGTGAACCGCTCCGCCCTCCTCAGCCCGTGGACACGCCGCCTGGTGGCGGCGGCGGCGGTGGTCGGCCTCTTGCTTGCCGCCCTCCCCGAGGTGATCCGCTGGGCCACGGTTCGCTGGCTCGACCGCCACGGGGTGGCGGCGACGATCGACGACATCGACCTGAACCTCTTCACCGCCACCGCGACGATCGAGGGGGTGCGCCTGGGCGACCCTCCCCTTGCCGTCGCCCGGGTGGCGGTGGTCGGGTCGTGGCGCGACCTTTTCTCCCGCCGCCTCCGCCTCGCCCGGCTGGAGGCCGAGGGGGTGACGATCGACGCGGTGGGCGACGGGGAGGGTGGCTGGCGGATCGCCGGCATCGCACTACCCCTGCCGACCGCCACCGATGAGAAGAAGAGGGAGGCCGAGCCACCGGCAGTGCCGTGGGGGTTCGGTGTCGACGCGGTGGCGCTGCGCAACCTCCACCTTCGCTACCGCGAGCCGCTCGCCAGCCACGAGGTAGACCTCTGTCACCTGCGCCTCGGCCCCCTCTCCACCTGGGCCCCCGGCGCGGCGACCCCACTCTCCGTGGCGGCGGAGGTGGATGGTGGCCACCTCACCGTCGACGGCGAGGTCACCCCCTTTGCGGCCGAGCCCGGCGCCACCGTGGCGATCGGCCTCGATCACCTCCCCCTGGCCCGGGTGGCGCCCCTGGTGGCGGCGGTGGAGCACCTAGACGGCGACCTCACCACCCACCTGCAGGTCACCGCCCACCACCGGGCGGACGGCCTCGCCGCCACTGCGGCCGGTGAGCTGGCGGTGGCGGGGCTGGCGGTGCGGCCGGTGGCGATCGGGGCGACGGTGGCCGCCGGCCGCGTCGGCTGGAAGGGCACCGTGGCGATCGGCGGCGGGGCCGGGGTGGCGGCCTTCGGCGACGTGGCCATCGTGAATGTCTCCCTCGATCCGGGGGGCGGCGGCGCCCCCCCGGTGGCCATCGGGGAGGTCGCCCTCACCGGAATCCGGGTGGCCGGCGCCCGCGACCTCGCCGCCGGCCACCTCCGCGCCGCGGGGCTGACGATGAAGCTGGTGCGCGAGGCGGACGGATCCCTGCCCCTGGTGGCGGCGCTCGCCTCCAAGGGGGAGGCGGCCGCGCCTCCCGCCGCCGCCGCGGAGACCGCCCCCGAGCCGCCGCTCCGCCTGCGCCTGGGCGGCGTCGAGCTTACCGGCGACAGCCGCATCGAGCTCACCGACCGCGCCGTCGATCCCCCCTTCGCCGTCACCCTCGCCCCGGTGGCCCTCACCCTCGGCCCCCTCGACACCGCCCGGCCGGAGGTGGCCACCCCCCTTCACCTCCGCGCCCGGGCCGGCGCATACGCCACCCTCTCCGCCGATGGCGCCGTCGCCCCCCTCGCCCCGCAGGTGGCCGCCACCGTCGAGGCGGGTCTCAAGCAGATCGACCTGGCGCCCCTCACCGGCTACACCGCCGGCGCGGTCGGCTACCGGCTGAAGAGCGGCCACCTCGACGCCGAGCTGGCGGTGCAGGTGGAGGGCGGCCGCCTCGACGCCCGGACCCGCTGGCAGGTGAACAAGCTGGAGATGGCGCGCCTCAAGCAGGCGACGGGGGACCCCCTGAGCGACCACCTCGGCATCCCGGTGAACACCGCCCTGTCGCTCCTGCGCGACCGCGACGACAACATCCGCCTCGACGTGCCGGTCACCGGCTCGGTCGCGGAGGCGAAGGTCGGCCTCGGCGCCGCCCTGCGCCAGGTGGCGGTGAAGGCGACGGTCAAGGCGGTGAAGAGCGCGGTCCTCCACTACCTCGCCCCCCTCTCCTCGCCGCTTGGCGTGGCGTTGCTCGCCGGCAAGGTGGTGAGCCTCGCCACCGCCCTGCGCTTCGACCCGATCGTGTTCGCGGCGGGCGGAGCGGAGCTGCCGGAGGCGGCCGACCCCTACCTCGGCCGCCTCGCCACCCGCCTCGCCGACCGGCCGCGCCTGCGCCTCACCCTGTGCGGTCTCGCCACCCGCGGCGACCTGCCATCCCCAGAGCCGCAGTCGGAGGGGGTGGCGGAGAGTGAGGCCACGGCAGCGCCAGAGACGACCGCGGCTCGCGCGGCCGTCGATGAGCCCGACGCCGTTGCGGCCGTTGGCCGCGCAGGGGCGGTGGAGGAGAAGGCCCCCCCGCCCCTCACCGACGCCCAGCGCGCCGCCCTGCGGGCGCTGGCCACCGCCCGTGGCGACGCGATCAAGGCGGCCCTGGTCGAACGCGGGATCGCTCCCGAGCGCCTCTTCACCTGCAGCCCCGAGGTCGACCCCGACCCCGCCGCCGAGCCGCGGGTGGAGGTCTCCCTGTGAGGGGTTACAGGCCGGATCCCTTTGAGTACCGCCACCGCGGCGGACAGGATCGCTCCCGTGCCTCGCACCACCGAGAGATGGCGCCCGCTCAGAGCGCCGCGTCCACCCGGCGCAGATACGCCTTGATCCGCCGGAGGTGGTCCGGCCCCATGCGGATGAGCTGCTTTTGCAGGGGCGGCAGGGCCTCGAGGGCCGGGTCCGCAAATTTGTACACCACCTTCGGCCGCACCAGCTCGACCGGGGCGTCGAGCTCGGGGGTCGCCACCACCATGGCGATGGCGTCTCGCAGGGTCGCCAGCGGCTCCTCCGAGGGCTCTCCGATCTCGACCAGGGCCTGCGTCAGGAGCGGGGCGAGGGTGGTCAACAGCGCCGCCCCCTCCTCGGGCGGGACGCTGGTGAAGAGGTCGACGAACCGGTCGTAGCGCGCGTACCCCTTGGGGTCCATGACGAAGCGGTCGTCGCCCCGCGCGAGGACCGGGAAGGGTCCGGTCGGGGCGAGAAAGGCCAGTTGGCGGCGCGGCAGGTCACCGACCGCGGCGTTGTCCATCACCACCGCGAAGCGGCGCACCAGGTCTTCACGGTGCAGCCAGTCGGCGAGCTTCGGTGCGCCGGCGAGCAGCCGCTCGCGCACGTAGGGGTCGCTCTCGTCGAGGGGCGGCAAGAGGGGCGGCTCTTCCGCGGGCGCCGCGATCGCCGGCAGCGGCTCCGGTGCGGGCGCTGGAGCTGGAGCCGGCACCACCGCCACCGCGGGCGCCCCGGGGGTCGGCGCTGTGGTGACCGGTGCGGGCGGCGGCGCGGCCGCCCGACCCTGCCACCAGACGAGGCCGGCGACCGCCAGGCCGGCCACCAACAAACCGAGGACGAGGAGTCGCAACCGCATGGTCGTCTATCTACAAATTTTTCGATGTCTGCAAGCCTCCAGCACCGAAAGTACGAACACGGCAATGGGAACGGCAGAGAAGCGACCGCCCCAGAAGCTTCCCCCTCCCCCTGTGGGCGGGGGGGCTGTTCCCGGGTGCGGGCCGCACGCCAGCCTAATTTGTAGGCACGGGTGGCGGTTTGTCGAGCAGTTGGCCGCGCGAGCGTCGAACGCAGAATCCTGTGGAGCTACATTTCTCCTGTTATTTCAATATGTTGGACGCCAGTTTGTGGAAGAGAGCCAGGTTGGCACGCAGGCTGCTAAGGGGAGGGTGGCCGGGCAATCCCGTGCCGATTTCCCCTCCGGTGGGTGGGGGCCTCCCGGGTCGTGCCGGACGCGGGAGATCACCCCCACCCCCATCGGCATTGGGCCGGAGGGGGTCACGTTCAACCTCCGGTTAAAGGGGAAATCACCATGAAGCCACGTAGCCTCCTCCTCCTCACCCTGCTCCTTGTGCCCGCGGTTGCGCGGGCGGCGGACGACCCGCTCACCGCCGAGGTGGTCCAGACCCACGCCAACTATCTCTGGACGATAGTGGCCGCCTGTCTGGTCTTCTTCATGCAGGCGGGCTTCGCGATGGTGGAGACCGGCTTCACCCGCGCCAAGTCGTCGATCAACATCATGATGAAGAACCTGATGGACTTCTCCGTCGGCTCCCTCATCTTCTGGGCCCTCGGCTTCGGCCTCATGTTCGGCACCACCAACGGCCTGTTCGGCACCGACGGCTTCTTCCTCTCCGACTTCGCCAAGGACCAGGACCCGTGGGTCTACTGCTTCTGGATGTTCCAGGTGGTCTTCGCCGGCACCGCCGCCACCATCGTCTCCGGGGCGATGGCGGAGCGCACCAAGTTCACCGGCTACCTGGTCTACTCCCTGTTCATCTGCGGCATCGTCTACCCGGTCTTCGGCTCGTGGGCGTGGGGGTCGCTGTTCCACGGGAAGGGGTGGCTGGAGAACCTCGGCTTCATCGACTTCGCCGGCTCCACGGTGGTCCACTCGGTGGGCGGCTGGGCGGCGCTCGCCGGCGCCATCGTCCTCGGCCCGCGCATGGGCAAATACACGGCCGACGGCAAGCCGACGGCGATCCCCGGTCACAACATCCCCCTGGCGGCCCTCGGCGTCTTCATCCTCTGGTTCGGCTGGTTCGGCTTCAACTCCGGCTCCACCACCACCGCGGACACCTCCATCGCCCTGATCGCGGTGAACACCAACCTGGCGGCCGCGGCCGGCGCGGTCTTTGCGATGATCACCGCGTGGATCAAGTTCGGGAAGCCGGAGGTAGGGATGACTCTGAACGGGGCGCTGGCCGGCCTGGTGGCGATCACCGCCGGCTGCGCCAACCTCACCCCCGCCTTCTCGGTCCTCACCGGCGCCATCGCCGGGGTCCTGGTGGTCGTGGCGGTCCTCTTCGTCGACCGGATCGGTGTCGACGATCCGGTGGGCGCGATCTCGGTCCACGGGGTCAACGGCGCCTGGGGGACCCTCGCGGCGGGGCTGTTCAACGCGGACAAGATGTTTGATCCGCACATCGTCGGCGTGCAGGCGATCGGGATCCTCGCCTGCTTCGCCTGGACCTTCACCACCACCTTTATCCTCTTCACAGTGGTCAAGAAGACCATCGGCCTGCGGGTCTCGCCGGAGGAGGAGTACGAGGGGCTCGACTTCCACGAGCACGGCGGCGACGCCTACCCGGAGTTCGGCCACGCCGCCGGCTCCAGCCTCGGCACCCTCCCCACCCACCCCACGGGCGGAGCACCGCAACCGGCGGCGGCCGGCGCAAGCGTGATGGAGGCCCTGTAACCACTCCCTCACAGTGGCCTCTCTCAGGCAGGGGCACCCCGATCCGGGGTGCCCCTTTTTGTTTTTTTTTGTCTTCTATTCCCCACGGGGTGGGGGCGGTCGGGATGTTGCCGGCTCCGCGGTTGCGTGGTAACGATGGTCCGTCGGTCGCCGATTTTGGCGACATCATGGGGTGTTGTAGGTCGCACCCAAGAAGGAGGAGGAGGTCATGGCTACACCCACTCGCTGGACTGCTGTCGCATTTGCGCTCGCGCTCACCACCACCACCGCCACCGCCCAGATCCGGCCAGGCGCCGTCACCCTCTCGCCCCTGGTGGGCGGGTACAGCTTCGACGGTGATCAGAACCTGGAGAATCGCGCCGTCTACGGCCTCGGGGTCGGCTACGACCTGACCCGGCGGTGGGGCGTGGAGCTGATGGGCAACTACATCGACTCGCGCTCGGACCAGGGGCGCGGCGACAACCAGGTCTCCAGCCTGCGCGCCGACGCCCTGTTCCACCTCCGGCCGGAGAAGCGGCTGGTGCCGTACCTCTCCGCCGGGGTCGGCGGGATCCACTTCGACCCCGACTACCACTCCGATTCCACCGACCCCCTCGTCGACCTCGGCGCCGGGATCAAGTACTTCCTCTCCCCGCGGGTCGCCCTGCGCGGTGATCTGCGCAACCTCTACTCCTTCGACGACACCGAGACCAACTGGTCCGCCGCCGGCGGCCTCACCCTCCTCTTCGGCGGCGAGCACAAGCCCATGCCGCCCGCCGACACCGACGGCGACGGGGTCACCGACGACCGCGACAACTGCCCGCAGACCCCCCCGGGGACCACCGTCGGCGTGGACGGCTGCCCGCCGCCCGCCCCCCCGGCGGATCGCGACGGCGACGGCGTCACCGACGACGCCTACCGCTGCCCGCATACCCCGGCCGGCGCCCCGGTGGACAGGGCCGGTTGCCCGAAGGACACCGACGGCGACGGCATCGCCGACTACCTCGACCGCTGCCCGAATACGCCGCGCGGCGTCGCGGTCGACGGCCGTGGTTGTGCCAAGGACTCGGATGGGGACGGGGTGAACGATGGTGCCGACCGCTGCCCGCACACCCCGGCCGGCGCCCCGGTGGACATGGCCGGTTGCCCGAAGGACACGGACGGCGACGGGGTCGCCGACTTCCGTGACCAGTGTGCGAACACCCCACGCCAGGCGAAGGTCGACCCGCGCGGTTGCTGGGTCCTCCAGGGGGTCCACTTCGCCAGCGGTAAGGCCGACCTCACCCCCGGCTCGGCACCGGTCCTCGACGCGGTGGTGCGGGTGCTGAAGGCGAACCCGAACCTCCGCCTGGAGGTTCAGGGCCACACCGACGCCACCGGCTCGGCGGCCATCAACCAGCGCCTGTCGCAACAGCGTGCCGAGGCGGTCGCCGCCTACTTCACCGCCCACGGCGTCGACGCCAGCCGTCTCACCGCCAAGGGGTACGGCCCGAGCCGGCCGGCGGCGACCAACGACACCGCCGCGGGGCGGGCGAAGAACCGCCGCGTGGAGCTGAAGCCACTGCGGTAGACCGTAGCTGGGACCGGGGCGCGTGAGAGCGCCCCGGTCCCGCAAACGGCGAACGTCCCCCATGCTCCGCCTCCTCGCCAAGGTCCTGAAGGCCCTCGCCTCCGAGCAGCGCCCGGCGCAGCTCGCCCTCGCCTTCGCCCTCGGCATGGTCGCCGGGATCACCCCCCTGGCCACCGCCCACAACCTCCTGGTCCTCCTGCTGGTCCTCTGCCTGCGGGTCAACCTGTCGATCTTCCTCGTGGGGCTCGGACTCTTCTCCGCCCTCGGCCTCGCCCTCGCCCCCCTCTTTCACCACCTCGGCCTGGCGCTCCTCACCGCGCCGGCGCTCCATCCGTTCTGGACCGGCCTCTACAACACGGTGGTCGGCCGCCTGGAGGGGGTGAACAACACGGTGGTCGCCGGCTCTCTGGTGGTCGCCCTGATCGCCCTGGTGCCGGTTCACCTGGCCACCATCGTCCTGGTGCGCCGCTACCGCGACCACCTGCTGGCGTGGGTCCAAAAGAGCCGCCTCGCGCAGCTCCTCAAGGCTTCGAAGCTGTGGCGTGCCTACCAGGCGGTGGCCAGGGTGCGCGGAGGTGGCTCATGAGCTGGATCCGTTGGCCCGGTCTCGTCGCCTTCGCGGTGGTGGTGGCGCTGCTCATCGCCGGGGTGAAGCTGGTGGCGCCGTGGGCGATCGAGCACACCATCGAGTCGGCCGGCAGCGAGGCGGCGGGCGCCCTGATGGAGGTGGCGGACGTGGATATCTCGCTGCTGCCCCTCGGGATCGAGGTGGAGGGGATCACGGTCGCCGACGCCGACGCGCCGATGGCCAACGCCGTGGAGATCGGCCGGCTGGCCGCCACCGTGGAGGTGGCGCCGCTGTTGTGGCGCAAGGTGGTGGTCGACGAGCTCACCGGCGAGGCGATCCGCTTCAACACCCCGCGGGAGCGCTCCGGGGCGCTGCCCGGCGCGACCGCACCCGAGACGGGTGGGGGCGGGGAGGTCGGGGGCGCGGCCGGCCCGGCCGCCCTCCCCAAGCTGCCGACGGCGAAGGAGATCCTCGCCCGCGAGCACCTCGACACCCTCGATGCGGCCGCCAAGCTGAAGGCGGAGGTGGCCGCCACCCGCGCCCGCTGGGAAGAGCGGATCGCCACCCTGCCGGACGCCGACAAGCTCGCCGCCTACCGCAGCCGCTTGGAGGCGGTGCGCGGCCGGGCGAAGCAGGATCCCATTGGTACCGCCGCAGAGGCGAAGCGGCTGGCCGACGAGATCCGCGCCGACGCCGCGCAGATCCGCACCGCCCGCGCCGACCTGACCGCCGACCTCCAACGGCTCAAGGAGCAGGCGGCGGCGGTGCAGGCGGCGCCGGCCAAGGACGCCGCGCGCCTGAAGGCAAAGTACGCCCCCTCCGCCGGCGGCCTGGGGAACGCCACCCGTACCCTGCTCGGCCCCGGCGTCGCCGACCCCATCGACAAGGTGCTCACCTGGTACCGCCGCCTCGCCCCGTATCTCGGCGGTGGCGCGGGGGCCAAGGAGGAGGAGGCGGCGAAGCCGACCCCCTTCGGCGGCCGGAACATCGCCCTGCCGGACCGCGAGCCCCTTCCCGACCTCCTCGTGCGCACCGCCCACCTCTCCCTGGAGCTCGACTTCGGCAAGCTTACCGGCGAGATCCACGACCTCACCACCGATCCGCCGCGTCTCGGCCGCCCGACCACCTTCGCCTTCGCCGGGGACCACCTGAAAGGGGCGGAGGCGGCGCGGATCAGCGGCATTCTCGACCACCTCGATCCGACCCGGCCGCGCGACTCGGCGCAGGTCGCCCTGGAGGGGCTCGTCCTCGCCGGCTGCACCCTCGGCGCGGGCGCCATGCCGGTCGCGGTGGCGGCGGGGCGCGCCGGCGGCGAGGGCCACCTGACCATCGCCGGCAAGCAGCTCCACGGCGGCGGTGATGCCAAGCTCGACGGCCTCAAACTCACCACCGAGGGATCGGGCGAGGGGTCCGGGATCGCCGCCCGCGCGCTCTCCGGCGTCGACCACCTCGCCCTGCGGGTGGAGATCGACGGCACCCTCGATGACCCGGCCATACGCCTCTCCTCCGACCTCGACCGGCTCTTGGGTGATGCTGTCGGGCGCGAGGCGCGGGCGCAGGCGGCGAAGCTGGAATCCAGGCTCAAGTCGGCGATCGGCGAACAGGTGAAGGGTCCGATCGGCGAGGCCACCGGCGGTCTCGGGGGGCTCGGCGACCTGGATGCGGGGCTCGGCGACCGCCTGAAGGGGCTCACCGACCTCTCCGGCGAGGCGGGGCGCGCGGCCCTGCCCGGCGGCTCCAAGAGGGTGCCGGGGGTCAAGCTCCCGGGCAAGCTGAAGATCCCCGGCTTCTAATAAGGCGGTCGGCGCCGGACTCGATCCACTGTGCACGGAGCAGCTCTCGACACCCTGCCCATTCCAACCACCCTCCCCCCAGCCCCCTCCCGAAGGGAGGGGGCGAAGTCGTACTCCCTCCCCCTCGGGGGGAGGGTTGGGGTGGGGACGGTTGGATCGGTCACCCAGGCGGTGAACGCCGCCCCATCCCCCAGGAGGAGAAGACCATGGACGCCCTCACCAACCTCGACCTCTCCGGCGTGATCGCCGCCCTCACCGAGCTCCTCTCCACCTGGGGGATCCGGGTGGTGGGGGCGATCGCGCTGCTGTTCGTGGGGAGCATCGTCGCCAAGACGGTACGCCGCTCCATGCGCCGTACCCTCGGTCGCACCCGCCTCGACCCGACCCTCATCCCCTTCCTCTCGGGGATGGTCTACTACCTGATCGTCACCTTCGTGGTGGTCGCCTGCCTCGGCCTCTTCGGGATCCAGACCACCTCGGTGATCGCCCTCCTCGGTGCCGCCGGTCTCGCCGTGGGCCTGGCATTGCAGGGGACCCTCACCAACTTCGCCTCCGGGGTGATGCTCCTCATCTTCCGCCCCTTCCGCATGGGTGACTTCGTGGAGGTGGGCGGGGTGGCCGGCTCGGTTGCCGAGATCGGCCTCTTCTCCACCACCATGAACACCCCGGACAACGTGCGCATCATCGTCCCCAACTCCTCCGTGTACGGCACCACCATCAAGAACTACGCGGCGAACGACACCCGCCGCATCGACCTGGTGATGGGGGTCTCCTACGACGACGACCTGAGCCTGGTTCAGGAGACCATCGAGAAGGTCTTGCGGGCGGACGACCGGATCCTCGCCGACCCCGCCCCCTTCGTGGCCGTGGGCGAACTCGCCGACTCGTCGGTGAACTTCGTGGTCCGGCCGTGGTGCAAGCGGGCCGACTATTGGGGGCTACGGTGTGACCTCAACCGACGGCTCAAGGAGGCCCTGGAGCAGGCGGGCTGCTCGATCCCCTACCCGCAGACCGACGTCCACCTCTTCCAGACGGAGAACGCCGCGTAGGCGATGCACCGCCCGCCAGCGGAACTGCCTATCCTGCCAGTTCAGCAAAGCTGGAGGAATCCAGCAAAACAGGAACACGAAGACACGAAATTTTGAATAACACGAAAAAACTCCATCAAGACTTTTCGTGTCTTCCCCCCTTCGTGTCTTCGTGTTCCCATCGGGCTCATCCACCTGAATTAGGGTAATAGACGATGGAGGACCTACGGAGCTCGGAGACGTGGCGGATCTTCCGCATCCAGTCGGAGCTGGTGGACGGCTTCGAGACCCTCCAGGGGCTCGGCCCGGCGGTCACCGTCTTCGGCTCCGCCCGTCTCGGCCGGGACTCCCCCTATTACCAGGCGGCGCAGGCGGTGGGCGAGCGGCTCGGGGAGGCGGGGCTGGCGGTGATCACCGGCGGCGGCCCGGGGATCATGGAGGGGGCGAACCGTGGCGCCGAGGCAGGCGCCGCCACCTCGGTGGGGCTGAACATCGCCCTCCCCCACGAGCAGGCGGCGAACACCTACCAGGACCTCTCCCTCACCTTCCACTACTTCTTTGTCCGCAAGCTGATGTTCGTGAAGTACGCCATCGGCTTCGTCATCTTCCCCGGCGGCTTCGGTACCCTGGATGAGCTCTTCGAGGCGCTCACCCTGGTACAGACGGGCAAGATCCGCCGCTTCCCGATCCTCCTCTACGGCTCCGACTACTGGCAGGGGCTGCTGGCCTGGCTCAAGGTGACGCTCCTCGCCCACGGCTGCATCGGCAGCGACGACGTCGCCCTCCTCCAGCTCGTCGACGACCCCGACGAGGTGGTGCGCATCCTTACCGCCCACCACCAGGCAACCACCGCCCCGATCGAGGGCGACCGGCGGCGGCGGTAGGGTTGGGTGGCGACGGCAGGCCGCCGCCACCCACCGGCTTCGTTAGCAAACGGTGCGCCAAGCGCAGCGCACCGTCTCCACGGTCCGGCGCCGCCCTCTAGCCGTTGTCGATCCAGTCCTCGGTGAGGTTGGAGCGGTCGATGCCGATGTCGCCGCACGGATGCTCCGTGGGGGTGGCGAGGTAGGCGTCGCGGTTCTTCTTGTTCTCGAAGTAGACGGTGAGCTGATCTTCGCCCGTCCCCTCGTGGATGGAGGGGTGGTGCTTCAGATCGTGCACGTCTTTGAAGGAGATGGGGTCGAGGGTACAGGTGATGTGGGGCATGGCTGCCTCCTGATGGTTGTGGCGTGTGCCGGGCGGGATGCCCATTGGCTTGGAACCATCGTAGTGGGCCTTGCCCGACTAAACAGATGTTTGTTGTCCGAGACAGAGGCGTCATGGCGAGGGGGAGACGGGCTTCCGGCGGCCCGACCCCCTCACGGGTGGTCGAGGGTGCGGTAGTGGAGGGCCTCGGCGACGTCCCCGGTCTCCAGATCGTCGCGGCCGGCGAGGTCGGCGATGGTCCGTGCCACCTTCAAGACCCGGGTGACCGAGCGGGCGGAGAGGCCGAGGCGGTCCACCGCGGTGGCGATGAGGGTCTCGGCCGCCGCCGGGGGTTGGCAAAAGCGGCCCAGGGCTTGCGGCCCGAGGTGGGCGTTGCAGTGGGCGCCGCTCTCCGAGCGTCGCCTCTCCTGCCGGCGCCGGGCGGCGATGACCCGTTCGCGCACCGCGGCCGAGCCCTCCCCGCCGGTCTCCTTGAGGGCCGCGTACCGTTGCGCCGCCACCTCCACATGCAGGTCGATGCGGTCGAGAAGCGGTCCGGAGAGGCGGCCGAGGTACTTGCGCACCTGCGCCGGGGTGCACAGGCACTCGTGGGCCGGGTCGCCCGAGAAGCCGCACGGGCACGGGTTCATCGCCGCCACCAGGGTGCAGTGGGCGGGGAAGGTGAGCGCCCCGGTGGCCCGAGCAACGCAGATCTCCCCCTCCTCCAGGGGCTGGCGCAGGACCTCGAGGACGTGGCGGTGGAACTCGGGGAGCTCGTCGAGGAAGAGGACGCCGTTGTGCGCCAGGGACACCTCGCCTGGGTGGGGGATGGTGCCGCCGCCCACCAGACCGGCGTCGGAGATCGAGTGGTGCGGAGCGCGGAAGGGGCGGCGGGTGATGAGGCCGGAGCCGGGCGCCAGGGAGCCGTGGACCGAGTGGATGCGGGTCGTCTCCACCGCCTCCTCCACGGACATCGGCGGCAGGAGGGTGGGGAGGCGGCGGGCGAGCATGGTCTTGCCGCTCCCCGGCGGCCCCACCATCAGGAGGTTGTGGCCGCCGGCGGCGGCGATCTCCAGGGCGCGCTTCGCCGCGGTCTGTCCCGCCACCTCGGCGAGGTCGACCTCGCCGGTGGCGGCCGACTGGAAGAGGCTCGCCACATCCACCGTGACCGGGGGGACAACCACCTCCCCGGCGACTACCGCCGCCGCCTGGGTAAGCGAGTCCACCCCCACCACCTCCACCCCCGCGACCACCGCCGCCTCGGTGGCGTTGGCGGCGGGGACCATCAGCCGGTGGTGGCCGGCGTCGCGTGCCCACAGGGCCGCCGACAGACAGCCGCGCACCGCCTTCACCCGCCCGTCGAGGGCCAACTCGCCGAGGATCAGCCAGCCGGAGAGCGCCCCCTTGGGGAGGTGGCGACCGGCGGCGATCACCGCCAGGGCGACCGGCAGGTCGAAGCGCGCCCCCTCCTTGCGCAGGTCGGCGGGGGCGAGGTTGACGGTGATCCGCCCCTCGGGAAAGGGAAAGCCGCTGTTGGAGATCGCCGCCTTCACCCGGTCACGGCTCTCCTTCACCGCCGCGTCGGGAAGCCCCACGGTGTTCATCGCCGGGAGCCCCCGGGCGATATCGACCTCCACCTCAATCGGGTGGGCGTCCACCCCCACCGGGGTGGCGGAGACCGCGCGTGCAAGCACTCCAGCTCCTCCATGAGCCACCGCCGGCCCTCCTGGGCCGACCCAACGGGCCACCGCGAGGCTCGCCGAGGTGGCCGCCGATTGCAAGGGCGTCGGGGAGCTCCCCTGGGGTCAGGCTTGCAAACTTGCAAGTTTGCAAGCCTGACCCCAATGTGATGACCCCAATGTGACCCCACTTTGCTTGTGGGCTCCGAGCCCGTGGTTAGCATTGAGCCAGGTTAGAACCTGAGCTCGCGAGGAGAGCGGCCTCCTCATCCCATCTCTGTGGTGAGCCCCGGCCTTCCTGGCCCACTCGCTCCCCGGACGTCCCCGGACGTCCCACCAGTGACACCCGACTCCCCGCCCCCCTCCCCTCCTCAAAACCCACCTGCCTCCCAGCCCACCTCGCGCCGCGTTGACACCGATCTGCCGCTCTGACTCCCCCTTCGCGATCTTGGCGTCTTTGCGGTGGAACTTGCCTTCCAGGCCGATTAGCTCTTCCGCCCCACCACCGGTGACCCCATGCCCCCCACACCTCTCCCCCTTTGCGCCCTGGCCTCTTTGCGCCTTTGCGTTGAAAACTCCACTCGCCTCCCACCCCCCGTTCCTACTCCAGCTTGAGGAGCATCCGCTCGTGGTACGCGACCAGCTCCTCTCCTTCCCGCACCCGCGCCACCAGGTCCGGGTTGGCGATGAAGGGGCGGCCGATCGCGGCGAGGTCGGCCTCGCCCGCGGCCAGCGCCGCGGCCGCGCTCTCCGGGGTGAAACCACCGCACGCCACCAGGCGGCCCGGATAGTGGGCGCGCAGGTAGGCGGCCACGGTGCCCTCTTTCAAGTAGTCGTAGGTCCAGTGGTGGCCGGCGATCCCCGCGTGGACGTAGGCGAGGTCGCGGCCGCCGAGCTCGGCGAGCAGGTGGTCGAAGACGGCCACGTCGCGCGGATCCTGCTCCATGAAGTGGTAGGCGGCGGGCGACAGGCGGATCCCGGTGCGCCCCGGACCCATCGCCGCGGCCACCGCATCGACCACCTCCAGGCAGAAGCGCGCCATGTGCTCCGGGGTGCCGCCGTAGGCGTCGTCGCGCCGGTTGGTGTGGTGGTGGAGGAACTGGTCGATCAGGTAGCCGTTGGCGCCGTGGATCTCCACCCCGTCGAACCCGGCGGCCTTGGCGTTCGTCGCCGCTGTGCCGTACGCCGCGACCACCTCGGGGATCTCCGCCAGGGCGAGCGCCCGTGGGGTGGTGTAGGTGAGGTCGGTACGCGGCACCCGCCCCTCCAGTGGTACCGCCGACGGGGCGATGGGCAGCGCCCCGTCGAGGTAGGTGGGGTGGGAGACGCGCCCCACATGCCAGAGCTGGCAGAAGAGCCGCCCGCCCGCGCTGTGGACCGCCTCCACCACCCGCCGCCAGCCGGCGACCTGCGCCTCGCTGAACAGGCCGGGGGTATCCGGGTACCCCTGGCCGTCGGGGCGGACGATGGTCCCTTCGGTGATGATCAGCCCCGCCGCGCCGCGGCGGGCGTAGTAGGCCGCCATCGCCTCGGTCGGCACCAGCCCGTCGCCGGCCATGCAGCGGGTCATCGGCGCCATGACGATCCGGTTCGGGAGGGTGAGCCCGTCAGCGAGGTCGAGAGGGGTGAAGAGCGGCGTGATGGCGTCGGGTAGAGACATGCGGTCCTCCCACGGGTGAAGTTGACGGCAACGCATCGGGGACGGATTACTGTACCGCCTCTCGTCGGCCCACACGCACCCCCTCGCCCATGGCCCTGCACCGCCCCCTCAGCCACCGCCTCCTCCACATCCATCCGCCCGAGGAGCTGGTGGTCCTCATCTCCGCCCTGGTGGTGGGGCTGGGGACCGGCCTCGGGGCGGTCTGCTTTATCCGCCTGATGGGTGGGATCGAGGGTGCGGTCCACCGCCTCGCCGCGGCCGCCGGGGGCGCGGTCGGTCCCCCAGGGGGGGCGGTGGCGCGGTTGGCGGCGATGGCGGCGGCGGGGCTCGCGGTGGGGGTGGTGGTGGAGCGGTGGGCACGTGAGGCCAGGGGCCACGGGGTGCCGGAGGTGATGGAGGCGGAGGTGGTGGCGGGCGGCCGCATCCGCGCTCGGGTGGCGGTGCTGAAGCTCCTGTGCTCCTCGGTGACCATCGGCGTCGGCGGCTCGGCCGGGCGTGAGGGGCCGATCGTCCAGGTGGGGGCGGCCCTCGGCTCCATCGCCGGCCAGCTCGGCCGGTTCGGCACCCGCCACCTCCGTACCCTGGTGGCGTGCGGCGCCGCCGGCGGCATTGCCGCCACCTTCAACGCCCCCATCGCCGGCGCCATCTTCGCCCTGGAGATCGTCCTCGGCAGCTTTACCGTGGGTTACTTCGGGGCGGTGGTGATCAGCTCGGTGGCGGCGTCGGTGGTCGCCCGCGTCTTCCTCTCCGCCTCTCCCGCCTTTGTGGTCCCGGCCTACCCCCTCCACTCCCTCGCGGAGATTCCCCTCTACTGTCTCCTCGGCCTTCTCGCCGGGATCGTGGCGGCCACCTTCATCCGCCTCCTCTACGGGGTGGAGGCGAGTTTCGACGGCTGGCGGGTGTGGCCGCCCCTGCGCTATGCAGTGGGCATGGCCCTTACCGGGACGGTGGCGCTCGTCCTGCCTGGGGAGGGGGTCTTGGGGCCGGGGCTGCACGCCATCGGCAACGCCATCGCCCGCAACCTCCCCCTCTCCCTCGGGACGATGGCCGCCCTGCTCCTCCTCAAGCTCGTCGCCACCAGCCTCACCCTCGGTTCCGGTAACTCGGGGGGCATCTTCGCACCGTCGCTCTTCATGGGGGCGATCCTCGGGGGGATGGTGGGCTCGATCGCCCACACCGTGTGGCCGGGGGTCGCGATCGATCCGGGCGCCTACGCCATCGCCGGGATGGCGGCGGTCTTCGCGGGCGCGGCGCGGGCGCCGATCACCGCCGTGTTGATCGTCTTCGAGATGTCCGGCGACTACGCCCTCATCCTGCCGCTCATGCTCGCCACGGTGGTTGCCACCTCCATCGCCCAGGTGCTCTCTCCCGAGTCGATCTACACCATGAAGCTGGTGCGTCGCGGTATCCACCTTCAGGGCGGCCGCGACGTGGAGCTCCTCTCCGGCCTGTCGGTGGCGGAGCTGATGGAGGAGGAGGTCCACGGGGTCGCCAGCGACATGGACCTCGCCACCCTCTCCGACCTCTTCGCCGAGAGCGGCGACCACTGCCTTGCGGTGCTCCGCGAAGACGGCGCCCTGTGGGGGATGGTGCGTAGCACCGACCTCGACCGCGCGGTGCAACACCACGTCTCCATGGGGACGCGGGTGAGCGCCATCGGTGTGCCGCGCGCGAAGCTGGTCGTGACCCATCCGGACGAGTCGGCCGCCGACGCCCTCACCCGCATGGGGGTCCACGGCCTTGAGATCCTGCCGGTCCTTGACCGTGACGACCCGACGCAGCTCCTCGGGTTGCTCCACCGTGACGCCTTGGTGCGCGCCTACTCCACCACTGTGTCGCGCCGCCAGGCCCTGCACCATCGGGCGCAGGAGGCGGGGCAACGGCGCGGGGGGGTGACCGAGTTTGTCGAGGTGGAGCTTGCCGCCGGGGACCGGGCGGTGGGCCACACGGTGCGCGACCTCGCCGCGACCCTGCCGGAGGAGGCGATCCTCATCGCCATCCATCGCGACGGCCGCACCCTCATCCCCCACGGCGCGACCCCGTTGGTGGCCGGTGACCGGATCACCGCCTTTGCCCATGCCGAGGATGTGGCCGCCCTCCTCGCCGCCCTGCGCGGCGTGGAGGCGGAGGGTGCGGCGGCCGCCGAGGAGGCCGGCCGGTGAGCCCCGAGCCCCTCCTCGCCGACGGCCTCGCACGGGGCCTCTTTACCGGCGCCGTCCTCCTCGCCGGTGACCACCACGCCCTCCGGCTGGAGGTCGCGGTGGGCGACCACGGTGACCGGGCCGCGACGCCGGTCACCGCCGCCTCCCGCTTTGACCTCGCCTCCCTCACCAAGGGGGTCGCCACCGCCCTCTGTGTCGCCCGCCTGGTGGCCGACGGCGAGCTCCGCTGGGAGAGCCCCGCCAGTGCCCTGTTGCCGGGGCTCAAGCGTGGCCGCCACCGGGAGATCACCGTTGAGGAGCTCCTCGCCCACACCAGCGGCCTGCCGGACTGGGCGCCCCTGTACCGGCAGATGGCGGGCCACGAGGTGGTCGCCGCCAGCGGTGGGGAGCCGCCCCCGGTGTGGCGACCGGCGATGGTGGCGGCGGCGGAGCGGACCGCGCTCCTCGCCCGCCCGGGGGAGACCTTCACCTACTCCGACCTCGGCTACATCCTCCTCGGGGAGATCGTCGAGCGGGCCGCCAGTGCGCCGCTCACGGAGTGTCTGCGCGCCTGGGTCACCGAGCCCCTCGGCCTCGGTGACGCGATCGCCTTCCGCCCCGCCCGGCGGTCGGCCGCCGGGGCGGCGGGGTGCGTCGCCACCGAGCATTGCACTTGGCGCGGCCGTCGGCTGGTCGGTGAGCTCCACGACGAGAACGGCTGGGCCATGGGCGGCGTCGCCGGCCACGCCGGCTGCTTCGGGACCGCCGCGGCGGTGGCCACGGTCGCCGAGCGGCTGTGCGCGGCGGTGCGCGGCGACGACGACTGGCTGCCGGTGGAGATCGCCCGCCAGGTGGTGGCGCGGCCGGCGCAGGGCCCCCCGGGGCGCTGGTGTCGCGGCCTCGACCGCCCGTCGCGGTCGGGGTCGCAGGCGGGTGCGCTATTGTCGCGTGACACCGGCCGGGGGCTCCTCGGCTTCACCGGGACCTCGGTCTGGTTCGACCTCGCCACCGGCCAGCGGGCGGTCCTCCTCACCAACCGCGTCCACGCGGGCCGTGACGAGCGCGGCTTCCGGGAGCTGCGCCCGGCGCTTCACGACGCCTGCTGGTCCCACCTCGCCGGGGAAGGGTAGCGGCGGCCCGCGCCGCACATCACGCCCGAGGAGCTCCTCCATGAACAAGATGATGAAGGTGATCTTCTACGTGCTCCCGTGGGTGGTCTGGCTCACCGCTGCTGCCGCCTCGGACCTCCCCAAGGAGCGGCGTTGGGCAGATCAGATCGTCGACTCAGTGATGGTTGGCGACGTGGTGTGGCTGCGCACCGGAGACCATCGCTTCCTCGGCCTCTATACCCCTGCCACCACGTTTCGAACGCGCGGGGGGGTGATCCTGATGCACGGGACCGGAGTCCACCCGAACTGGCGCGACGTCATCTTTCCCTTGCGCACCGAGCTCCCCGAGCGCGGCTGGGCCACCCGCAGGGCCGCGTCGGAGCCTTCGTCGCCATCGGCATCGCCGCGTCGCCCACCCTGCCGGCGATGGACGCCATCGAGCTGCTGAAGAGGATCCGCCTCCCGCTCCTCGACCTCTACGGCAGCGACGATCTGCTCTCGGTGGTCCACTCTAGCGAGTGGCGCCGCGAGGCCGCGCGCGAGGCCGGGAACACGGCCTACCAGCAGCACCGCGTGGCCGGGGCAAGCCACTCCTTCCGCGGCAAGGAGGAGGTCCTCGTGGAGGCCGTCGCCCAGTGGCTCAACCGCCTCGATCTCCATTGAGCCCGTCCCCCCTCGCCCTCCCTCCGGCGGCGCCGTCGCCTGGAAGTCTGCCGGACCGCGGCTTCCGCGAACTGCGGCCGGCCACCCACGACGCCTGCCGGCGTGGGCTCGAAGAGAGCAGAGGGCAGACAGGGGAATGGCGGCCACGGGGGTCGGGCGAGATCGGAGCGGCCTGAAAGGCAATGGCTCAACGCAAAGGCGCAAAGACGCCAGGGCGCAAAGCGGGGGGGGCGCGGGGGGGGAGTGTCGACCGTGGTGCGCCGAGGGGAAAACTGGCCACGGGTCGGGGGTCACCGGCGGTGAGCCAAAGCACAGCGACGGCCAGGAAGGCCGGGGTTCACCACAGAGACACAGAGGACACAGAGAACTCCCCTGGAACAACGCGCTCTCATCCCGCATACCGATCTTCGACGAGCACACCGTCCGTGGGCAGCGGTTGGCTGACCACCGCCGGTGCGCCGCGCTGCGCTTGGCGCACCCTACGCTTCGACTCCCTTTCGTGATCCTGTGGTTTTTCCCCGCCTTCCAGGCCACCGCCCTCCCCGGTTCCCCGCTGGCGACATAGGCCTCCCGGCCCAGCCTCCCACCTGACTCCTGTCTACTCTCTACTGTCTACTGCTGTTCCCTTCCTTCCCCTTGGGGTCGCCCTCTGCTTCGGGCGGCGTCTGCCGCCGGTGCTCAGCCTGGAAATCCCGCCAGCCGAGGTAGCCGAGGGCGATGAGGAAGACGGAGAAGAGCAGCGGCAGGATGAGGGTCTCGACGAGGTGCATCCGTCACTCGCTCGGCAGGGTGGGCGGCGGGACGGTGGGGTTGCGGAGGACGGCGAGGAAGGCGTCGCCGTAGCGCTCCAGCTTGGTCTCGCCGACGCCGTTCACCTCCAGGAGCTGGGCGTGGCTGGCCGGGCGGCGGACCGCCATCTCCAGGAGGGTGGCGTCGTGGAAGATGACATAGGGCGGCACCCCCTGGGCGTCGGCGAGCCCCTTGCGGGTGGCGCGTAGGGCCTCCCAGAGGGCGGGGTCGGCGTCGCTCGGCACCGCGGCGACGCGCCCTTTCGGCTTGTCCCGGCGCCGCTTCGCCGGTGTGCGCGCCTCTTCGCGCAGGGTGAGTGTCTCTTCGCCGTGCAGCAGCGGCCTACACCGGTCGGTGAGCGACAGGGTGCCGTAGCCCTCCCCGTCGACGGCGAGAAAGCCGGAGGCGATGAGCTGCCGAAAGAGGGTGCGCCACGCCGTCGCCGAGCGCCCCTTGCCGATGCCGAAGGTGTAGAGGCGGTGGTGGCCAAGCCGGAGGGTGCGTTCGCTCTCCTTGCCGGTGAGGACGTCGATCAGGTGGCCGACGCCGAAGCGCTGGCCGGTGCGGTAGCAGCAGGAGATGGCCTGCTGCGCCGCCTCGGTGGCGTCCCAGGTCGGCGGCGGCTCCAGGCAGTTGTCGCAGCGGCCGCACGGGCCCGGGTGGGCCTCGCCGAAGTGGCCGAGGAGGAGGGTGCGGCGGCAGGTGGTCGCCTCGCAGAAGCCGAGCATCGCCTCCAGCCGCTGGGACTCACGCCGCTTGTGCGCCTCATCCGCCTCCGAGGCGGCCACCATCTTGCGCAGGGTGATGACGTCGCCGAGGCCGTAGACCATCCACGCCTCTGCGGGCAGGCCGTCGCGGCCGGCACGTCCCGTCTCTTGGTAGTAGGCCTCGATGGAGCGCGGCATGTCGAGGTGGGCGACGAAGCGCACGTCCGGCTTGTCGATCCCCATGCCGAAGGCGATGGTGGCGACGATCACCACCCCGTCGTCGGTGAGGAAGCGGTCCTGGTTCGCCTGCCGCACCTCGGTCTCCAGTCCAGCGTGGTAGGGCAGCGCCTCCCACCCCTGGTCGCGCAGCCACGCGGCGGTCTCCTCGACCCGCTTGCGCGACAGGCAGTAGACGATCCCCGCCTCCCCCCGGTGGTCGTCGAGGAAGCGGCGGAGCTGGGCGCGACCGTCGCGCTTGGCCGCGACCCGATAGCAGATGTTCGGGCGGTCGAAGCCGCTCACGAAGATCCGGGCGTCGGTGAGGGCCAGGCGGCGGACAATCTCCTCGCGCATCTCGCCGTCGGCGGTGGCGGTGAGGGCGATGCGCGGCACCTCGGGGAAGCGCTCACCGAGCTGGGCGAGCTCCAGGTACTCAGGGCGGAAGTCGTGGCCCCACTGGGAGACGCAGTGGGCCTCGTCGATGGCAAACAGGGCGAGCTTCACCCGTCCCAAGAGGGCCAGGGTCCCCTCCATGAGGAGCCGCTCCGGGGCGACGTAGAGGAGGTCGAGGTCGCCGGCCAGGAGCCGCTCCTCCACCTCTCTGCGCTCTACCGGGTTGAGGGTCGAGTTGAGGTAGGCGGCGCGCACCCCGAGGAGCGCAAGCGCGGCGACCTGGTCGCGCATGAGGGCGATGAGGGGCGAGACCACCACCCCGCAGCCGTCGCGCACCAGGGCGGGGATCTGGAAGCAGAGGGACTTGCCGCCGCCGGTGGGCATGACCAGGAGAGAGTCCCCCCCACCCACCACCGTCTCGACCACCTCTTCCTGAGGGGACCGAAAGCGGTCGTAGCCAAAGACGCTACGCAGGATCTCCCGCGGGGCTCCGCCCATGGCCGGGGATTCTCCCTCCTCCGACCACCGATGTCACGGGCGAAAGGGTCGGCCGGACTCCCTCGGCCATGGGCGTCGCCCGGCGCGGCGCGGATGCGGGCGGTCAGGGGGTCGCGGAGAGCGCTGCCGCGGCCTTGTCGGCCGCTGCCGCGCGCCGCTGGCTGGCGCGGCGGTCCACCGGGATCTCGAAGCAGAAGGTGGCCCCCTCTCCCTCTTCGCTCTCCGCCCAGATCCGACCGCCGTGCTGGTCGAGGATCGCCCGGCAGAGGAAGAGGCCGAGGCCGCAGTTGCCGGAGCTCACCCGCTCCTCTCCCTGCCAGAAGCGCGAGAAGATCGAGTCGAGCTCCTCGGCCGGGATCCCCGGGCCGTGGTCGCGGAGGGTGAGGCGCTGGTCGGTCTGGTCTCCCTCGATCTCCACCTCGATGGCGGTCTGCGGCGGCGCGTAGCGCACCGCGTTGGCCACCAGGTTGGTGACCACCCGCTGGAGCTGGACGCCGTCTCCCCACACCGGCCCCAGGTCGTCGGCGGCGGTGACGGTGAGGGTGACCCCCG
>JAJRSX010000054.1 GCA_024278555.1 bacterium | reverse complement strand
CTGGGGTGGCAGCATCTCACTCATCAACAGTATTGTTTCGAATAACGGAGACGCCGATTGCGGTGGAGGGGCCGCTATCACTGCAGACGCCTTTTCACTCGACAGCGACGGCTCGTGCGGGGCCGGAATCACCGCCGATCCGCTGCTTGACGTCCTTGCCGACAACGGCGGCCCGACCCAGACCCACGCCCTGTTGCCGGGCAGCCCGGCGATCGACACCGGGGACGACGCGGTCTGCCCGGCCACCGACCAGCGCGGCCTCCCCCGCCCGGTGGACGGGGACGGCGACGGCACCGCCACCTGTGATATCGGCGCGGTGGAGGCGCCGTGATGGGGGGAAGCGGTACCTCCATGCGCGCCGTCGCCGCACCGGCGTCGCCTCGGCCTCCCGCGTCCATCGACGGGAAACGGCGGCCACCGGGCTCCGTTCAGGAGAGAGACGCATGAAAAGAGGCATCGTTGGATCCCTCACGGTCGCGTGGCTCCTCGCCTCGCCCTCCCTGGCAGGCGCCACGCGCCTGGTGGCGGCGTCGATGGCGCGGTCGGTGGCCGAGGGGACGCTCCCCGAGGGGGTCACCGATACCTTCACCCCCGATGCCCCGGCGATCCACGCGGTGGTGGTCTTTGCCGATGCGGAGGCGGGGACGAAGGTCCGCGGGGTATGGGTCGCGGTGGACGCCATCCAGACGCCGAACTATGAGATCGACTCGACCACGGTGGTGCTGCCGGCGGGGGAGCAGCGGACCCACTTCCAGCTCTCACGGCCGCAGAACGGCTGGCCCCAGGGTCACTACAAGCTGAACCTGTATGTGGACGGCGTCCTGGTGACCGCGCTCCCCTTCCATGTAGGGCCGGCGGCGGGGACCTCGGCCTTCGCACCGGCCTCCCCACCGTCGTCCCGGAGTCACGCCCACGGGGGCGGCTCCGTGGCGGCGACTCCGCAGGGGCCTTCGGTGGTCGGCGCCTGGCAGTGCCGGATGTCGATGAACGGCACGCCGGTCGGCGGTGGGGTGGTCTCCTTCGACCCTGATGGAACGGCGACCATCGGTGGCCGGCCCTTCCGTTACGAGACGCGGCCGGGCAACCGCCTCCGGCTCCGGGACGCCACCGGGTTCAGCGACTATACCTACGAGCTCTCCGACAAGAACCTCACCATGCGCTACTCGGACGGTTCGGCCTTCGCCTGCACGCGGCAGGCGGCCGGGGGCGGCGCGATGGGGGCGGCACCCCACGACGGGCCGCCCCAGGGCGGCCCGCCGGCGGGAGGCGCCGGCGCCGGAGGCGGCACCGGGAACGAGTGGCAGCTCCAGGGAACCTTCTGCCACACGGGGGGATCGTCGAGCTACTCCTCCTCGACCGAGTACAGCGGCTACAGCCACACCGAGAGGATCACCTTCGACGGCCGCGGCCACTGGTCCTTTGGCAGCGAGGCCGCCTTCGGCAGCGACGCCGGCCTCTACTCCCGTGGCGGCGGCGCCGAGGCGTCGGGGCGCTACCGCGTGGTGGGGGAGCAGATCCAGTACCAGACCGCCTCGGGCGAGCAGGATGTGGCCCAGGTCAAGGTGCGGCAGGACGACGGCCGGATCACGGAGATCATCGTCGGCGGGACCCTCTATTCACCGTTCCTGTGTGAATAGGTGAAACCGCGTATCCCCTTTCTATCTCGGAGGAGACCATGAAGATCGCGACTTGGCTGGTGTTGGCAGCGGGGCTGGCCGTAGCAGGCTGCGCCGCCGGCGGCTTCAACTCGATCACCAAGACGGCGCAGCTCTCGCCGGGGATGAGCTTCGACGAGGCGGTGGCGCTGCTCGGGCCGCCGAAGAGCGCCACCGTGGTCGACGGCAAGCGGGTCGCCACCTTCTGGCTCCACCAGGAGTGGCGCGGCAACGTGCCGGTGGACCTGGTCTTCGCCGGCCAGCCCGAGGTCCTGGAGTCGTGGCACGAGAACGAGGAGAAGCTCAAGGCGAGCCAGGCGCGCCTGGCGGCGATCACCAAGGTGGTCGAGGAGGCGGAGACCGCGGGCGGCGCCCCGGCCGGGCCGAATGACCCGAACCTCCAGCGCCAGATGGCGGGGCTGTGGTGGGGGTACGCCGGCTCCACCGAGCGCTCCATCGGCCTGTGCGGCGACGGCACCTACTTCGACTCCCAGGAGTCGAGCTACTCGGGGAGCTCCAGCAACCAGTACGGCGACCAGACCATGGCGTGGGGCAACGCCAGCCAGGGGGGCGGGGCGGGGCGGTGGACGGTCTCCGGCTCCGCCCAGTCCGGCACCATCCACGTGCGCTACAGCAACGGCAAGAACGGCGACATCCAGTACCGGGGGATGAACGACCCGGGCTGCCTCTCGTTTGACGGCAACACCCTGTGCCGCAAGTCCGCGGCGTGCCGGTAGGGGCGCCTCGCCTTACAGCCCCTTGTGGCTGCCGTCGCAGTAGGGGGGCGTCTTGGTGTGCCGGCACTGGCAGAGCCACACCTTCTCGCGGCTCTCCGCCTTGAAGGTGACCGGGGTGATGCCGGTCCCCTTGTGGGAGCCGTCGCAGTACGGCTGCTCCCGAGAGCGGCCGCAGGCGCACCAGTGGTAGGTCTCCGGGTCGAGCTCCAGCACCAGGGGCTTCTTCGCGACGACGACGGGGTCGGACATGGGGTTCTCCTCGGGGAGGGGGTTGGGGGCGTGGGACCGTTCGGCCACGGTAGGGGCGGCCGGCGATCAAGCCAAACCGCGGACTCCGGTGCCGCGGCCGGCCTCCCTGTGGCACCGTAACGGGGCACCTTGGCCTCCTCCCATGCGCTGCCTGATCGTCAAGCTCTCCGCCCTCGGGGACGTGGTCCACGCCCTGCCGGCGGTGCGCCTCCTCCAGGCGCAGCGCCCCGGGGTGGAGATCACCTGGGTGGTGGAGCGGCGGGTGGCGGGGATTCTGGAGGGGCAGGGGATCGACGAGGTGGTCGCGATCGACACCCGACGCCTGCGTACAGATCTCAAGTCGGGCCGCCTGGGGGCGGTGGCGGCGGCGGTACGGGATCTGCGGCGGCGCCTCGCCTCTCCCTTCGACCTGGTCCTCGACCTCCAGGGGAATACCAAGAGCGGGGTGGTGGCGCGGCTGGCGCGCGGCCGGCGGGTGGGGCTGCCGCGGTCGCTCTGCCGCGAGTGGCCCAATGGCTGGCTCATCGGCGAGCAGGCGGAGGTGGCGGCGGACCACGTGGTCGACCAGGTGGGGGGCGTCGTCGCCCACGCCCTCGGGGTGGCGTGGGCGCCTCCGGAGTCGCCCTACCTGCGGATCCCCTCGGGCATGGCGGAGGGTCCGCCGCGCGCGGCCCTGATCAACGGTGCGAGCTGGGAGACCAAGCTGTGGCCGGTGGACCACTTCGTGGCCCTCGGTCGGTGGCTCGTGGGGCGCGGCCTGGAGGTGGTCCTGCCGTGGGGTGACGAGGGGGAGCGGGGCCGCGCCGAGGCGATCGCCGGGGAGATCGGCACCGGCGCCACCGTGCCGCCACGCGGCAGCCTCGCGGAGCTGGCCGCGCTCCTCGCCTCCTGTCGGCTGGCGGTGGGCGGCGACACCGGCCCCACCCACATCGCCTGGGCGGTGGGGACGCCCACGGTGAGCCTCTACGGCCCCAACCCCTCGGCACGCAACGGCCCGCGCGGGCCGGCCCACCGCCGCCTCAAGGCGCAGGTCGACTGCTCGCCGTGCTGGGGCAAGCGGTGCCCCACGGGCCACTTCATCTGCATGGCGTCGATCGCGGTGGAGCAGGTGGTCGGCGCCG
>JAJRSX010000053.1 GCA_024278555.1 bacterium | reverse complement strand
GGTGTAGGTGATCGAGTCCCCGTCCGGGTCACTGGCCACCGCCGTAAAGGTGGCGGAGGCGCCGGTGTCCAGGGGGGTGGTGTCGGGGGTGCGGGTGAGAGCGTCGATCTCCGGCACCTGGTTGGGGATGGTGAAGTCGACCACCACCGGGGTGGCGGCGTCGGTGACCCGCACCTGCTGGCCTGCCAGGCCGGGGGCGAAGAGGAGGAAGTCAACGTTGCGCGGCACATCCATGCCGTAGTGGCCGGTAGCGTCGGTGGTGGCGGTGCCTCCGAAGTCGGAGTAGAGGGTGAAGTCGGTCGCCGGTGTGCCACTCCCCTCGTGGGTCACCACCCCCTCGACCCGACCGTCAAAGGCGACGGCAATGGTGTTGGCAAGCTGGGTGCACTCCCCCGGCTGGATGCCGTCGAGGGTCGAGCCCTGATCGACCGGGGTGAAGAGCTCGTCGGCGTCCACATCGCCCTCGGCGGCGTCGGTGACGTCGTAGGGGAAGTCGACCCCCCCCGCCTCGACGCGCAGCCACACCCGCTCGCGGTCGGTGGCCGAGGCGCTCTTCTTCACGTTGACGCAGGCGATCCCGTCGCTGCCGGTGATCGCCGGCCGGGAGACGCCGTCGTAGGTCACCCCCTCGGCCACCAACTGGACCCCGGCCATGGGGGCGCCGTCCTTGTCCACGACCGCGGCACAGAGGCAGGCGTGGGTACTCATGGGCTGGTCGATGTTCCACCAGGTGAAGTGGCTCACCTTCGCCACCCCGTAGAGGGCGCCGTTGATCTCCTGCACCTCGGCATCGTCGATAGCCGCGGTGGCGGGGTCGGCGTCCTCCCGGATCCAGGTGCCCTGGGTCTCGTCGTAGGACCACCACGGGATCGTCCCCTTGGCCGGGTCACCGGCCACATAGGTACCGGCGCGGGCGCCGCCGGTCTGGTACTCGTCCGGCAGGCGCAGGGTGAGTTGGGCCGGGGTGGCGAGGGTGGTGAGCTCCGTGCCGGCGGCGTCGACGATGGTGATCTCCGCGAAGCCGACGCTCTCCAGGGGGGTATCGGGAGAACCGCCGCTACTGGAGGCGGCGAGGTAGTCGCCCGGGAAGGTGGCGCGGCCCGTGGTTGTGGAGGGATCCCCTGCCGCCACCGAGACCTTCACGTTGCCCGCCGCCGCCCCCTGCAGGCTATTCGCCGGCAGGTCGAGGGCGACCAGGAGATTCTGGTCGGCGTCCTTCGCCTCCAGGGTGGTGGCGGTGGTCGGATCGACCGCCTGCTCGTTGATGTCGTAGAGCTTGAGGCTCGCGGAGACGGCGTAGCTCTCCGCGTCGCCCACCACGATGGAACGCTGGTAGGTGGCGTACCCCGCCTTCTCGTAGGTGAGCAGGAGGCGGCCGTCCGCCGGTACCTGCACCCCGGCGAGACGGTAGAGCCCGTCGTCGTCGGTGGTGGTCGAGACGCTCGCCGCGGAGACCGTCACCCCGGACAGACCGCCGGAGCCGGTCACCTGACCGGTGATGGTGACCGTCTGCGCCCCCCCGCCCGCACCCCCACCGCCATCACCGCCGCCATCGAACCAGCCGCACCCGTGGAGGGTTGCCGCCGCCAGAACGACCGAAAAAATGAGAAACCACCGCCGGTAACCGTGGGAGTACCTCATGACCCGACCTCCTTCCGGTGCGTCCGCCGGCGGCCGAGTCGGGATCCATGCTGGACCTCATCCTCCTCCACCGCCTCCGGACGCGTTGAAAACGACTCCAATTTTAGCAAGTGCCGCGGAAGGCGGCGAACCGCGCACGGCTTTCGCTGCGGGACGTGGGCACCCTTCGGGCACCCAACTTACGGCAGCCTCTCCACCCGGCGCCCAACCGGCTGATGGAGATGGTGGCCACTCACGGAATTGAACCGCGGACACGGGGATTTTCAGTCCCCTGCTCTACCAACTGAGCTAAGTGGCCATCCGGGGGGCGGATGTTTGCCAGCGGCGGGGGTGGTGTCAAGGCTCCTTGCAGCGGTTACGGGCGGTTCGGTAGGCTCCGCTCCCCTGGTGTTGACCGGGCCTGCACGGCCCGGCCGGTCGCGGCGCGGAGGCCAGGGCGCGTGTGCAACCCTGACGGTGAGGACGTGTGGAACCGACCCCTGAGCCCCCCCCTGAGACCCCTGCCGGTGACCTCGGCGACCTGCGCGACCGCATCGACGCGGTCGATGATCAGCTCCTCGCCCTCCTGAGCGAGCGGGCCAGCATCGCCAAGGCGGTGGGCAAGGCGAAGGCGGCCGCCGGGGAGGAGACCTTCCACGTTCCCGAACGGGAGGCGGAGGTCCTGGAGCGGCTCTCCACCGCCAACCCCGGCCCCCTGCCGGCCGAGGCGGTGCGACTGATCTTCCGCGAGGTGATGTCCGCCTGCCTCGCCCTGGAGCGGCCCTTGCGGGTCGCCTACCTCGGCCCCTCCGGAACCTTCTCCCACCTCGCCGCAATCCGACAGTTCGGCCGCGCCACCCGCTTCGTCGCCTGCGAGGACATCCCCGCGGTCTTTCAGGCGGTGGAGCGCAAGGAGGCGGACTACGGGGTGGCGCCGGTGGAGAACTCCACCGCCGGCATGGTCACCACCACCCTGGATCTGGTGGTGGACTCGCCGCTCACGGTCCACGGCGAGATCGCCATGGACATCCACCACCAGCTCCTCGCACGGAGCGACGAGCTCACCGACATTCGGGTCGTCTACTCCCACCCCCACGCGCTGGCCCAGTGCGCCGGCTGGCTGCGCAAGCGGCTGCCGGCGGCCAGGTTGGAGTCGGTCTCCTCCACCTCCCGCGCCGCCCAGCTCGCCGCCCAGGAGGAGCACACGGCGGCGATCGCCAACGAGCTCGCCGCGGAGATCTACGGCCTCACCACGGTGCACCGGAACATCGAGGACGAGCGGGTGAACCAGACCCGCTTCTTCATCCTCGCCCACCACGCCGCCGACCCCACCGGCGCCGACCGCACCTCGATGGTCTTCGCGGTGAAGAACGAATCGGGTGCCTTGGTCGCCACCCTCGCCGCCCTGGCGAGCGAGGGGATCAACATGACGAAGATCGAGTCGCGCCCGTCGCGCCGCGGCACCTGGGAGTACCACTTCTTCGTCGACTGCGAGGGCCACAAGGCCGACCCCCCGGTCGCCCACGCCCTGGCGGAGGTGGAGCGCCACTGCCACTTCTTCCGCATCCTCGGCTCCTACCCCCGCGCCCGGGTGGTGGCGTAGGTGGTGGGACGGAAGATCTTGGCTGGACTTTTTTTTAACGCAGAGACGCAGAGGGGCGGAGACGCAGAGGGGTGTCGATGAGGGAGAATGATCTCAGTGGGCTGGTGATCAACGCCGCGATTGAGGTCCATCGAACTCTCGGAGGGCCTGGTCTACTGGAAAGTACGTATGAAGAGGCCCTCGCCTACGAGTTCCACAGTCGATCCATCCCCTTTGAACGCCAGGAGGCGGTACCCCTGACCTACAAGAATCATCGCCTCGATACCGAGCTACGGCTCGACCTCCTGGTCATGGAGAAACTGGTGGTGGAGGGCAAGGCAACAACCTCATCTACGAATCGCAGGTCATCACCTACCTCCACTGTCTCGACCTCCACCTTGGCCTCATCCTCAACTTCGGGGAGCGACTCCTGAAAAACGGCATCCACCGCGTGGTCCGCAACCTCTGAGATCTCTCTGCGTCTCCGCCCCTCTGCGTCTCTGCGTTACAAAACGTCTCGGCACCTGCCCCCTTGGCCCCCGCCCATGTCCTTCTCGCCGCCTGACCATATTCGCCGGATCCAGCCGTATGTGGGGGGGCGGCCGATCGACGAGGTGGCGCGGGAGCTGGGGCTGTCGGAGGTGGTCAAGCTCGCCTCGAACGAGAACCCCCTCGGGCCGTCGCCGCGGGCGCTGGAGGCGGCTGCCGCCGCCCTCGCGGAGGTGAACCGCTATCCCGACGGCAGCGCCTTTCACCTCACCCGGGCGCTCGCCGACCACCTGCAGGTGGCGCCGGCGCAGATCTGCCTCGGCAACGGCTCCAACGAGCTCCTCGACCTCGTCGCCCGCACCTACGTGCGCCCCGGCGAGACCGCGCTGACCTCGGAGAACAGCTTCGTGGTCTACCGCCTGGCGATGGCGGTCCTCGGCGGCGAGTGCCGCATGGTGCCGATGGCGAACGACCGCTTCGACCTCGACGGTCTCGCCGCGACGGTGGACGCGACCACCCGCCTGCTCTTCATCGCCAACCCGAACAACCCAACCGGCACCGCGATCACCGCCACCGCCCTGCGCCGCCTCCTGGAGCGCCTGCCCGAGCACTGCCTCTGCTGCCTCGACGAGGCGTACTTCGAGTACCGCGACCCGGACGCCGACCCGGTGGACGGGGTGGCCCTACTCCAGGAGGGCTACCCGATCGCGGTCTTCCGCACCTTCTCCAAGGCGTACGGCCTCGCCGGGCTGCGGATCGGCTACTGCGTCACCAGCGAGGCCATCGCCGGAGACCTCAACCGGGTGCGCGAGCCGTTCAACACCAACCTGGTGGCGCAGGCGGCGGCCCTGGCCGCGCTCGCCGACCCGGACCACGTGGCGCGGGTCGTGGAGCTCAACGCCAACGAGCGGGCCCGCCTCGCGGACGGGCTGCGGGCGCTGGGCCTCGATTCGCCGGAGAGCCAGGCGAACTTCCTCTACTGCAACCTCGGCCGCCTCGCCGCCCCGGTCTACGACGCCATGCTCCACGCCGGGGTCATCGTCCGGCCCGTGGGGCCGACGGCGATCCGCATCACCGTCGGCCTGCCAGCGGAGAACGACCGCTGCCTCGCCGCCCTGGCCGCGGCGCTGGAGGAGACGACGTGAGCACTGCGCGTGGCTGTCAGTCCGCTCTCAACGCAAAGGCGCAAAGGCGCAAAGGCGCGAGGGGGGAGGATCCCGGAGGAACGGCATCTTCGACGCTCCACTCGGAGAGGTGCGTCGCCTTGAAGGCGATGGACCACGGGGAGATTCGGGACGCGAGGCAGCGGCGGTGCTTCCCCATGCGATTCGCTAACGAGCCATTGAGACAGAAGTTCGCGTTGGCCACCAAATCTGGAATCTCCACCTCACCCTTTGCGCCTTTGCGCCTTTGCGCCTTTGCGTTAGATCCGGCATTCCAGGCCACCGAAGTTTCCCCTCCGCGTTGCGATGACACGTCGTTCCAGTTCCCCCCCCTTGATGCCCTTCGTGGTTTTGCCCCCCGGCCCCACACCTTTACGGGGAGGGTCCGGTGACCGGGCCGCGGTTTGAGCGGGTGGCGATCGTCGGGGTCGGGCTGATCGGCGGGTCGCTGGCGCTGGACTGTCGGGCAGCCGGGCTGTGGGGGTCGGTGGTGGGGGTCGGGCGGACCCGGGCGAACCTCGATATCGCGCTGTCGCGCCGGCTCATCGACGAGGCGAGCCAGGAGGTCGCCGCCGTGGCCGGTGCCGACCTCTGCCTCCTCGCCACCCCGGTCGGGTCGCTGGTGGCGATGGCCGAGGCGCTGGCGCCGCACCTGAGCCCCGGCTGCCTGGTGACCGACGTGGGGAGCGTCAAAGGCGGCATCGTCGAGGGGGTGGCCGCCGCCCTGCCGGCGGGGGTCGACTTCGTCGGCAGCCATCCCGTTGCCGGCTCGGAGCAGCAGGGGGCCGGGGCGGCGCGCCAGGGGCTCTTCGCGGGCGCCCCGTGCATCGTCTGCCCCCCGGCCACGGCCACGCCGGCCGCGGTGGAGCAGACCCGCGCCCTGTGGGCGGCGGTGGGGGCGAGGGTGGAGGTGATGGAGCCGGGCCGCCACGACCGCATCCTCGCCGCCGTCAGCCACCTGCCGCACCTGGTCGCCTACGCCCTCGCCGCGGCCGCCCTGGAGGACGACGGTGAGGCGTGCCGGCGGCTGGCGGGGACCGGATTTCAGGACACCACCCGCATCGCCCGCTCGTCGCCGGAGCTGTGGCGCGACATCTGCATGCTCAACCGCGACGCCGTGCTCGCCTCCCTGGACCGCTTCGAGGCCCGCCTGGCAGCGATGCGCGCCGCAATCGCCGGCGGCGACGGAGATGCCCTGGCCGCCCGCTTCGCCGCCGCCCGCGCGGCGGTGGAGGAGATCGATGAATAGCTGGCTAGGTGACTCCGGCTGGGAGGTCCCCGGCGGCCTGCGGGTCGGCGGTCGCCTCCGGGTGCCCGGCGACAAGTCGATCTCCCACCGGGCGGCGATCCTCGCCGGGCTGGCCGCCGGCCGCTCCCACATCCGCGGCTTCCTCACCGGCGAGGACACGGTGAACACGGCGCGCGCCATGGCCGCCCTCGGGGCGCAGGTCACCGGCCTCGGGTCGCCGGAGATGGAGATCGAGGGGGTGGGCGCCGCGGGCCTCACCGCGCCCTCCCACGACCTCGACATGGGCAACGCCGGCACCGGCATCCGCCTGCTCACCGGGGTGGTCGCCGGCCAAGGGGTGGCGTGCCGCCTCACCGGCGACGCCTCGCTCTGCTCGCGGCCGATGGGCAGGATCCTCACCCCCCTGCGGGCGATGGGGGCGCAGATCGACGCGGAGGGCGACGGCGACCGGGCGCCCCTGGCGGTGCGTCCCACGCCGCTCTCCGGGATCGACTACCACTCGCCGATCGCCAGCGCCCAGGTGAAGTCGTGCGTGCTCCTCGCCGGCCTCGGCGCCTCCGGCCGCACCGCGGTCCACGAGCCGGCCCGCTCGCGCGACCACACCGAGCGGATCCTCCCCGCCTTCGGCGTCGACGTGGAGCTGCTCGCCGACGGCGCGGCGATCGACGGCGGCCAGACGGTCGCCCCGTGCGACCTCACCGTCCCCGGCGACCTCTCCTCCGCCGCCTTCTTCCTGGTCGCCGCGGCCCTCACCGAGGGGGCGACCCTCACGGTGGCGGGGGTGGGGGTGAACCCGACCCGCACCGGCCTCATCGACTGCCTGCGCGCCATGGGGGCGCGGGTCGAGGTGGTGGGCGAGCGCGAGGAGGGGGGCGAGCCGACCGCCGACCTGGTGGTCACCGGCGGCGGCCTCGGCGGCATCGAGATCGGCGGCGAGCTGATGGTCCGGGCCATCGACGAGTTCCCCATCCTGGCGGTGGCCGCCTGCTTCGCCGACGGCGACACGGTGTTTCGCGACGCCGCCGAGCTCAGGGTGAAGGAGAGCGACCGGATTGCCGCCATGGCCGCGGCGATCCGCGCCATCGGCGGCGACGTGGAGGAGCGGCCCGACGGCATGGTGGTGCGTGGCCGCCCCCTGCTCCCGGGCGGCCGGATCGACAGCCTCGGCGACCACCGCATCGCCATGTCCATGGCGATCGCCGCGAGCCGCTGCACCGGCCCGGTGGTGGTCCACGACACCGCCTGCGTCGACACCTCCTTCCCCGGCTTCCTGCGGCTGCTCCAAAAGGCCACCGGCTGAAATGCTGAACGCTGATCGCTATGGATACCCCCCCCATCATCGCCGTCGACGGCCCCTCGGGCGTGGGCAAGTCGACCCTCGCCCGGGGCCTGGCGGCGCGCCTCGCCCTCCCCTACGTGGACACCGGCGCCATGTACCGCGCCGTCGGGGTCTTGGCGCGGGAGACGGGGGTCGACCTGGACGACGGCGACGGCTGCGGTGCCCTCGCCGCGACCCTCCGCTTCGACTTTCTCGACGGCCCGCCGCCGGGCCAATTGCGCGTCGACGGCCGCCCCATGGAGAAGGTGATCCGCACCCCGGAGGCGGCGGAGGGGGCGTCGCGCTGCTCCCGCCACCCGCAGGTACGCGCCGCCCTGGTGGCGGCACAGCGCGGTCTCGCCGCCGAGCACGGCGGCGTCCTGGAGGGGCGCGACATCGGCACGGTGGTCTTCCCGGATGCGGCGGTAAAGCTCTTCATCACCGCCGACGCCGAGGAGCGGGCGCGGCGGCGGTGGCGCGATCTGCAAAAACGCGGCATCGAGGTGGACTTCGACGAGCTTGCCCGGGCGGAGGCGGCGCGTGACCACCGCGACACCACCCGCACCCACGCCCCCCTGCGACCGGCACCGGACGCGGTGGTGATCGACTCGACCGGGATGAGCGCGGCGGAGGTCCTCGACCGGGCCCTGACGGAGGTGACGCGATGGCGCGACGCAGACCGATAGTCCAGGGGGCGTGGAAGGTCGGCGGCCGCATCGTCCTCCACACCTTGCTGCGCCTGCGGGTGGAGGGGCGTGAGAACCTGCCGGCCCACGGCGGGGTGATCCTCGCCACCAACCACGTCTCCAACCTCGACCCGCCGGTGGTCGGCTGTCAGATCCACCGCCCCCACGCGGCGCCGGCCAAGCAGGAGCTCTTCGTCCATCCCGTCGCCGGGACCATCCTACGCCAGTGGGGCGGCATCCCCATCGACCGGCAACGCCCCGGCCACCAGGTGATGGAGGAGCTGGTGGGGTGGCTCCGGGGCGGCGACGTCCTGCTCATCTTTCCCGAGGGGACCCGCTCCACCGACGGCCGCCTGCGCCGCTTCCAGCGCGGCGTCGCCCACCTCTCCCTGGCCGCACGGGTGCCGGTGGTGCCGGGCTACGTAAAGGGCACCCGCAAGGCGATGCCCCCGGGCAGCTCGTTGCCGCGTCCGGCGCGGGTGACCGTCGCCTTCGGCACTCCCCTGTGGCCCGACGAGTTCACCAACCTCCGCCGCCCCGACGGCACCCCCCTGAGCGAGCGCCGGACCCAGGCATTCTTCACCGACCGCATCCGCGAGGCGATCCGCAGCCTCGCCCGGGGGCTGGGCGACGAGGTGTGAAGATCCCGCTCGGGCGAGCCCCGGCTCGCCACCGGCGATGCCGACCCCGGGGCCGGCGGGGCCGATGGCGAGCAGAAGCTCGCTCCTACCGCGCCTCGGAGCGCGGCGCCAAAGGCTCCACCGCCACGCCGCCGCCGCGCAGGCGGCGCACCGCCGCCTCGATCGCCTCGGCGGTGCCGGTCACCACGACCCCGCCGGGACGGTGGGGGAGTGCCTCGGCCTTGAGCTTGTGGTCGTCACGCAGACGGACGAGCCAGCCATCGAGGTCGGTATCCGGGAGAGAGAGGCCGAGGGAGATGTCCATGAGATCGGGCCGCGTTTGAGGGGAATCGTGGCGAGCCCCCATTGTCGGCGCAAGACGGCCCAATGGCCAAGGCGCCCTGCTTGCCCGGCGGCCCGCCACGGGCAAGAGTGATCGTCGTGACCCCGGAGATCGGCTTCGTCCTCACCCTGTGTGTCGCCTCGGTGATCCTGTTCGCCACCGAGTGGCTGCCGTACGACCTGATCGCCCTCGGCCTCCTGGTCCTCCTCGGGATGAGCGGGGTACTCACCCCGCACGAGGCCCTCGCCGGCTTCGCCAACCCGGCGGTGATCACCGTCGGCGCGATGTTCGTCCTCGCCGCCGGGGTCCTGCGCACCGGGGCGCTGACCGCGGTGGAGCGCCGGCTCGCCGCCGCCGCCAAGGGAGAGTGGACGCTTCTCCTGTTTACCACCGTCCTGGTGGCGGTCGCCTCCGCCTTCGTCAACTCGACCCCCGTGGTGGTGGTCTTCATCCCGGTGATCCTCGGGATCGCCAACGAGCGGGGGCTCCTGCCGTCACGGCTGCTCATGCCGATCTCCTTCGCCGCCATCCTCGGCGGGAGCTGCACCCTGATCGGCACCTCCACCAACATCCTCATCTCCGAGCTGGTGGAGGAGCTGGGCCAGCCCCCCATCGAGATGTTCGAGCTCGCCCCGATCGGCCTCATCCTGGCCGGGGTCGGCCTCGGTTACATCCTCCTCCTCTCCCCCCATCTCCTGCCGAAGGTCGAGACCGCCACCTCCCTGCTCGGCCTGAAACGGGGCCGCCACTACGTCACCGAGATCCGCATCGGCGCCGACTCCGACCTCCTCGGCCAGCCCCTGCGCGCCACCTTTGCCGAGCGGTTCCCCCACCTGCAGGTCCTCGACGTGGTGCGCGACGGGGTCTCCCTGTGGGAGATGGTGCCGCCGGTGATCCTCGAGGAGGGCGACTGTCTGGTGGTGCGCGGTGATCTCAATACCCTCCTGGAGGTGCACCGGGACAAGGAGGTGGAGCTCCTCCCAGGGCTGCCGCGCGAGAACCTCCGGTTCAACCTGCGCGAGATGGTCCTCGCCGAGCTCGTCCTCACCCCCAACTCGCGGCTCCTGGGTCGCACCCTGGCGCAGGCGCAGTTCCACCGCCACCACCGGCTGCACGTGATGGGGATCATGCGCCACGGCCGCCACATCCGGCGCGACCTCGCCAACCAGCCCCTGCTCCTCGGCGACATCCTCCTGGTCTTCGGCACCCCCGGGGCGCTCACCGCCTCGGAGCGGAGCGACGCGTTCCTGCGCCTCGACGGGGTCCACGAGGCGTACGTCAACCGGGCCAAGGCGCCGATCACCCTGGCGGTGATCGGGATGGTCATCGCCTGCATCACCCTCCACATCCTGCCCCTGCCGATCGTCGCCCTCGCCGGGGCCATCACCCTCGTCCTCACCGGCTGCCTGTCGATCAACGACGCCTACCGCGCCCTCGAAGGGCGAGTGCTGATGCTCATCGTCGGCACCCTCGCCCTCGGCCTCGCCATGGAGCGCACCGGCGCCGGTGCCTTCGTGGCCCACTACCTGGTCGCGGCGGTGGGCTCCCTCGGGCCGGTCGCCATCCTCTCCGCCATCTACCTCATCACCACCGTCTTCACCGAGGTGATGTCCAACAACGCCACCGCGGTGTTGATGATCCCCATCGCCATCGCCACCGCCGGCGACCTCGGCGTCGACCCCAGACCGCTGATCATGGCGATCCTCTTCGGCGCCTCGGCGAGCTTCGCCTCGCCCATCGGCTACAAGACCAACACCCTGGTCTACGGCCCCGGCGGCTACCGCTACCGCGATTTCCTGCGCATGGGACTGCCCCTGAAGCTCCTCTTCTGGCCCCTGGCCACCTGGCTCATCCCCCTCTTCTGGCCGCTCCACGCGGTGCCCCGGTAGCCACTACGGGACCGGCAACCCGCCGGCCGCCGCCCTGTCGTAGGCCGCCTTGGCGCGCGCGAGGAGTCCGTCCAGCCGCTCGCGATCAGCCGCTCCGGCGGGCGGATGGGCGGTGGCGAAGATACGCAGCCCCCTCCCGTGCAGGTCGGTCGCCGCACCGCCGAGGAGGTCCCGCGCCTGGCCATCGAGGCAGAAGGCGAGGGTATACCAGCCGTTGGCGTCATCCGGCCTGAGCCGCAAGAAACGGTGAAGGTATGCCTCCGCTCGCTCCCACTGACGTCGGCCGTTGTAAATCCCGGCAGCGTAATAGTAGCCGTACGGATAGGCCGGATCGACCTTGATCGCCCGCTCGAACCGCCTCAAGGCGCGGGCCTGGTGGCCCCCGCGCACCAAGAGGAGCCCCTCGTTGGTGAGCTCGAAGGCGGAGCGCTCCTTGCACCCGCTCACCGGGAGGAGGGAGCAGGCGACGACGAGGATGACGAGATGCGTGAAGCGGCGGTGTCGCAAGGGAGCCATTGGGCTTATCATGCACCCCTCTACCTCACTCGGGAGCCCCTTATGTTCGGCCTCGGCATGGGCGAGATGCTCATCATCCTCGCCGTTGTTGTCCTCATCTTCGGTGCCAAGAAGCTGCCGCAGATCGGCGCGGGGCTCGGCCAGGGGATCCAGAACTTCCGCAAGGCGGTGAAGGGCGAGGACAAGGAGGAGGAGCCGGACCTCCTGGAAGAGAGAGACAAGCAGGAGCACGACGCCCGGTGAGGGGGGCTGCCGCCCTCCTCGCCCTCCTCCTCGTGGCCCCTTCCGGCCGGGCGGAGGAGTTCACCGTTCGGATCACCCCGGCCGCCGGTGGCGCCCCCTTCACCGTCCACGCCGAGGTGGTCCGCACGCCGGAGGCCCAGGCGCGCGGCCTCATGGGCCGCCACCGCCTCGCCGCCGACCGCGGCATGCTCTTTCTCTTCGCCGACGAGCGGCCGCGCACCTTCTGGATGAAGAACTGCTTCATCGCCCTGGACATGCTCTTCGCCGACCGCGACGGCCGCGTCGTCCACATCCAGCACGACGCCCCACCGTGTCCGAGCGTCGTCCTCCAGTGCCCCACCTACACGTCGGAGGCACCGGCGGCGGTCGTCCTCGAGCTCCCCGCCGGCACCGCCGCCGCCCACCACCTCGACGTGGGGAGCCGAATCCGGTGGGAGTGACCGCGGCGCCGCCCCGGGCCGCTCAATAGCGTACGCCGAACTCGGCGAGGCTCTCGCCCACCGCCTCCCAACGGTGCTCCACCGTGTCGACGCGGGCGCCCGGGGGGCCCTGGTGGAGCCAGGCCAACAGCGTCTCCAGCCGATCGCGCTCACCCTGGGCGACCACCTCCACCCGGCCGTCCGGGAGGTTGCGTGCCCAGCCGGTAAGGCCAAGCTGTGCCCCCTCGTCGCGAGTCGAGGCGCGGAACCAGACCCCCTGCACCCGCCCGGAAATCCAGCAATGAAGCTGCTCCATCCAACCAGCGTACCGCCGGCCAAAGGGGAGGCCAAGCAGAGCAGACTGCATGGCCTCTCCCCTCACTCGAAGAGATCGCAAAAAACGGTGTCCGAGAAGAGCCACCCGTCGACGGTAAGACGCCAGCCGGCGTCGCTCTCCACGACCCAGCCGCGCTCTCGGTAGGGGGCGAGGCGCTCCTCGAGCCAGGCCACCGCGCCGTCGCCGTGGCCGGCGGCGAGGGCGGCGCGCCCCACCCCCGCGGCCAGGCGGAGGCGGAGCATGGTCCACTCGCCGAGGGCGGTGGGGCCGGTGATCGTCTCGCGGGTGGCGACACCGTCGGCGCCGCCCGCGATCGCCGCGAGGAAGCGGTCGAGGTCGCTTTCGTTCGCCCACCGCTCCCAGCCGTCGCCGCCCGCCAGCCAACGCATGCCGTGGGCCCCGAGGCCGGCGGCGAGGCACGGGTCGCACCGCCAGTAGCCGAGGTTGTGGCGCGACGCCGCCCCGGGGCGGGCGAAGTTGGAGATCTCGTACGCCGCCAGCCCCGCCTCGGCAGCGCACCGGTGGAGGGTCCGGTACTGCTCCGCCACCGACGCCTCGGGCGGCAGGGTGAGGCGGCCGGCGCGCACCCGGCGCGCCATGGGCACGCTCTCCTCCAGGTGGAGGAGGTAGGCGGAGAGGTGGGGGGCGCCAGTGGCGACCACCGCCGCCACGTTCGCCGCGACCTGGGCCGCGTCCTGGCCGGGCAGGCCGACCATGAGGTCGAGGGAGATGTTGTCGATCCGCGCCGCGGCCGCCGCCTCTACCGTGCGGTAGATCTCCGCCACCGTGTGGCGGCGGCCGAGGCGGGTGAGCTCCACATCACTGAAGGACTGGGCGCCGATGGAGAGGCGGTTGACCCCGGCGGCGGCCACCTCGCGGACAAAAGCAGTCGCGCCGTCCCCAGGGTTCACCTCCACCGTCAACTCGGCGTCGGGGACGACGTCGAAGAGGGTGCGCACCTCGTCGAGGAGGCGGCAGAGGTGGGCCGGCGCCACCGCCGACGGGGTGCCGCCGCCTAGGTAGAGGGTCGCCACCGGCGCCGGCGGGTCGGCGGCAAGCCGCCGGAGCTGGAGGTGGAGGGCATCGAAGTAGGCGTCCACCCGCCCGCCGTCGCCGAGCGAGACGACGGTAAAGTCGCAATACCCACAGCGGCTACGACAAAAGGGGAGGTGGATGTAGAGGCCCGCAGGTGGCATGGGGAGAGGGTACGGCAGTGACCGCCTCCGGGCGCGTGGCCGCAGCCCCCCCCCTCCGCGCCACCGTTGACAGCCAGGCAGGCCGCTCCGTAGCGTGCCCGAACAATGGGCGGCGTCGACAGATTTCTCGCCGGCCTGGGTCCGGCGCGGATGGTCTTCGACCTCGACGCCTTTGCCCAACTGCTGCGCACCTTGGGCTCTCCCCAGGCCACCTTTCCCGCCCTCCATGTGGCCGGGACCAATGGCAAGGGATCGGTGTGCGCGATGGCGGAGGCGGTCTTGCGCGCCCACGGCGAGCGCACCGGCCTCTACACCTCACCCCACCTGGACCACCCGCGGGAGCGGATCGCGATCGACGGCGAGGCGGTGGGGCTGGACCGATTCGAAGAGGCGGTGGCGGAGTTGCGCGATCGCCTCGCTGTTCACGCACCAATGGTGGGCTACTCCTACTTCGACTTTCTCACCGCCCTCGCCTTCACCCTCTTCGCCGCCGAGCGCATCTCCGCGGCGGTGGTGGAGACGGGGCTCGGGGGCCGCCTCGACTCGACCCGCCTGTGTCGACCGCGGGTGAGCTGCATCACCCCGATCGACTACGACCACACGGCGCTCCTTGGCGACACCCTGGAGGCGATCGCCCGTGAGAAGGCGGGGATCCTGCAGGCCGACACGGTCTGCGTGGCAGCACCGCAGGCGGCGGCGGTGACGTCGGTCCTGGAAGAGGTGGCGGGCGAACGCGGCTGCGAGCTGCGCCGTTTCGGCGTCGACTTCGACAACGAGGCGGTGGCGGCCGGGCGGTGGCGCTACCGCTCTTTGCACGGCGCGACCATGGAGCTGCCGGCGCCGTTGGCGGGCGCCCACCAGGTGGTCAATGGGGGGTGCGCCTTGGCGAGCGTGGAGGCCTTTCTCGGCAGACCCATCGACCGGGAGCGGACCGCCGCGGCCCTCACCGCCCTGCGCTGGCCCGGTCGCCTCGAATGGGTCGGCGGGGTGCTCCTCGACGGCGCCCACAACCCGGCCGGAGCCCGCGCCCTCGGCGCATTTCTTCGCGAGCAGGGGCGACCGATCCGTCTGGTATGGGGGATGCTCCGGGACAAGGACGCGGCCGGCTTTCTCGCCGCCCTCGGGATGACCCCGGAGCGGATGGTATTGCCGCGTCTCGCGGATCCACGCGGTGGTGCGCCCGAGGCGCTGCAACCCCTCTTGCCCGCAACCGTGGCGCAGGAGGTGGTGGACTCGGTGGCCGAGGCGCTCGGGCCGGCCGACGGCGAGGCCCACGCCACCCTCTGCGTCACTGGCTCCCTCACCCTGGTGGCGGAGGCACGCCGCCTGCTGCTCGCCGCCCCGGCGCCCACCCGGTGATGCGCAACGTGGCGATGCGGTGGTTCACCGCCTGTCTGATCGTCGCCCTCGGCATCGGCGTCGGCGCCCGCGCAGCGGCCGACGGACGCGAAGAAAATTCACAGGGGCGGCTGCGGGAGGCGCGCGAGCGGCTCATCCCGGAGCTGGAAGAGCCACCCCCCCCCGGCGCACCGACCATCGAGATCGAGGGCAATGAGCCGCTCGCCCACTTCCTCCAGACCCCCCTCGGGGTGCTCGCGCCGACGGAGACGGTCGCGATCGGCACGGTGAGCCTGGAGGCGGATCAACTCACCCACGAGGGCGATGGGCTGTTCCGCGCTCGCGGCCACGTGCGCCTCCACTACCGCGACACCACGGTGGAGGCGCACGAGCTCACCTTCAACGAACCGATGGGAGAGATTCGGGCGGTGGGCAGGCTGACCATCCGGCGCGCCGGTGCAGTCTTCAAGAGCCGCGACGTGGTCCTCAACCTGAAGAGCGAGGTCGGCACCCTCGGCGCCACCCACCTCTACCTGGAGGGGCGTCACTACTACGTGGACGCGGACCACTTGGAGAAGACCGGCCCGACGACCTACAAGGTCGACGGCGGACGGTTCTCCGCCTGCGTGCCGACCAACCGGACGTGGGAGTTCCGCTCGAAGCGGATGAGTGTGGACACCGCCGGCAAGCTGAAGACCCACCACGTCCTCTTCTACTGGCGCGGGGTGCCGATCCTCTACCTGCCGTACCTAGAGCAGAACATCAGCGCCCCGCGCGCCTCCGGGCTTCTCCTCTCCCAGCCGGAGACGAGCAGCCGCTACGGCTTCACCCTCGACAACGCCTACTACTGGGTGATCAACGACTCGATGGACGCCACTGTCCGGTTCGACATCAAGGGGAGCCAGGGGTTCGGCGTCGGTGGCGAGTTTCGCTACGCCGCCGGTCCCGAGAGCGAGGGGGAGATCAAGGCGTACCGGCTACAGGACAACTCGGGGGTCTCCTACGAAGGGCGCGCCGACATCCGCCACCACATCTCCGACCGCACCAGGGCGCGGCTTAACCTCCACTACATCGACGAGACCGACGCAGAGAGCCTACGCGGCTTCTCCAGCTCGACCGCCACCCGGGTGACCCGCAACCTGGTCTCCGACGCATTCATCAGCCAGCGCTCGGACACCATGGTCGGTACCGCCAACCTGCGCCTCTTTCAGGACCTCGTGGACAAAGCGGGAACCCAATTTCAGCGCCTCCCCGACCTCAGGCTGGAGATGCCCCTGCGCCCGGTCCTCTCCCGTCGCCTCCTGTGGCGTAACGAGGTCCACGCCACCAACTTCTGGCGCGATGAGGGGAGCCACGGCTGGCGCATCGACCTCCAGACCGCCCTGCGCCGCGACCTCCACCCGCGACCGGGGATCGACCTGTTCGGCGAGGCCGGTCTGGAGGAGGCGATCTACACCTTCAGCGAGATCGAAGAGGACCGAGATAACCACAACCGGACCCTCCTCGACGCCCGGCTCGGCGCGCGGGTGCGTCTCTACCGCACCTACGGCGCCCTCGACCACGTGGTGGAGCCGCGCCTCGAATACTTTGGACGGGTGGCCGGAAAGCTGGAGAACGTGCCGCAGATCGACCGTGTCGACCGCCGCGGACGCACCAGCCAGGTCACCATGCTGCTAACCCAACACCTGCGCGACCACGCCACCGGTTTCGACCTAGCGACCCTGCGCACCGGCACCGGCATCAACCTCCGCGACGAGGACCCGGCCCCCCAGGACGAATCAACCGACACCTTTGGCGAGCTCACGGTGCGCTCCCGCCGCGGCCTCGCGCTCGATCTGGAAAGCCACTGGCGCACCAATCCCGGCCACCACCGGGTGAGCGGCATGGATCTCTCATACATAAAAGATCGCAACTGGTTTCTTCGCGGCGGGCTCCGCTGGCTTGCCACCGATCGCCAATTCGCCACCGCCGCCGGCGGAATCCGCCTCTCACCCCGCTGGGCAGTGGCCACGGAGCAATGGTTCGACCTCAACGATGGCGAACTCTCCGAGTCGAGCCTCAGCGTCGACCGTACCGGCCAGTGTTACGGGTTCACCCTTGAGCTCCACTACTTCCAGCGCGGCGCCGACAACGACACCACCGTCTCGGACGAATACCGGGTACTGGGAAAGCTCCGCCTCCTCAACGTCGGCTCCGTCGCCACCCCCTCCCTGGCGATCGAACGGGGCACCTCGACCCCCGGCCGCCCCTCCGGCCCGACCGGCACCGCACGACAGCCCGGCCCGGCGGGCAGCCCGCCAGATCGCTCCGTCGCCCCCACCCAGGTCATCCGCGGCTGGGTCCGCGGAAGCTTCCTGTAGGAGCCGGTCGGACTCTCGCCTGATCGACACCGGGTATCGTTTAGGCACGCCGACACTCGAAGGGCTGCGCACGAAACGGACAGGTTGCAACCCTGTCGGCACAGGTATCGTTACAAACGAAGGTCACGCGATGCCGACACCCGCAACACCCGAAACAAAAAAGGCCCGCAGATCGTAACCGATCTGCGGGCCTGAAATAATCCCGGCAGCGACCTACTCTCCCACCGTAGCAGTACCATCGGCGCTGGAGGGCTTAACTTCCGTGTTCGGGATGGGAACGGGTGGAACCCCTCCGCCATGGCCACCGGGAAATCGAAATTATCGACAAAAGAGAAGCAGGTGCACTGAAATGTTGCGCAAATAATGACCAAGCCGCACGACCGATTAGTACGGGTCAGCTCCACGTGTCACCACGCTTCCACACCCCGCCTATCAACCTCGTGGTCTACGAGGGGTCTTCAGGGACCTTAAAGGTCCGGGAGATCTCATCTTGAAGTGGGCTTCCCGCTTAGATGCATTCAGCGGTTATCCCTTCCGAACATAGCTACCCAGCGGTGCAACTGGCGTCACAACTGGTACACCATAGGTTCGTCCACTCCGGTCCTCTCGTACTAGGAGCAGCTCTTCTCAAATCTCCAGCGCCCACGACAGATAGGGACCAAACTGTCTCACGACGTTTTAAACCCAGCTCGCGTACCGCTTTAATGGGCGAACAGCCCAACCCTTGGAACCTGCTTCAGCTCCAGGATGCGATGAGCCGACATCGAGGTGCCAAACCTCCCCGTCGATGTGAACTCTTGGGGGAGATAAGCCTGTTATCCCCAGAGTACCTTTTATCCGTTGAGCGACGGCCCTTCCATG
Organism: bacterium; assembly: GCA_024278555.1. Lineage (GTDB taxonomy): Bacteria > CG2-30-53-67 > CG2-30-53-67 > CG2-30-70-394 > CG2-30-70-394 > CG2-30-70-394. The sequence continues at coordinate 13,789 of JAJRSX010000053.1, read as the reverse complement.
CGGGACCGCCGGATCACTAAGACCTGCTTTCGCACCTGCTCGACTTGTTTGTCTCGCAGTCAGGCTCCCATATGCCTTTACGCTCGACGGCTGATTTCCGACCAGCCTGAGGGAACCATCGCGCACCTCCGTTACCGTTTTGGAGGTGACCGCCCCAGTCAAACTACCCACCAGACAGTGTCCCTGACCCGGCTTCACGGGCCTAGGTTAGATTTCAAACATGATGAGGGTGGTATTTCAAGGGCGACTCCACGCAAGCTGGCGCTCACGCTTCAAAGTCTCCCACCTATCCTACACACACCAGGCCTAAAATCACTGTCAAGCTGTAGTAAAGGTTCATGGGGTCTTTCCGTCTTGTCGCGGGTAGCCGGCATCTTCACCGGCAATTCAATTTCACTGGGCCTCTGGTTGAGACAGTGGGGAAGTCGTTATGCCATTCGTGCAGGTCGGAACTTACCCGACAAGGAATTTCGCTACCTTAGGACCGTTATAGTTACGGCCGCCGTTTACCGGGGCTTCAGTTCCGGGCTTCGCCCGAGGGCTAACCCATCTCCTTAACCTTCCGGCACCGGGCAGGCATCAGCCCCTATACATCGTCTTGCGACTTTGCAGAGACCTGTGTTTTTAGTAAACAGTCGCTACCCCTTCTCCTCTGCAACTCCCTTCAGCTCCGGCCGCGAGGGCCATCACCTAACAGGAGCACTCCTTATCCCGAAGTTACGGAGTCAATTTGCCGAGTTCCTTAACCAGAGTTCACCCAAGCGCCTTAGGATTCTCTCCTCACCCACCTGTGTCGGTTTACGGTACGGTCACCCTCACACCTCCCTAGAGGCTTTTCTAGGCAGTATGGGATCAGCCACTTTGTGGTCCGAAGACCTCGTCGTCACGCCTCGGAGTTGGTGCGGCGGATTTGCCTACCGCACCCTCCTACACGCTTAAACCGGGATGTCCAACGCCCGGCTGGCCTACCCTTCTGCGTCCCCCCGTCGGTAATAACGGTGAGAGAGTGGTACAGGAATATTAACCTGTTTCCCATTACCTACGCCTTTCGGCCTCGGCTTAGGGACCGACTAACCCTATCCTGATTAACGTCGGATAGGAAACCTTGGGTTTTCGGCGAGCTAATTTCTCATTAGCTTTTTCGTTACTTATGCCTGCAGAATCTCTTCAGCCACATCCACCGCTCCTTACGGTACGGCTTCAACTGTGACAGAATGCTCCCCTACCATCGTGCAAAGCACGATCCGCAGCTTCGGTTATAGACTTTAGCCCCGTTACATTTTCCGCGCAGGCCCACTCGACCAGTGAGCTATTACGCACTCTTTAAAGGAATGGCTGCTTCTAAGCCAACCTCCTGGCTGTCTACGCGTTCCCACAACGTTTTCCACTTAGTCTATGATTTGGGACCTTAGCTGACGGTCTGGGTTGTTTCCCTCTCGACGACGGACCTTATCACCCGCCGACTGACTGCCGCGTATTGTTTCGAGGCATTCGGAGTTTGATTGGGGTTGGTAACCTGGTGGGGCCCCTAGCCCATTCAGTGCTCTACCACCTCGAACATTCACACGACGCTAGCCCTAAAGCTATTTCGGGGAGAACCAGCTATAGCCGAGTTTGATTGGCCTTTCACCCCTATCCACGGTTCATCCGGGCAGTTTTCAACCTACTACGGTTCGGTCCTCCATCACGTTTTACCGTGACTTTAACCTGACCATGGATAGCTCACCCGGCTTCGGGTCTACTGCATGCAACTCAAGCGCCCTATTCAGACTCGCTTTCGCTGCGGCTACGCTTCCGCTTAACCTTGCTACATACAGTAACTCGCAGGCTCATTATGCAAAAGGCACGCGGTCACACCTGTTGTACATGGTGCTTCCACTGCTTGTAAGCACACGGTTTCAGGTACTATTTCACTCCCCTCTCGGGGTACTTTTCACCTTTCCCTCACGGTACTAGTTCGCTATCGGTCAGGAGCGAGTATTTAGCCTTAGGAGATGGTCCTCCCAGATTCACGCAGGATTCCACGTGCCCCGCGCTACTCGGGTACGCAATAGGTCCTTTCACGATTTCGGCTACGAGTCTGTCACTCTCTATGGCCCGGCTTTCCAGCCGCTTCGCCTACCGTTCAAGGTACCACGCCTTGCGCCCCACGACCCCGACCCACGTATGAGCCGGTTTAGGCTGTTCCCCTTTCGCTCACCACTACTCAGGGAATCGTTTTTACTTTCTCTTCCTCTGGCTACTAAGATGTTTCAGTTCACCAGGTTAGCCTCCAACACCTATGAATTCAGTGTTGGATATCTCGACATGACTCGAGATGGGTTTCCCCATTCGGGAATCTCCGGATTAACGCCTGCTAGCGGCTCCCCGAAGCTTATCGCAGCTTGCTACGCCCTTCATCGCCTGCTCCTGCCAAGGCATCCACCGTGCGCTCTTAGTCGCTTGGTCAAGCCCAAACATTTCATGTACACCTTACTTCTCTCTTGTCAATGAGCTTGCCTCGCACACGTGCGGGCAAAGGTAAGAAACAGATGTGACGCGCACCTCGTTGAGTGCGCGTCACATCTGTTTCTGGTGGAGGATAGCGGGTTCGAACCGCTGGCCTCCGGCTTGCAAAGCCGGCGCTCTCCCAGCTGAGCTAATCCCCCAAAGCCTCTATTCGACGCTCCTGAGGTCCGCTCAAGCCGCTGGTGGGCCTGGGTAGACTCGAACTACCGACCTCACGATTATCAGTCGTGTGCTCTAGCCAACTGAGCTACAAGCCCGACCCGCCCCTCCGGGGCGCTCCAAAAACCTTTGTTGATAGACAGAATTTAGCCTAGCGGGGACCGACCTGGATATTTCTCGAACCCGGATACGCGTAACGCATCAAGGCCGAAGAAACTCCTTAGAAAGGAGGTGATCCAGCCGCAGGTTCTCCTACGGCTACCTTGTTACGACTTCACCCCAGTCGCCGACCATACCATCGGCACCTGCCTCCCCGAAGGGTTAGCACAGTGACTTCCGGTACAGCAGACTCCCATGGTGTGACGGGCGGTGTGTACAAGGCCCGGGAACGTATTCACCGTGGCATGCTGATCCACGATTACTAGCGATTCCACCTTCATGCAGTCGAGTTACAGACTGCAATCCGAACTGAGGATGGCTTTGTGGGATTGGCTTGCCCTCGCGGGTTTGCAACCCTTTGTACCACCCATTGTAGCACGTGTATAGCCCAGGGCGTAAGGGCCATGATGACTTGACGTCGTCCCCACCTTCCTCCTGCTTGTCGCAGACAGTTTCCTTAGAGTCCTCAACTAAATGTTAGCAACTAAGGATGAGGGTTGCGCTCGTTGCGGGACTTAACCCAACATCTCACGACACGAGCTGACGACAGCCATGCAGCACCTGTCACCGAATTCCCCGAAGGGCACTCCCCCCTTTCAGGGGGATTCTCGGGATGTCAAGCCCTGGTAAGGTTCTTCGCGTTGCATCGAATTAAACCACATGCTCCACCGCTTGTGCGGGCCCCCGTCAATTCCTTTGAGTTTTAGCCTTGCGGCCGTACTCCCCAGGCGGGGTACTTAACGCGTTAGCTACGGCACCGAGGGGGTCGATACCCCCGACACCTAGTACCCATCGTTTACGGCGTGGACTACCAGGGTATCTAATCCTGTTTGCTACCCACGCTTTCGCGCCTCAGCGTCAGGAATGGGCCAGGAAGCCGCCTTCGCCACCGGTGTTCTTCCTAATATCTACGCATTTCACCGCTACACTAGGAATTCCACTTCCCTCTCCCATCCTCCAGCCTGCCAGTATCGAAAGCAGTTCCCAGGTTGAGCCTGGGGATTTCACTCCCGACTTAACAGACCGCCTACGCGCGCTTTACGCCCAGTAATTCCGAACAACGCTTGCCACCTCCGTATTACCGCGGCTGCTGGCACGGAGTTAGCCGTGGCTTCCTCTGGAGGTACCGTCAGCGCAGAAGCGTTATCTTCTCCTGCGGTTTCTTCCCTCCTGACAGAGCTTTACGACCCGAAGGCCTTCATCGCTCACGCGGCGTTGCTGCGTCAGACTTTCGTCCATTGCGCAATATTCCCCACTGCTGCCTCCCGTAGGAGTCTGGGCCATATCTCAGTCCCAATGTGGCCGATCACCCTCTCAGGCCGGCTACTGATCGTCGCCTTGGTAGGCCATTACCCCACCAACAAGCTAATCAGCCGCGGGCTTATCCTGAAGCGGTAGGCCCGAAGGTCCCCACCTTTGCCCATCCCGCTTAAGCGGAACGGACGTATCTGGTATTAGCTCCGGTTTCCCGAGGTTATCCCAGTCTTCAGGGCAAATTACCCACGTGTTACTCACCAGTTCGCCACTTTACTCACCCCCCGAAGGGAGCTTTCTCGTACGACTTGCATGTGTTAGGCACGCCGCCAGCGTTCGTTCTGAGCCAGGATCAAACTCTCCAATTAAACTGCTAATCAGAAAAAAACACAGCCACACCCAGCAAGGGATGTAGCTGATCCTTGCGATCGTGTAGATCGCGGACGCCCGCTAGACTAAATTCTGTCTATCAACTATCAGAGAACCGCCCCAGAGGCGATCGCTCGCCACGGGAGGGGTAATGTAGGGCAGGGAGGCCCCCTCGTCAACCCCTTTTTGGATGGGTCCACACGCCGTATTTTCAATGAGTTACAGCGGTGACCCTGACGACCCCCAGTTCTGCGGCGGCATCCGGCGTGAGAAGTTCGGCGATCGCCCCAAAGAGGGCGGCATCGCGGATGATCGCGATGTGGGAGCGGTTGAGGTAGCCCTCACCAGGGTGGAGCTCCGCCGTCCGGCCGGCCACCAGGCCGGCCTCGACCCCCGCCACCGTGACCAGGCCGTCGTTGGCAAGGCCGGCGTAGAGGTCGAGGTTGGAGACGTAGTCGAGAAAGAGGTTGGCCTCCGCGCCGATGCCGGCAAAGGCGTGATAGGCGGGGCGCGGCGGCGCGAGGCCGGCGAGGAAGGTGCTACCCTCGGCGAGGTCCGTCGAGACCTCCCGCTCCCCAAAGAGCTCTCGGTAGACTGCCCGCGCCACCTCCCGAGTGAGGGCGGTGGGGAGGGGATCCGGGAGCTGGTTGATGTCCTCCAGGAGCATCGTCTTCATCGCCTCCAGAGGCAGGCCGGCGTTGGGGGTGGCGACCATGATGAGGAGGACGACCGGAAATTCACCGCCGAACTGGGTATCAAAGCTCCGTGCGACCAAGCCGCCCTGGCTATAGCCGACGAGGATTACCGGCCCCTGGTAGTGGATGCGATGCAGCTCGCCGGCGAGCTCGGCGGCGGAACGGTCGAGGTGGTTGAGGGGTTCGTACTGGTAGAGCCACTCCTGATAGTGGTCATCCCAGGCGGGGACGCGAAGGGTGAGATCGGCGATCAGGTCGTCCATCTGGTGCCGGGGGGAGCCACCGCTCAGGGGAAAGTGGAAGCCGTGAATGAAGATCACCGGCACGCGGTCGGTTCGTGCCCGGCGGCCGCGACGGAGGGGATCGACGTCGATCTCGCCGTCTCCGGCCGGGCGGGTGACCGTGGACTCGGTGAGGGCGAGAATTCGGCCCGCCTCTGTAGCGCTCCCGCCGCCGTCCGACCCGCCGCCGCACCCGGCCACGGCAAGGAGGAGGATGGCGAGCGCCGCCCTCCCCACTCGACTCCACCGCCCGCGCGCCCCCCCCCTTTTGTGCATATTGACGGGGGCGGACACGGTTTCCATGGGATTACGTTCGAGGATCGATCCGGGCGTAGCGGCGCTTGCCGACCCGCACCAGGACCTTCTTGCCGGCGACGATCTGGAACCCCTTATCGGTGATCCGCTCTCCCTCTACACGCACCGCCCCCTGGCGGATCATGCGGATCGCGTCGCTGGTGGAGGGGGTCAGCCCCGCCTTGGTGAGGATCCCGGGGAGCCACTCGCGCTCACCGTCGAGACGAACCACCACCTCCGGCACCTCCTCGGGCACGCCGCGTCCCTGGACCTCGCGCTCGAACCCCGCCTCCGCCTCGGCGGCCGCCGCCACCGAGTGAAAACGGCCGACGAGCTCGCGGGCAAGCGCCTTCTTCGCCGCCATCGGATCACCGCCGCCGGCGGCCACCTCGTCGCGCAGCCGCTCCACCACCGCCGGCCCCACGCCGCTCACCAGCTCGTAGTAGCGGACCATGAGCGCATCGGAGATCGACATGGTCTTGCCGTAGATCGCCTTCGGCGTCTCCCGCAAGCCGATGTAGTTACCGAGGCTCTTGCTCATCTTCTGCACCCCGTCGAGCCCTTCGAGGATCGGCAGCATCACCACGAGCTGCTGGCCGCGGACCTCCTCCCGTTGGAGCTCCCGCCCCATGAGGAGGTTGAACTTCTGGTCGGTCCCCCCCACCTCCACGTCCGCCTCCAGGGCCACCGAGTCATACCCCTGGATCAGCGGGTAGAGGAGCTCGTGGACCCCGATCGCGCGATTCGCCGCCATCCGCTTGGTGAAGTCGTCGCGCTCCAGGAGCCGCGCCACCGTGCCGCGTGCCGCCAGGCGGACCATGTCGGCGGCGGACATGGCGCCGAACCACTCACTGTTGCGGCGCACCTCGGTGCCCTCCGGATCGAGGATGGTATAGACCTGCTCCAGATAGGTCGCGGCGTTCGCCTCGATCTGCTCCGGGCTCAGGACCGGCCGGGTCTCCTGCTTGCCGGTGGGGTCGCCGATGGCGGCGGTGAAGTCGCCGATGAGGAAGATCACCTGATGGCCCAGCTCCTGGAAGTGGCGGAGCTTCTGCAGGAGGACCGTATGGCCCAGGTGGAGGTCCGGGGCGGTGGGATCGAAGCCCGCCTTCACCCGCAGGGGTCGCCCGGCGTCGATCGACGCCGCCAGCCGTCCCACGAGCTCGCCCTCGGGGAGGATCTCCGCCGCCCCCCGCTCGACCACCTCCGCCTGCCGCCGCGCCTCGGCGACCACCGCGGCGGGAAAACCGTCCAGATCGTCCATCATCGTCTCCTGCTGTCGAGCCAGAGGGTGACCGGCCCGTCGTTGACCAGCGCCACCTCCATGTTTTCACCAAAGAACCCCTGGGCCACCGAAAGGCCCGCCTCCCGCAACCGCCGCACCAGCGCATCGACCATCGGCGCGGCCACCTCCGGCCGCTCGGCGCCGGTGAAGTCGGGACGGCGCCCCTTGGCGAGGCCCGCGGCGAGGGTGAACTGGGAGACCACCAGGACCTCGCCGCCGAGCGCCGCCACCGACCGATCCATCCGCCCGGCCTCGTTTTCGAAGATCCGCAGGTGGGCGATCTTGTCCGCCAGGTAGTCGAGGTCCGCCTGCCCATCACCCGCCACCACCGCCACCAAGACCAACAGCCCGGCGCCGATCGCCCGCTCCTCCGCGCCGCAGCGCACCGCCGCCCGGCTCACCCGCTGCACCACCGCCCGCATCACTCGTCTCCCGTGAAGGCGTTGGCCACGTACTCCACCCGCGCCCGGCCGGTACGCGGATGGAGGTGGACCGCGGCGACGTCGAAGCGGCACACGGGCGGCAGCCGCCTGCCCATGAGGAAGTGGGCGGCGGCCCGCCGCAACCGTAGCCGCTTGGTGGCGGTGACCGCCTCCAGGGGAGAGCCGTAGCCACCACCGCGCCGGGTCTTCACCTCCACGAAGCAGAGGACCCGCCCGCGGCGGGCGATCAGGTCCACCTCGCCGGCGGGGCAGCGGTAGTTCTCCGCCACGATCCGGTAACCGCGCAGACGCAGATAGCGACGCACCCGCCGCTCGCCCCACACCCCGGCGCCGTCGGCGCTGCTAGTCGGCCGCCACCACAAACTCACGCACCCCGCGGAAGGTCTTACGGTGGATGGGTGACGGCCCGAGGCGCGCCACCGCCTGCCGGTGGCTCGCCGTCGGGTACCCCTTGTGGCGGTCGAAGCCGTAGCCCGGATAGCGCACCGCGTACTCCGCCATCAACCGATCTCGGGTCACCTTGGCGAGGATCGAGGCGGCGGCGATGGAGGCGCTGCGCTGGTCGCCCTTCACCAGCCCCACCTGCGGTGATGCCATGGGGATGGTCACTGCATCCACCAGGACCACCTCGGGCGGATCCCCGAGGGCGGCCACCGCGCGGGCCATGGCCCGGCGGCTCGCCTGCAGGATGTTGATCTCCTCGATCTCCGCCACCGACCCCACCCCGACCCCCCAGGCGATCGCCCGGGCGGTGATCTCCTCAAAGAGGCGATCCCGCCGGCGCGGCGTCACCTTCTTGGAGTCGTCCAGCCAGTCGAAGCGATCGTCCGGAGCGAGGATCGCGGCACCGGCGACCACCGGCCCCGCCAGGGGGCCGCGGCCCGCCTCATCGACCCCCGCGAGACGCCCACCGTACGCCGCCCGGTAAGCCGCGTCGAAGTCGTAGAGAGAGGTCTCCGGCGCCAGCGGGAGCGGCACCCCTACCTCCGAGCGGGCGACCATCGCCCTCGCCCGATGGGTTCGCGAAAGGCTAGCTTTCGATTTTCGCATCCCGTCTTCACGCCATCTTCGGCCGTTCCTCAATCACGAAATCCTCGCCGTAGCACAACTACGCCTGCGGTTTCGCTCAATCGTCGCGTCCAAATCTGACGCAAACTCGGGCGCGAATTCTCGGAAGCCAGCCTTTTGCGAACCCTACCGCTCGCGGATACGGCCCGACTTCCCGGTGCGCGAACGCAGATAGTAGAGCTTGGCGCGACGCACCCGACCCCGCCGGGTCACCTCGATCTTGTCGATGCGCGGGCTATGCAGCGGAAAGACACGCTCCACCCCGACCCCACTGGCGATCTTGCGCACCGTGAAGGTCTCCCGCGATGAGCCGCCCTTACGGGCAATCACCGCCCCCTCAAAGACCTGGATCCGCTCCTTGCCCGCCTCGTGGATCCTCACATGGACCCGCACCGAATCCCCCGGACGGAAATCCGGAAGGTCGTCACGGAGGTAACGCGCCTCAATCTTATCCACAAGGTTCATCGGAGCTCTCCCGGAGGGATCGGCCTAAAGGGCGCGCTTTATACTCCATCGGCGACAGCGGGGCAAGAAACCGTGCAGCTCACCCCTCCCAACCCAGCTCCGCCAAAATTGCACGGTCCTCGGCGGTGAGGGCCGCCGTCGCGAGCAGCTCCGGCCGCCGCGCCAAGGTGCGGCGGAGCGCCTCGCGCCGCTGCCACCGGCCGATCTCGGCGTGGTGGCCGGAGAGGAGCACATCCGGCACCGGGTGGCCCTCGAACTCCCGCGGCCGGGTGTACTGGGGGTATTCGAGGAGACCATCGGTAAACGACTCCTCCGTGGAGGAGGCGTCGTCGCCGAGAACGCCGGGCAGCAGGCGGCTCACCGCGTCCACCACCGCGAGGGCGGGGATCTCACCGCCGGTGACCACGAAATCCCCGACCGACAGCTCCTCGTCCGCCATCTCCTCCGCCACCCGCTCGTCCACCCCCTCGTACCGCCCGCACACCAACAACAGCGGCCGCGTCTCGGCGGCATACTCGCGCGCCACACGCTGGTCGAAGCGGCGCCCGGCGGCGGAGAGGAGGACCACCCGCGGGTCGAAGCGCGCCTTCAGGTCGCGGATGGCGGCGAACAGCGGCTCCGGCTTGAGGACCATGCCGCTGCCGCCGCCGAAGGGGTAGTCGTCCACCGTCCGGTGGCGGTCGGTGGTCCAATCACGGAGCTGGTGGCAGCTCACCTCCACCAACCCCGTGTCGATCGCCCGGCCGAGGATCGACGCCGACAGCGGCCCCGCGCAGAACTCCGGGAAGAGGGTGAGGAGGTGGAAGGTGTTGCTCACTCCACCATCCCCGGCAGCGGCACCACCACGATGAGCCGCGCCGCGAGGTCGACCCGCCGGACCACCTCGCGGGTCGCCGGCAGCAAGACCTCGCCGCCGTCGCCGCGCACCACATAGACATCCGCCGCCCCGGTCTCGATCACCTCCACGACCTCGCCCAGGGGCTCACCGTCGGCGCTCTCCACCCGCATGCCGAGGAGATCGGCCACGTAGTAGGCGTCCCCCTCCAGCTCCGGCAAGGCCGCCTTGGCCATCCACAAGGTGGAGCCGCGCAACGCCTCCGCCCCCTCCACGGTGGTGCAGCCGTCCACTGTGACCAGCAGGAACGGAGGCTTCAGCGCGGAGACCGCCGCTACCCGCAGGGGCTCGGCGTCCGCCCCCTCCCCCAGATAGACGGTGGTACCCGCGGCGAGAGAGACCTCCGGCGCGATCCACTTCACCTTCAGCAGACCCCGCACACCGTGAGGCCGCACCACCCGGCCCACACGCAGACGGCGCCTCTCGCCGTCCACCGCTCGGGTCACTCGGCGACGGCCGGCACGGATTCGGCCTCGGCCTCCTCCGCCGGCGCGTCGGCGGTAATCTTCGCCTTGCGCAACAGGCTCTTCACCGCGTCGCTCGGCCTCGCCCCGAGATCCAGCCAGTGGCGGATCCGATCCGCTTGCAGGGTTGCCCCCTCATCGTCGCGGCGCGGGTTGAAGGTCCCCACCTGCTCCACGATCCGGCCGTCGCGCCGCACCCGGCTATCGGCGACCACCACCCGAAAAAAGGCGGCCTTCTTCGCGCCGCCACGCGCCAGACGAATCACAACGGCCATCAACCACTCCTACGAAAAGGGCCACCCGGCGGGCGGCGAAAGGGGCGGAACCATACCGACAACACCCCCCATCGTCAAACCGCCGCTCAACCGCCGAGCTGGATCCCGCCCGCCGGCGGCCCGGGCATGATATTAAGCGCCTCCTCCGGCATCCGGTACTTGTCCACCGGCGTGCCGCCGAGGATGTGCGACTCGAAGATCTCCCGTGCCGCGTCCGGGTCCTGGATCGAGTACCAGACCGCGTCCGGATAGACCACCACCGCGCTGCCGGCGAGGCACGGCCCCATGCACTTGGTCTCGGTGATGAAGCAGTCGTTGTGCATCATCCGCTTCCCCATCTCTTCCAGGAGGGTGAAGTAGATGTTCAGCCCCTGCTTGTCGGCGCAGCAGCCGCGCGGGTGGCCCGGGGGGCGCTGGTTGGTACAGACGAAGATGTGATGCTTCGGGGGCATGGCGCTTTCCTTGTTTGAAGTTAGACCGCGACCGGTGTGTCGCGGCGGAACGCTTGGTAGCAGGGGTAGCGGCTCAACTCAATTTTTTCGCTATGGGAAAGAATTGATGGTGGAGAGTCGGACGCAGATCCGGGTGGCGCGAGCAGGGAGTACGGCCATGCGGAACCGCGGGATGGGGACAACGGCCGGTGAATCACGAGCCTAATAGGGATACGGTCGCGGGCCTGGGCGGGCACCATTGAGGAGCTGGCTCGCCAGGTCGTTGGCAAAGCGGTTCACCGCCCGATCGATCGCCTCCTGGCGCGAGTCCTCCTGGCGCTGGGAGTCGTCGAAGGCCTCGAACTCGTCGAAAAAGCGGAGCCCGGTCCGTTTCCACAACAGCCGGTGGGCGCCGTCCTCCAAGCGCACGTCCGCCTCGATCTGCAAGCGGTACTCGGAGACCTTGTCGATCCCCACCAGGGAGATCGGATCGGTATCGAAATCCCGGACCACCACCTTCAGCCGCCGCTCCGCCCCCTGCTCACCGGCGAGCGCGGCGCCGCGCTCCATCAGGGCCCGGATCAGGGCGTCGGTGAAGCGCCCCTCCAAAAACGGCTCACGCGAGTCGTTGAGGACCACCGGCACCTGCCATCGCTGGCCATCGGCCACCGGCGCCGGCCCCACGTTGCCCAGTTGGTAGCCACAGCCGCCAACCAGCAACAGGAGGACGAGGAGGGGGGTGGAGGTCAGCCGTTGCCGCAACACCATCAGCGCATCCCCCCAGAGGGAGAGGCCGCCCCCGATGTGGGGACGGGTGGTGGGCGATACTGGGATCGAACCAGTGACCCCTGCCGTGTGAAGGCAGTGCTCTCCCGCTGAGCTAATCGCCCGCAAACCCCTCGAAAACGGAGCGGGAGCCTACCACCCGCCATTTTCGAGGGTCAATCAGCGCCCTGCTCGCCCTCACCTTGATCCGTTGGCGGCTCCACCGCGCACGAGGAGGGCGCTCAGCCGGAGCCGGGGAGGATGAGGCGAAGGCCGAAGATGACGCCGACCACCACCAGTACGTGGATCCATTCCATGGGGCGCGGACCCTACCCCCCCGCCGCCCCCCTGCGCCAGGGGCTCTCTCGAGGGGGGTTGCTTACTCCGAAACATCGGTTCCAGAAACCGGAGCGTCGCCATTGTCCACCCTCTCCGGGACGACCACGTAGCGCAGGTAGGCGCCCAGCTCGCGGATCGACTCGTGGGTGTCCTGCAGGGCGCGGTGGTTGTTGCCCTTCCGCCACTGCACTCCGTAACACGAGCGAAAGATCTCCTTGAACGAGGAGACGTCCACCATCCGGTAGTGGAGGCGCTCGGCGAACCGCGGCAGGTAGCGGTCGATGAAGCGCCGATCCTGGTGGATCGAGTTGCCGCACAGGACCACCCGGGCATCCGCCGGGTAGTGGCGTTCGACCAGGGCGAGGAGCTCCGCCTCCACCTCGGCGAGGGGCTTGCCGTGGGGGATGTCGGCGGTGAGGCCGCTGTCGCCGTGGGTCTTGACGCACCACTCGTCCATCACCGCCAGGGCCTCGGGCGGCTGAAAGACCACCTCGCTGTACTCCTCCAGCGACCGCAGCTCCAGGTCGGTGACCACCACCGCCACCTCGATGATCGTGCACACCTCCGGGTCGAGCCCGGTCATCTCCAGGTCCATCCAGAACATCCGCTTCATCGCGATCCCCTTGGCTTACCGGCGGAGGCCGGCGGCCACCGGCGGGCGCGAACTCTACCACACGGCCGCCCCCGCCTACCGGCCGCCGCCGCCAGCCGATAGACTCCAACCCCATGGCTCACCTCCGCTACCTCACCGCCGGCGAGTCCCACGGCCCGGCGCTCACCGCGATCATCGACGGCCTGCCCGCCCACCTCCCCCTCACCAGCGAGCAGCTCGACCGCGACCTGGACCGCCGCCAGGGCGGCTACGGCCGCGGCGGCCGGATGCGGATCGAGCAGGACCACGCCGAGCTCCTCGGCGGGGTCCGCTGGGGGGAGACCACCGGCGCGCCGGTGATCCTCCAGGTGGCCAACCGCGACTGGAAGAACTGGGGGGCGAAGATGTCCGCCGACCCGGCCGACGCCGGCACCCTCGCGCCGGTCACCCGGCCGCGTCCCGGCCACGCGGATCTCACCGGCTGCCTCAAGTACGACCAGGGCGACACCCGCAACATCCTCGAGCGCGCCTCGGCGCGGGAGACCACCATGCGCGTCGCGGTGGGGGCGGTGGGCCGCCAGCTCTTGGCGCAGATCGGCGTCGAGGCCCTGGTCCACGTGGTGAACCTCGGCGGCGTCCGGCCGGAGATCGACCCCGACCTCCCCTTCGCCGAGTTGCGCGACCGGGCCGAGGAGAGCGACGTACGGTGCGTGGACGAGCAGGCCGCGGCGCGCATGCACGCCGCCATCGACGCCGCCAAGGAGGCGGGCGACTCCCTCGGCGGCGTGGTGGAGGCGCGGGTCCGGGGGCTACCGCCGGGTCTGGGCTCCTTTGTCCAGTGGGACCGCAAGCTCACCACCCGGATTGCCGCCGCGGTGATGTCGATCCAGGCCTTCAAGGGGGTGGAGATCGGCCTCGGCTTCGCCTGCGCCGACCTCCCCGGCTCGCAGGTCCACGACGAGATCCTCTGGGACGACGAACGCGCCTACCACCGGAGGAGCAACCGGGCCGGCGGCTTCGAGGGCGGCATGACCACCGGCGAGGAGGT
>JAJRSX010000052.1 GCA_024278555.1 bacterium | reverse complement strand
TCCACTCCGATCGTCTGCGTGGTAGCCCGCTTCATGGTCGCTCTCCTTTGCTTGTGGGCTCCGAGCCCGTGGTTAGCATTGAGCCAGGTGAGAACCTGAGCCCGCGAGGAGAGCGGCCTCCTCATCCCATCTCCGTGGTGACCCGCCTTCCCAGCCGGCGCATCCACCGGTCCGCCGCCGTCGACACACCTTCTCCTCCTCGGCCACCCCCATCTGTGTTCATCCGTGGTTCCAACACCGGCCCCGAGGAAGACGATGGGGGGCTCGCCCCGGCTTGTCGATCTTCCGTTACGGAAAGAAGATGGCCCTGCGTGCGCCACGCTGGAGGAGGACGACGTGATCACCCCACTCGAAAAGATCCTCGCCGACTACCGCGACTCCCTCTACCTCCTCTTTCAACGGTTCACCGATGGCGAACGCCCGTTCCGGTTGCGTGGTGACATCATCGATCAGGTGGCGGCCCACCTGGCCGAGCGGCCCGAGGATGAGCCGTGGTTCGCCGACAGCGGCCTGTTGCGCTGGTTCCAACGGGTCCAGGAGGCGGTGATCCAGTCACCGTGGGTGGCCCTGGCGGCACGCACCCGGATCGCCCGCTGGCAGTACGTGCGCCTGCACACCGTGGACATGGAGCTGGAGGTGATCCCGGCGGAGGCGTACCTGCGGATGAAGGAGGAGGCGATCCTCGGGCCGCAGCCGTACGGCCGCCAGCCCCTGGAGATCGACACCGACCCCTTCAACCGCGGCTTCCCGCGCCTCAAGGAGCCCCGCTCGATCGGCCGCGGGGTGGAGTTTTTGAACCGCCACCTGGCGAGCGAGATGTTCCGCGACCGCGAGGCCGCCGGCCGCCAGCTCCTCCGATTCATGAAGCTCCACGAGGTGGACGGCCGCTCCCTGATCCTCAACGGCCGCATCACCGACCTGCCCACCCTGGAGGATCGCCTGCGCGACGCGATCGACTACGCCGGCTCCCTGCCGCCGAAGACGCCCTGGCGGGAGATGGTCCTGACCATGCAGGAGCTCGGCTTTGAGCCCGGTTGGGGCGGCTGGGCGGAGCGGGTGAAAGAGACCCTGGAGCTCCTCGGCGAGCTCCTGGAGGCGCCCGACGCCCCGACCCTGGAGCGATTCATCTCGCGCATCCCGATGATCTTCCGCATCGCCATCCTCTCCCCCCACGGCTGGTTCGGCCAAGACGGCGTCCTCGGCCGCCCGGACACCGGCGGGCAGGTGGTCTACATCCTCGACCAGGTCCGGGCGCTGGAGGCGCACATGCGCCAGTGGTTCGAAGAGCAGGGGGTGGAGGTGACGCCCAGGATTCTCATCGTCACCCGCCTCATCCCCGAGTCCGACAACACCACCTGCCACCAGCGCCTGGAGCGGGTGCGCGGCTGCGAGCACACCGACATCCTCCGTGTCCCGTTCCGCACAAGAAGCGGCGAGCCCCTGCCCCAGTGGATCTCCCGCTTCCAGGTGTGGCCGTATCTGGAGACCTTCGCCCTGGAGGCGGAGCGCGAGATCCTCGCCGAGCTCGGCGCCCGGCCCGACCTGGTGATCGGCAACTACTCGGACGGCAACCTGGTAGCGACCATCCTCGCCCACCGCCTCGGGGTCACCCAGTGCAACGTCGCCCACGCCCTGGAGAAGTCGAAGTACATCCTCTCCGACCTCTACTGGAAGGAGAACGAGGAGAGCTACCACTTCTCCACCCAGTTCACCGCCGACCTGATCGCCATGAACACGGCGGACTTCATCATCGCCTCCACCTACCAGGAGATCGCCGGCACCGAAGAGGGCGTCGGGCAGTACGAGGGGTACGCCAACTTCACCCTGCCGTCACTCTACCGGGTGGTGAACGGCATCTCCCTGTTCGACCCGAAGTTCAACATCGTCTCCCCGGGGGCGGCCGCCGACACCTACTTCCCCTATTCGGAGGCGGCGCGCCGCAACGAGCCCTTGCGCGAGATCGGCAAGCAGCTCCTCTTCGCGGATGACCCGGGGGTCCCCTTCCGCGGCACCTTCACCGAACCGGACCGGCCCCTCCTCTTCGCCCTCTCGCGGCTCGACCGGATCAAGAACGTCACCGGCCTGGTGGAGGCGTACGCCGGCCACCCGCGCCTCCGCGAGCTCGCCAACCTGGTGGTCATCGGCGGCCACTGCGACCCGGGGCTTTCCGACGACGAGGAGGAGCGGTCCGAGTCCCAGCGCCTCCACGACCTGATCGACGCCCACGGTCTCGACGGCTCGGTGCGCTGGCTCGGCACCCACCTCGACAGGCCGCAGGCAGGCGAGCTCTACCGGGTGGTCGCCGACCACCGCGGCTGCTTCGTCCAGCCGGCCCTCTTCGAGGCCTTCGGCCTCACCGTGGTGGAGGCGATGGTCTCGGGGCTCCACACCTTCGCCACCTGCTACGGCGGCCCCCTGGAGATTATCGAGGACGGCCGCTCCGGCTTTCACATCGACCCGGCCCACCCACAGGAGATGGCCGAGGTCCTCGCCACCTTCCTCGAACGCACCACCGCCGACCCGACGGTGTGGGACGAGGTATCGAAGGCGGGGATCGCCCGGGTACAGAGCCGCTACACCTGGGAGCTCTACGCCGAACGCCTCGTCACCCTGTCCAAAATCTACGGCTTCTGGCGCTTCGTCTCCGACCTCGAACGGCGCGAGACCGCCCGCTACCTGGAGATGTTCTACCACCTCCAGTACCGTCCCCTAGCCGCATCGGTGGGCGAGGCGGGGTAGCGATCCACGGCCGGCGGGCGCGTCCAAGATCGTCGGCTGAAAAGCTCGCGCAGAGGGGGAGGCAGACCGGAGGGGTAGCGTCGTCGGCGGTGAAGGGAGAGACCGACAGGTGATCGGATGGTGATCGCTCACGCGATAGCGAGAACTGCCTATCCCCTTAGCTCATGACGGACGGCGTACTTCATTCTGAGAACGCCAGGTTGAACATGGCGAGTGACATGGTATCCACTCGCGTAGGAGGGAGGCGTTTTCATGCACGACATCTCACTCTTCCTCGATCGGGAAATGGGCAACTCCCCGAAAGCGAAATGCACCACAGAGACACAGAGGGCGCAGAGAACTACATCAGAAAACAGCATTTGGATGGGGGTCCCATTCAGTGGGAAAGGCGTTACCCGTAAGGAACGGGGCCATCGTGGGACTTGAATGAAAAATACGAAACAATTCAATAGGTTGTTCTTCGTGTTCTTCCCCTTTCGTGCTTTCGTATTCCTGCAGTGTGCAGGTTGGCGGAACGCTCAGGGCAATTTCCGCTGACCCTCTCTGCGCCTTTGCGCCTCTGCGCGAGGCCGTCCCTTCCTGGCCGCCCTCCTACCGCCGCCAGCGGCGCAGGAGCAGGGAGTTGGAGACCACCGACACCGACGACAGGGCCATCGCCAGCCCGGCCCACTCCGGCTCCAGGGTGATGTGGAAGCGGGGGACGAGGAGGCCGGCGGCCACCGGGATGGCGACGGTGTTGTAGCAGAAGGCCCAGAAGAGGTTCTGCTTGATCTTCCTCAGGGTCGCGCGGCCCAGCCGGATCGCCTCGACGACCCCGGTGAGCTCCGAGTGGACGATCACCAGGTCACCCGCCTCCCGCGCCACCTCGGCGCCGGCGCCCATGGCGATGCCGACGGTGGCGGCGGCGAGGACCGGGGCGTCGTTGACCCCGTCACCGACAAAGCAGACCCGCTCCCCCGCCGCCACCCGCTGTTTCACCCGCGCCACCTTGTCCGCCGGCAGCAGCCCCCCCTCCCCGGTGGCCAGGCCGAGCTCCGCCACCAGGGCGGCCACCGCGGCGGGACGGTCGCCCGAGAGGAGCTCGGTGGCCACCCCCAGATCACCCAGCGCCCCCAGGACCGCCGCCGCCTCGGGGCGCGGCCGGTCGGCGAGCAGCAGCCACCCCACGAACCGGCCGTCCGTCGCCACCCCGACGCGGCCGTGCGCACCCTCGGCGGCGACCGCCGCCACCCCGTCGGCCGCCAGGAGCGCCTCGCTGCCGGCCACCACCGCTTTCCCCTCGACCTCGCCGCGCACCCCGCGGCCCGCCACCTCCTCCACCGCCGTCGCCGCGGGCGGGGTGAGGCCACGGCGCGCCGCCTCGTCACGGATCGCCGCCGCATACGGGTGCGACGACGCCCACTCCACCGCCGCCGCCAACGCGACCACCTCCGCCTCGTCGAACCCCGGCGCCGCCTCCACCGCCACCACCGCCGGCCGGCCGGTGGTCAGGGTGCCGGTCTTGTCGAAGACCACCCGGTCGACCCGCGCCAGGGTCTCCAGGGCGGCGCCGCTCTTCACCAGGAGGCCGCGACCCAGGGCCAGACCGCTCGCCACCACGATCGCCGTGGGGGTGGCGAGGCCGAGGGCGCACGGACACGCCACCACCAGGACCGCCACCGCGTGGGTCACGGCGACCGCGAGGGTGGCGCCGGCGACGAGCCAGCCGACCAGAGCCGCCACCGCCACCGCCACCACCGCCGGCACGAACACGGCGGAGGCGCGGTCGGCGAGCCGCTGGATCGGCGCCGGGGTCGCCTGGGCGGCGCGCACCATGGCGATCACCTGGCCGAGGAAGGCGTCCTCGCCGGTGCGCGACACCTCCACCTCGATCACCCCGCTCTGGTTCACCGTGCCGCCGATCACCCCGTCGCCCACCACCCGAAAGACCGGCAGGGCCTCGCCGGTGGCGAGCTGCTCGTCCACCGCCGACTGGCCCGCCACCACCACCCCGTCGATGGGGATCCGCTCGCCGGGGCGCACCTGCACCCGGTCCCCCGGCACCCCCTCGGCGAGCACCACCTCCTCCCAGCCGCCCTCGGCGGTGGCCCGCCGCGCCCGGTCCACCTGCATCGAGGCGAGGGCGGTCAGCGCCCGGGAGGCGCGACCCCGCGCCCGCTGCTCCATCAGCTTGCCGAGGCGGATGAAGGCGACCAGGTAGATGGCGGTGGCCAGGGTGTGGTGGCCGCTCACCCCGGCGAGGAAGAGGAGGGAGAAGGCGTAGCTCGCGGCGATCCCTAGGGCGACGAGCACATCCATGTTCGGCGCCCCAACGCGCAGGGCGTTGAGCGCGCCGCGGTAGTAGTCGAGGCCGGGCCCCACCTGGTTGATCGTCGCCAGCACGAGCAGGAGGGCCAGCTCCCCGCGCCGCCCCAGACCGAGGTACGGGGTGACGAGGGCGGCGACGGCGAGGGCGGCGGCGAACAGGAAGAGACGGCGCTCGCGGCGCTCCCGGGCGTGGGAGGCGCTCCCCGAGGGCGCCGGGGTGTAGCCGGCGTCGCGCACCGCCTGAAAGATCTGGTCGGGAGAGAGCTGGCCCGGGTCGAAGCGGACCCGCCCCTCCTCCACCGCAAAGTTCACCCGCGCCTCCGCCACCCCGGGCAGCCGCCCGACCCCCCGCTCGATCGCCCGGGCGCAGTTGACGCAGCTCATCCCGGCGATGGCGAAGGCGAGCTCGTCGGTGGCCGCGGGGGGCGCTCCCGCGCCCTCGCCCGCAGCCGTCTTGGCCGCGGCGCGCTCCCCTCCCCCACCCGCCCCGGCCACCACCGTGTACCCCTCCCCGGCGATCTCCGCGGCGATCCGGTCGAGGTCGACCCCCGGCTCCACCGCGATCCGCGCCTCCCCTGCCGCGTGCGACACCGCCACCGTCCGCGCCCCCGCCACCCGCTCGATCGCCTCGCCCACCGCCCGCTCGCAGTGGGGACAGGTCATCCCGTCGATCTTCAGCACCACCTCGTCCATGGCCGCAGGCTAACGCGATTGGTGCCTCCGGTCAGGAGATACCAAAAAGGGGACAGGACCCTTTTCTCCGCCTCACGCAGGGCTACCGCCCGCCCCGCGCCGCCAGGAGCCGCGCCAGGGTCGCCTCGTCCACCGGGTAGCGGGCCGCCTCCTCGCCGTCGATCCACACCACCGGGATGGCGGTGCGATACCGGGCGTAGGCGGCCTCGTCGCCGGTGATATCGACGCGCACCAGGTCGAAGCGAAAGCGACCCGCGAGACGGCGGAGGATCGCCTCCACCTCCTCGCACAGGTGGCAGCCATCGGTGTGAAAGAGGGTGACGGTCATGGTCAGCGGTCAGCGGTCAGCGGTCAGCGGTCAGCGGTCAGCGGTCAGCGGTCAGCGGTCAGCGGTCAGCGGTCAGCGGAAACTGCGTCCCCTCTCAGCAAGCGAACCCCGGGCAACCGTGCAACCGCAACCCCCCATTCTCCACCATCATCGTCGGGCGTAGTCTCGCGCAGAGACGCTGAAGCGCAGAGAGACCGGACTCCGACAATCCAGGCTCCACCGCCCCCCCCGCCCCCCCTCCGCCGTTCGCTGACCGCTGACCGCTGAAAGCTGTTCGCTGTGAACTGAGAGCTGATCGCGGAAGGCGAAGCCGTTTGACTTGCCGACACCCCTTCGCGAAACTCCCTGGCCCGCAGCGGAGAGACCCATGACAACGAAATCGGCTTCTAACTACAGCGTCGCCCTGGAGGCGACCTACGTCCTCGTGGTGGGCTTCCTCTGGGGGATGGCCCTGGTGGTCTTCGCCATCGGCGGCATCGAGGGCTACAAGAATATCCGTACCAAGAACGCCCTCCTGGCCCAGCTCCAGAGCGCCACCGACCCGGCGATCCAGGCCCACACCCAGGAGATGATCAGCGCGGCGCAGCACGAGGCGATGCGCCTGTGGACCGAGGCCGGGATCACCATCCTCGTCCTCGCGGTGGCGGCGATCCTCATCACCCGCTGGATGAACCGGAACCACCCGGCGTAGGCGGTCACGAGCGGCTGGCCGGCCAACCACCATGGCCACGCCCGTGCACGACCCCTTCCCCATCCGCCGCCTCTTCGTTGTGGGCCTGCCCGGTTTGCGTCTCGATGAGGCGAGCCGGCCGTGGGTCCGTGAGGCGGCCGGGGTCATCCTCTTCCGTCGCAACCTCGGCACCCCGGCGCAGATCCGTGCCCTGACCCGCGACCTGCGCGAGGCCGCCGGCAGACCGCTGCTCATCGCCGTCGACCAGGAGGGGGGGCGGGTCCGCCGCCTCCCCTCCCCCCCCTACCCCGCCTACCCGGCGGCGCGAGAGCTGGCCGCGCGCGGCGTGGAGGAGGAGGTCGAGGCGGTGGCCGAGGAGGTGGCGACCACCCTGGCGGGGCTGGGGATCAACACCAACCTGTCACCGGTCCTCGACGTGGTGGACGACCCGGCCACCTCGGCGATCCACGACCGCAGCTTCGGCCGCGACCCGCAAACGGTGGCGCGCCTGGGGGCGGCGTGGGTGCGGGGCAGCGAGCGCGGCGGGGTCTTGTCGTGCATCAAGCATTTCCCCGGCCACGGCGCCACCCGCGAGGACTCGCACATCTCCCTGGCGGTGGTAAAGGACGCGGAGGCGACGGTGGTCGCCCGCGACCGTTTCCCCTTCGCGGCGCTGGTCGAGCGCTCTATCCCGATGGTGATGACCGCCCACGTGCGCTACCCGGCCATCGACCCGCTCCTGCCGGCCACCTTGTCGGAGCGGATCCTCCGCGGCTGGCTGCGCGATGAGCTCGGCTTTACCGGGGTGGTGGTGAGCGACGACCTGGAGATGGCGGCGATCCACCGCCACTTCTCCCCGGAGGCGGTGGTCCGCCGCTTCTGGGCGGCGGGCGGCGACCTGCTGCTGGTGGGCGAGGACCATGGCTACGCGACGCGCCTGGAGGCGGCGGCACGGGCGGCGATTGCGGATGGCAGCCTCGACCCGGCTCTGTTAGAAGAGAGCCTGACGCGGGTGGAGCACCTCACCCGCTCCTTGACGCAATGACCCGCGACACAGCCTCGCGTCACGAACCCTGTTTTATTGGAGGAGGAGCCATGGAGATCATCAACGTCCACGCCCGGGAGGTTCTCGACTCGCGCGGCAACCCCACGGTCGAGGTGGAGATCGACCTCGCCTCCGGCGCCCACGGCCGGGCGATCGTCCCCTCCGGCGCCTCCACCGGCACCCACGAGGCAATCGAGCTGCGCGACGGCGACGACGCCTGCTACCTCGGCAAGGGGGTGCGCAACGCGGTGAGCCACGTCAACGAGACCATCGCCGACGCGGTGGTCGGCATGGATGCCTCCCAGCAGGCCCTACTCGACGCCACCCTGATCGAGCTCGACGGCACGCCGAACAAGGCGAACCTCGGGGCGAACGCCATCCTCGGCACCTCCCTGGCGGCGGCGAAGGCGGCGGCGGACGGTTCGGGGCTGCCGCTCTACCAGTACCTCGGCGGCGCCGGGGCGCGGGTGATGCCGCTGCCGATGATGAACATCCTCAACGGCGGCTCGCACGCCGACAACAACGTCGACATCCAGGAGTTCATGATCCTGCCGGTGGGCGCCCCCTCCTTCAGCGAGGGGCTGCGCATGGCCGCCGAGGTCTTTCATACCCTCAAGGGGGTCCTGAAGAGCAAGAAGCTCACCACCACCGTCGGCGACGAGGGCGGCTTCGCCCCTAACCTCTCCTCCAACGAGGAGGCGCTGCAGGTGATCGTCGAGGGGATCGAGAAGGCGGGCTACCGGCCCGGCGCCGACATCGCCCTGGCCATGGACCCGGCGGCGAGCGAGTTCTACCGCGACGGCCGCTACCACCTGGCCGCCGAGGCCGACCCGGTGCGCGACGCGGACGGGATGATCGCCTACTGGCAGGGGCTGGTGGAGCGCTACCCGATCGTCTCCATCGAAGACGGCCTCGCCGAGGACGACTGGGAGGGGTGGAGCAAGCTCAACGTGGCCCTCGGCGATCGGATCCAGCTCGTCGGCGACGACCTCTTCGTCACCAACACCGAGCTCCTCGCCCGCGGCATCCGCGAGGGATCCGCCAACTCAATCCTCATCAAGCTGAACCAGATTGGCACCCTCACCGAGACCTTCGCGGCGATCGACATGGCCCGCCGTGCCGGCTACACCGCGGTGGTCTCGCACCGCTCCGGCGAGACCGAGGACACCACCATCGCCGACTTCGCGGTCGCCTGCGGCTGCGGCCAGATCAAGACCGGCTCCCTGTGCCGCACCGACCGGATCGCCAAGTACAACCAGCTCCTGCGGATCGAGGAGGAGCTAGGCGAGGCGGCCATCTACCGCGGCGCGGCGACCTATACGAGGTAGGAGCCGGCTGCTGCCGGCGATCAGGCCCCATTTTGGGATCGGGGGGCCTGCCGCACCTGCGGTGCGGATCGCGAGCGGGAGCTCGCTCCTACCTAGATCCCGCCAACCCGGTACCATGGCTCTCCGTGCCCCCCTTCCAGACACCACCCAACCCCCTCTTGTACGCGGTGCCAGGTGCATCAGATTTGGCTCGCGCGACGGGACGGGGACCGGAGGCGTACTCGTCGTACGTCGAGGATCCCCGGCCCGGCGCGCGGCCCGAAGATGGTGCGCATGACCGCACCCGAACCCACTCTCCAGACACCACCCAACCCCCTCTTGTAGGCGGTGCCAGGTGCGTCAGATTTGGCTCGCGCGACGGGACGGGGACCGGAGGCGTACTCGTCGTACGTCGAGGATCCCCGGCCCGGCGCGCGGCCCGAAGATGGTGCGCATGACCGCAC
>JAJRSX010000051.1 GCA_024278555.1 bacterium | reverse complement strand
GCGAGGGCGATCACCGCCAGGCCGGTGGCGATGCGCCGCCGCCACGCCGCCTCCGCCGCCACCGGTCGCAGGAGGGCGAGCCAGTGGCGCGGCGCCGTGGTCGACCCGAGCGGGCGGATGAGGGCGGTGAAGTCGCCGGCCGCGAGGGTGAGCCGCTGTGGCGGTGCGTGTCGCGCCGTAGGCGAGATGCGGGCGGCGACCGCCACCTCCACCGCCGGCCAGGTGGGGGCGGGGAGCGACCCGGAGACCACCTCGCCGGTGGTGTCCACCACCACGACCTCGCTCCCGAGGAGGTCGGCGAGGCGGTGCAGCAGCCGGTCGTTGAGCCCCGGGCCGAAGCGGGCGATCACCTCCGCCGCCCGCTCCATATCGTGCGCCAGCCGCGCCTCCGCCGCCCGCGCCACCAGAGAGTAGGTGAGCAACCCGGTGGCCAGCAGGGCCACCGTCACGATCCCCCCGAAGGCGAGGGCGAGACGGGGGGCGAGGCGGTGAAAGAGGGGGGCGGAGGAGAGGGGCAAGGGGGCTCGTGGTGGGGCGATCAGAGGCGTCTCAGGATGAGATACACAACAAAGGGGTGTCGAAGATATTTACATCGTCATAAGTCCTTTGTGCATCAAGGTTTGTGCACAGTGTCGAGAGGTAGAGAGAACTTTCCTGTCAGCATTTTTTTCAACCCAAGATCGGTCGGAGGGGTCGATCTCCCTCTCTCTACTGGATACAAATAAGAATGAAAACAATGTGTTACAGCGTAGCCTACGACGCATTCGGGAGTTCGGGTAGGGGTGGCGCGATAATTGCATTGAATCCGGAAAAGAAGAAGAAGTGACAAATGCCGGTGCGAATGGTCAGGTCCTCGGGAAGGTCTCCCGTTCGCACCCCTCTGACTCCGGCGCAGTGACGCTGTCAGCGAAGCCACCCATCCTCCCCGGAGGACGACATGGCCAAGGTAGAAATCAATAAACCAGCACGCAGTTGGACGACGACCTTTTTGGCCCTCCTCCTTACCTTCGTCTTTGCCTCTCCGGCGCTGGCGGTCCAGCCGACGGTGAAGACGGTGCCGTGGGTGGCGACCAACAGCCTCATCCCCCACGACACGTCGAGCGGCAAGAGCATCACCCTCAAGGGAACCTCGGGTGTGGCCGGAGCGACCATCGAGTACACCTGGGACTTCGGTGACGGCACCGCCCCGATGGTGGGGACGGTGACCAATCAGTACGTGATCGACGCCACCCACGCCTACGTCGGGAGCCCAAACGACATCTTTACCGCTCGCCTGACGGTAACGGATACAAGCACCGGCGAGAGTGATAGTCAGATCTACCTGGTGGAGATCCGCGACAAGACCCTCGAGACCGAGGTCAACGTGGCCATCGACGAGGGGCTCTGGTACCTCCACAAGACGATGCAGCGGTTCTCCAGCGGCGGCCAGGAGTTCGGCGACTGGAACCAGGGAACCTCGTGCGGGAGCCGCTGTGCATCATCCGGCTATTACGGCATCACCCCCACGAACCTCAACGCCTTCGAGGCGAACGGCCACCTCGAGTCCGGCCCCACCTCCGACCCGTATACGGAGGACGTCGCGCGCGGTATGCGGCGGCTCTTCCAATTTCTGACGACCGAGGGGATCTCCAACCAGACCAATGGCACCGGCGTGGTCGATCCCGATTCCAACGGCAACGGTTACGGCGTCCGTGTGAATCAAAGTAACTATGTTTACCAGGGCGGGATGTTTATGGACGCGATCATCGCCTCGGGGACCCCCAGCGCCGTCACCACCACCGGCCAGGCCCCCGCGGGTGCGAACCCGGGGATCCTCGGTCGCACCTACGCCGACGTCGTTCAGGACATGGTGGATTCGTACGCCTACGGCCAGTACGACCCGGGCGCCGCTCGCGGCGGCTGGCGGTATGTCTGGAACCAGGGGCCGGACGGTTCCGCCTGTCAGTGGGCGGCGATTGGGCTGCTGGCGGCGGAGCGGGCCGGCTGGGCGGGTGTCACCGTCCCTGGCTGGGTGAAGACCGAGAATGAGGTGTGGCTCGGCTGTAGCCAGAACAGCAACGGTGCCTTCGGGTACACCTCCAACGGCTCCTTCCCGTGGGGGCCTTACGCCGTGGCTCCGTCGGGGATGGTGCAGATGGCCTTGACGGGATTGGCCGCGGCGATGCCCGCTGGGACAAGGCCGAGACCTATATCCGCGACCGCTTCGGCAACACCGGTGGTGCGGGGAGCGCCATCCGCAGCTACTACTACGGGATGTTCTCCTTCGTGAAGTCGATGGTCTTGCAGACACCGCCCATCGTCATGCTTCAGTCCCAGACTGCCGGTGTCGCTGACGTCGACTGGTACGCGGCCCAGGTGAGCATGGGCGACCCCCTCGACGGTGTGGCGCGGACGCTTCTCAACGGCCAGGCGACGGACGGCCACTGGTACGCCCACAACTTCACCGGTACCCAATACCCCTTCGAGACCGCGTGGGCGATCCTTATGTTCAATCCGGTAATCTTCCAGGCGGGTGGCCCGGTGGCCGTCGCCCAGGCGATCCCCAACCCGGCGGTGGTCGGGCAGACCATCACCCTCGACGGCACCGGCTCGGTGAACCCGGACGAGGGGCTCCACGAGCCCGGCCTGCCCGGCGACACGATCCAGAGCTACCTCTGGGATCTCGACGGCGACGGCACCTTCGGCGACGCCGTGGGCAGCCAGCCCGACGTCACCGCCATCTTCACCGCCGCGGGGGTCGGGGACTACCTGATCCGGCTCCAGGTCACCGACACCACGGCGACCTCCTTCCCGAGCAGCGGCATGGGCGACCTGAGCGACACCGACTCGGCCCAGGTCTCGGTCAAGAGCGCCAACGACGCCGCTTGCGCCGCGTGCATCAAGGATCTGCGGGCGCGAGCGAAGCGCGGCAAGGTGCAGCTCGTCTGGGGTGATACGGGGGCAGACCACTACAACGTCTACCGCTCCACCACCTCGGGCGGCCCGTACACCTTCCTCGCCACCACCACCTCGCGCTACTCGACCTACCTCGACAGGGCGGTCACCAACGGCACCACCTACTACTACGTGGTGAGGCCGGCGGCCGCCAACAACGCCGAGTTCTGCCAGTCGAACGAGGCGTCTGCCAAGCCGGTGGTCCGGCGGCGCCGGCGGCGGTAATCGACAACAAAGAAAGCGCTACTCAATCCGACGAACCCGATCCACAACCACGAGCGACACCCGGAGGAGGGAGCTCACCCACCTGCCTTCCGTGAAAGGAGAAACACCATGCGCACCTTGATGGCTCTACTGCTGGGGGCGGCCTTGCCGCTCGCAGCCCTCCCCGCCCAGGCGGTCACCGTTGACCTCTTCGACTGGGCGGTAAACGTCGACAGTACGTTCGCCGACCCAACCCTAGGCGATCCCCTCCCGGCCGGGGTGAACACCGGCGCGTTCAACGCCACCACCGGTCTCGGTACGCTCCGAATCACCGTCAGCGGCGCCGGGTCCCACTACGTGGGCGCCTTCTTCGACCACGAGATCGATCAGCTCGCCAACACCTTCTTCAACGAGATCGGCGCCCAGGGCGGCACTGCCGCGCCGGGCCAGACGTGGGAGGTCGACGAGCCCGGGTTTTTCAACGGCGACATCTTCGAGAACCTCCAGGCCGGCGCTCTCGACAACGGCGTCGGCACCAGCATCTACGGTGACACCACCTTTCCCGATGACGTCTCCATGGCCATGGCTTGGGACTTCACCCTCGCCGCGGGGGAGCTGGGGATCGTCGACTTCCTGATCTCCGACGTTCAGCCGACCTCCGGCCTCGTCCTGTCGCAGACCGACCCGGACAGCAACGACTACACCCTCTACCTCACCAGCAACCTGCTGAAGAAACCGGCGGGCGGCGGCCCGGCGATCCCCGAGCCGACCACCCTCGCCCTGTATGGTCTGGGGCTCGGCCTTGCGGCCCTCACCGGACTGCGGAGAAAGCAGGGGTAGAAAATTGGGCATACACCCCGCATAGAGAAGGTTCTCGAGGCCGTTCCCCCCGCGGGGGGAACGGCCTCGCTTGCTTTGTTTGGCCTTTCCGTCGGATGGAGCTTTCGGTTTGCACGGCCTATACCGTCCCGTCGGCTCTTGCCTCTCGACCCACCACGGGTGGCCCCATGGGGACCGGGCGTCCGGGGCCGAGGAGGCGATCGGGCGGCGGGGCGGCGCCGTTGGCGGTCAGGGCGAGGGCGTCGAGGAGGTTGCCGGCGGCGGCGAGCAAGAAGGGGAGGAGGTGCATGCGGTCGGCGCCGGTGGTAGGGGTGTCGGCCCCGGCCAGGGGCGGGAGCGGGCGGCTGGCGAAGAGGGGGAGGGCCGTGGGGGTGGTGGAGAGAGCGGTGCCGAAGCGGGCGAGGCGGCGCCCGGGTCGCTTGGCCTCGCCGTGGCCGCGTGTCCCTTCGTGGTTCATCCGACCTCGCGGGTGGCGCAGAGGTCCGGGTCGAGCTGCATGTAGGCGCAGGCGCGGCAGACGATGTGGCCCGGCACGGCGGCGTGGTGGCGACGGCGCAGGCGGTCGACGCGTTCGTTGAGGCGCAGGAAGTAGTCGAAGGCGGGGGAGGAGACGTGGCCGTAGGTGGCGTGGCGGGTCGACCAGTGCAGCGAGTAGACCGGGGCGATGCCGTGGGAGAGGAGCCACTCGGCGCCCGCCTCGGCGGAGTCGAGGGCCTCGTCTACCGAGGTGAAGCCGGCGGGGTGGTCGACCTCGATCCCCGCCACCATGGCGGTGAGGACGTTGCCACGCCCCATGACCTCCACCGCGTCGACCAGACGGCTGCGCCACATCTCATAGCCGATGAACCGCTCCTTGCCCGGACAGACCGCCGCGAAGAGGTCCCGGCCCCACACCTCCAGGTTGTAGGAGACCGCCGCGGCGCCCGCCTCTTTGAGCGCCTTGGTGTCCTCGCGGCAGAGGGCGGAGGGGCCGGCGGTGATGGGCAGCTCCACACCGGCGGCCTCCAGGGCCTCGGTGAGCTGCAGGTACCGCTGCCCCTCCTGTCGCGAGTCGGCCAGGGAGCCGGCCACCAGGTAGATGTGGCGGACCTCGGGGAGGGCGGCGAGGGTGGTCTCTACCACCCGATCGAGGCTCTCGGGGAGGATCCGACCGCGGCCGATGCGCTGGCCGAGGTCGCGGGTGCGCCGGTCCGGGCGGCCGTAGGCGCAAAAGCTGCAGTGGAGGGAGCGGCCCGCCGCGTCGCGCTCGGTGAAGAACTCACACCCGGGCGCGGCGTTGATCACCAGCATGTCGCCGTGCTGGGAGAGGCCGACGTTCGCCATCGACCGACCATCGGCGGTGGTCCCCTCGCTCCAGCGCGGCCGCGGCTGGAAGGTCACCGCCTCCACCGGCTCGCCGTCGAGAAGGAGCTGCCGCGTCTCGCCGTCGGTCACCACCTCGTAGGGGCTCTCCGGGTCGCACTTCAGCCGCACCAGCTCGCCGCCGGCGAGGACCATGAGGTAGGGGATCGGTACCGACGCGGGCAGGCCGGCGGCCCGCTCCTCCTCGGTCGGGCTGTACGGCTGGAACGACGGTAGCGCCCACCCGCCCGCCTCCCCCACGGTGTCGTTGAAGCGCACCCCCTCGAAGAGGAGGTGCGCCTTCAACAGCGCCCGCGCGGGGATGTCGGGGTACTGCTCGGCGAGATGGTCGAGGCGGCCCATGGAGCGCGGCTATCGGCCCCATCCGGAGAGGGGGCGAACCTCCACCACCTCCATGGCCACGAAGGGGCGGAAGGGTGCCTGGACCGCGTCGAGGCGTGCCCGGCTCGGCGCCTCAAGGATGGCGTAGGTGCACGACCCGTCCGTGGCCGCCCAGTCGCCGTGCAGGACGATCCCCTCCGGCGGCGCCGTGTAGAAGGCCTGCGCCAGCTTGCCGAGCTTCCGATACTCCTCCGGGGTAAGATCGCTCCGGGTACGGTTGATCACCATGAAGTGCATGGTCACTTGGCCGAGGCAGTCGGTGCGGAGATCGCCTTCACCTCCACGGTGACCCGGCTCTCCCTGGGCGGCAGCGCCTTGGTGTTGGGGACGATGCTGCCGTAGTCCCCCTGACCCGCGCCCATGCCGGTGGTGATGATCGCCGCCGGGTCGTGGACGAAGCCGATGAGGACCCCGTCCATCTGCGCCAGGAAGGAGCCGTCCGGGGTGAAGGTGGAGCCGGTGTAGACCCACCCGGTATCGGCCAGCGGCTTGCCCGTTCGGCTGTCGACGACGATCTGGTTGGCGTCCAGACGGCGGGTCTTTTTCCCATCCTGCCAGGAGATGGAGACGGCCACGGGGTCGCCTTCGGCCTTGTTCGGGTCGAAGTGGTAGCGCGAGGCGCGGGCGTGCTTCGGGTCGAGGCCGATGAGCAGGCAGGCGACGTTGAACTCGTACGCGGTGGCGCCCGCCTCAAGGGTCGTCTCATACCCCTTGTATCCACCCTTGGTGGCGAGGATGAACTCCTGGGTCCCCTCGCTCTGGTGGACCACCGCGGGGACGGTGAAGCGGTGCCGGTTCCGATCGACCGCGATCAGGCCGACGCGGAAGCGGCCGTTGCCCAGGTCCTGGACCTTGGGGTTGCGCAGGGCGGCCTCCGCGGTGGATCTGGACTGGCGTGCATCCGGCAGGCTGCCAGCGGGATCGCCGGCGGCCAACGCGACCGCGGGAAGGGTGCAGAGGGCGGTGACGAAGACGAGAGTGAGCTGAGCCATGGCATCTCCTCCTGCGTGGGGTGAGCCGAGAGGCTCCCGATGCGGATGGCCGATGTCAAGATTGGCCTCGGGGGGCGGACGGGATGGTCTCCCGTCCGCCCCCCCGAGGGTGTGGTCTACCGGGC
Organism: bacterium; assembly: GCA_024278555.1. Classification (GTDB taxonomy): domain Bacteria; phylum CG2-30-53-67; class CG2-30-53-67; order CG2-30-70-394; family CG2-30-70-394; genus CG2-30-70-394. The sequence continues at coordinate 16,129 of JAJRSX010000051.1, read as the reverse complement.
CCGTCTGCGGGTGGTGGGGCTGGCGACGGCCTCGTTCGAGAAGGCCGACTCGCGACCCGAGGCGTCGATCCACGTGACCACATAGTGGTAGGTGGTTCCGGTAATGAGCCCCTGGTCGAGATAGGTGCAGTAGGTCGTCGTGTGACCCGCCGCGAGGAGGGTGTAGGGGCCGCCCGCGGTGTTGCCGCGGTAGATGTTGTAGCTCACCGCACCCGGTGCACAGGTCCACACGAGCTGTACCTGGTTGAGCTTCGGCCTCGCCGTGAGGTCGTCGATGGGCTTCTGCTGCGCCATTCGGACATCGACCTGGAAGCTCGCCGAGCCCACGCCGCCATCATCGTCGGTGACCGTGACGATCACCGTGTAGGTACCGGCGGTGGGATAGGCGTGGCTCCCGGCCACCGAGCCGTTGCCACCGGCCTCGGTTACGGCACCCGCCTCCACGGGCGATCCATCACCCCAATCGAGGGTGGCGGTGTGGGTGTCGCTGGTACCCGGATCGGTAAAGGTGGCGGGCGCCAGGGCGACGGGGTCGCCCTCGGTGATCGTCAGGTCGGGGCCGGCGGTGACGGTGGGCGCCACGTTGTTCACCACCACCTGGCTCGCGGCGGTGTCGCTGAGGGCGCCGTCGGAGACCTCCACCGCCACCGGATAGGTGCCGTCGTCGACGCCGTGGTAGAGGGTGGTGGCGGTGGTGGCGTCGGTGTACACGCCGTCGTTATCGAGATCCCACCCGTAGGTGAGCGGATCGCTGTTCGGATCGGTCGAGCCGCTGGCGTCGAGGGTCACGTCGCTCCCCTCGTCCACCGTGTACGGTCCGCCGGCGTCCGCGGTGGGAGGTCCGTTGCCATTGCCCACCTGGACCTTGGCGGTATCCGAGCCGGAGGCGCCGCCGTCGTCGGTGACGGTGACGGTGATCGTGTAGAGCCCCGGCGCGGAGTAGGCATGGGCGCCCGAGGCGGTGCCGCTGCCGCCTGCCTCGGTGACCGGGGCGGTGTCGACGGCCGAGCCGTCGCCCCAGTCCACCGTGGCGGTGTGGGTGTCGAGCACGCCTGCGTCGGTGAAGGTGGCGGGTGGCAGGGTCACCGTCTGGCCGGCGACGGCGCCCTGGTCCGGCCCGGCGTCGACCACCGGGGCGGCGTTGCGCACGGTGACCTTCAGGGTCGCCTGACCCACGCCGGAGTCGTCGTCGGTGACGGTGATCGTCACCGTGTAGGTGCCGTCCTGGGGATAGGCGTGGCCAGCGGCGATGGAGCCGTTGCCGCCCGCCTCGGTGACGGACGCTGCCTCGGGAGCGGAGCCATCACCCCAGTCCACGGCGGCGGTGTGGGTGTCGAGCACCCCCGGGTCGGTGAAGGTGGCGGTGACCGAGGCGGTAGAGCCCTCGTCGATCGCCTGGTCGGGACCGGCAATGACCGCCGGGGAGACGTTGTTGACCACCACCGTGGTGGTCGTCGTGTTGATGAGCGCCCCGTCGGAGACCCACAAGCCGACCGTGGCGGTGGCGTCGTCGATCCCGGCGAAGGGGGCGGTGGCACCGCTGCCGTCGTCGTAGGCGCCGTCGTTGTCGAGGTCCCACTTGTAGGTGAGGGCGTCGCCGTTCGGGTCGGAGGAGGCGGAACCGTCGAGGGTGACGCTGGACCCCTCATCCACCGCATACGGCCCACCGGCGTCGGCCACCGGCGGCTGGTTGGCGACCACGGTCACGGTGGTGAAATCGTGGTCGTTGAGCCGCTCTTCCGGATCCTGGACGCCGTTGCCGTTGGTGTCGTTGAGGACCGCGTTATCCCACACCTGCAGGCCGACGTTGTGGATGCCCGGGGTGGTGAAGGTGATCACCGGCAGCTTGCCGGTGGTGTCGCCGAAGGTCCCGTCGTTGTTCGTGTCCCACTCCCACGCGGTGATGAAGTCGGTGGGGTCGATATCAAACGAGCCGGAGCCGTCGAGGGTGCAGGGCAGGCCCGCGGTGCAGGTGTAGGGGCCGCCCGCGTCGGCGATCGGCGGGTGCGGCGGCACGGCGATGGTGATCACCGCCGTGTCCGTGTCGGTCTTCGGCGGCACGTTGTTGTCGGTGACCCACAGCCGGACGGTGACGTTGGTCGGCAGGGTCGCGGCCGGATAGTCGGCGGAGGAGTAGGTCACCGTGGTGGTCGGGTCGGTGGAGGTGGTGTCGAAGACGCCATCTCCGTCGAGGTCCCACTCGTACTTGACGATCGACCGGAAGGGGTCGAGGTGGAAGGAGCCCGAGCCGTCCAGGGTCAGCGGCACGTCGACCCCCCACACCCGGTCGGAGCCGGCGTCGGCCACCGGCGGCTGCACGAAGAGCGTCGGGGTGAGCATGATGATCCCCCAGGCGGTGCGCGTCGGCTGCCGTACCCACGAGCCGCTGCCGGAGAAGGAGCCGTCGGAGCTGGCGAAGGCGTCGTCGATCAGGGTGCGGGCGACGCCGCTCACCGGATCATTGAACCAGTCGAGGCCGTTGTTGGCGCCGGTACCGGTGAGGTTGACTACCGGGTTGGGGAGCGCCAGGCGCATCGACTTGGTGACCGCGAAGAGGGCGTAGTAGTTGTTCGTGCCCCGGTACCAGGAGCTCCAGTTATTGGTGATGGTGTTCTCCGCCGCGATCCAGCGCGGGTCGGTGGTGTCGTTGCCGGCGAAGGACATCTGCACCAGCCCTGATGGCGTCTGGGCGATGCCGTTGCCGGCGCCGGTGTAGCCGAAGCCGGCGCCGTTGAAGCTGTAGGAGAGCCAGACATCATTGCGATCCTTCACCCACTGGGGGGTGTCGAGACCGAAGATCTCCTTGGCCGCGTGCAGGCCGATGGCGGCCCACTGGCAGGCGGAGTTGTCCGGCCCACTGTTCCAGCTATAGCGCCAGCCGCCGCCCACGGTGGCGTGGTCGTACTGGCCCCAGGCGTACTGGTCGGCCATGTCCTGGATAACCTGCTTGTAGGTTCGGTCCTTAACCCCTGACGGTCCGCTGTCCGCAAAGTTGGCCGCCGCCCCCGAGGAGGCGATGGCGTCCATCACCATGCCGCCCTCGTAGATCGGCCGGCTGCTCGCCACCTCGATCCCGATCCCGTTGCCGTTGGTGTCGGGGTCGCCGTAGGTCTGCGTGCCGATACCGACCGGCCGCAAGAGTGAGAAGAGGGAGTGGAGGCCACGGGAGACCGTCTCCACGTAGGGGTCTTCGCGCACATCGCCGAACTCGAGGTGTCCGTTGATCTCGAAGGCCTGGACCGCGGAGCCGGTGGCGTGTGCGATGTAGCCGCCGTAGGTCCACGAACCGTAGAGGAGGCCGCTCGTCTCCGAACGGGACTGGACCCCTTGCAGGTACCACAGCCCCTCGTCGATGGCGACGTTGGTCTCGATCTCCAGGGACTTGGCGCGGATGCGTACGAGGTATGAGTCGGAGGCGCTTTGGCCGTTGGCGTCGGTCACCGTGAGGGTGGCGACAAACGGCGCGCCGTCGACACCGCTGTAGGTATGCTTCGCCTGGATGTGGCGGTTGTCGGTGACCGTACCGCTCACTGTGGCCGAGCCGTCACCGAAGTCCCATGTGTAGGTGAGGGGCCCGTGCAGGGACCAGACCACGCCCTTGAGGGTGATCTGTTTGCCCGACCAGGTGTCGTGGGGCACCTCGACGCCGCCGGTGAACTGCCACGGCACGCACGCCACCACCGGGTCGGCGGAGACGTTGACGGTCACCGAGTCGCTCGCCGACTGGCCGGCGAAGTCGGTCACCGTGAGGGTAGCGGTGTAGCTGCCTGCCACGGTGTATCGGTGGTCGGCAAAGGGGTTGCGGGTAGTCAGGGTGGTGCCGTCGCCGAAGTCCCACGTGTACCACTCGATGCCGAAGTCATCGGTGGAGGCGCGGCCGTTGAAGCGGGTGGGGACATCCTCGTTGGTGCTGTACGGCCCACCGGCGTTTGCCACCGGCGCGGCGCCGACTACCACGGTGATGACGGTGGCGTCGGTGTCCGTCTGCAGGGCGTTGTCGGTGACCGTCACCGACGGGTGGTAGGTCCCCGCGGCCGGGTAGGCGATCTCTGTCGCCGGCAGGTGGCTTCTCGCGCTGCCGGGAGGCGGTCCGACGAAGTCGTCGAGATGGATGATGCCGCTGTGGACCGTCGCCCCGAGCCGCAGGGGCGTCGTCGACGAGTAGGTCGAGTCGTAGAGCTGGGTCCAGGCGGGGGCCCCGGTCTCGCGGACGAAGTAGGTGGCGCCGGCCGCCTTGAGGTCGATGCGCACGTCGTAGCTGGTGCCGTCGGTGAAGCTGCCGAAGCTACCGCGGTTACTACCGTCCTCGTAGATGTTGATGGAGCCGTTATTGAAGTAGATCGCGTAGGGGAACTGGGTGTAGCTGTAGGTGGTGCTGGTGTTTTTCAGCCCCCACATGACGTAACGATTGCCGCCGCTCTCCACCATGATGCGGCCGGTGTAGGAGTCACCGGCGGTACGGGAGAAGGTGTCGGTGGTGACCAGGTAGCGGTTGCCCCAGGAGCCGGCGCCTGTCACCACGGCCTCGTTACCGGTGACGGCCGCGCCGGTCGACGCGCTCCAGGTTTCGGTATCGAGGATGCCGGAGGTGAAGCCTTCGGCGAAGGGTGGCAGGTCGAAGTCCCACAGGTAGGAGAAGATCCCCACGTCGTCGGTGGAGCCGGTGGCGTCGAGGGTCACGGGCAAGCCCACCTCGGTGGTCTGTGCCGGGCCGGCGTCGGCGATCGGCGCGCCGTTGGTGGTCACCGCGATGAGGGTGGAGGTGGTGGTTGCCTGGCGGCCGTTGTCGGTCACCGTGAGGGTCACGGTATAGGTGCCGGGGGCGGTGTAGACGTGGGTGGGGGTGGCGCCGCTGCCGGTGGCGCCGTCGCCGAAGTCCCACTCATACTTCCAGATCCCGAAGTCGTCGGTGGAGGCGCCGGCGTCGAAGGTGGCGGTGTAGCTACCGCCGCTCGCCTGGTTCTCGTCGACCGCGTACGGCCCGCCGTGGGCCGCCACCGGCGGGTCGTTCACGGTCACGTGGACGATGCCCGTGGCACTGTTCGCCTGGTGGGCATGGTCACGCACCGTCAGGGTGATGGTGTAGTCACCCGCCGCCGCGTACTGGTGGCTCGGCGTCGGACCGCTGCCGGTGGCGCCGTCGCCGAAGTCCCACTGGTAGTCGCAGATCCCGTTGTCGTCGGTGGTGCCGGTGCCGTCGAGGGTCACCGTCCACAGGCCGCCGCTGGCGGCGGTCTCGTCCACCGTGTAGGGACCGCCGGCGTCGGCCACCGGGGGCGCACCGGGGGTGGTGGTCACCGTGGTGGTGGCGGTGTCCGTCTGCAGGGCGTGGTCGGTCACCGTGAGGGTGACGGTGTAGGTGCCGGGGGCGGCGTAGGTGTGGGTCGGCGTCGCGCCGGTCCCGGTGGAGCCGTCGCCGAAGTCCCACGTGTAGGTGTAGATCGCGTTGTCGTCGGTGGAACCGGTGCCGTCGAAGGCAACGGTCCACTGGTTGCAGCTCGCCGCCGCCTCACCCGGGGTGTACGGCCCGCCCGGATCGGCCACCGGCGGGGCGCCGGCGACGAGGGTGACGGTGGTGGTGTCGGTGTCGGTCTGGCCGACGCCGTCGGTCACCGTCAGAGATATATTGTGGAGGCCCAGGTCGCTGTAAACGGCGTTGGGCTGCTCCGCCGTTGAGCTCTGCCGGGCGAGGAAGTCGTCGAGGTGGATCGTGCCGCTATGGACGGTGGCGCCAAAACGGAAGGTGGTCGCGTTCGAGTAGGTCGAGTCGTAGAGGCGGGTCCACGCGGTGGTGCCGGTGGGGCGGAAGTAGTAGGTCGCACCCGCAGCCCCCTTGGTGTCGATGCGCACGTCGTAGCTCGTGTTGTCCGCGAAGCTCCCGAACTGGCCTCGGTACGCGCCCCCCTCATAGATTTGGATCGCGTTGTTGGCGAAGTAGATCGCGTAATAGAACTGGGTGTAGTTGTAGTCGTTGTTGGTGTTTTTCAACCCCCACATCACATAGCGGTTGCCGCCGGCGTCGACCTGCATGCGGCCGGTAACGGAACGGCCGGCGCTGCGCGTGATGGTGCCGTTCGTGACCAGGTACTGGCTCCCCCAGCCGCCGGCGCCGACCACCACTGCCTCGCCGGCAGCCACGCTGACATTGCTGGAGGCGGTCCACACGGAGCTATCGATGGCGCCACCGGCAAAGGTCTCGTTGACCTCGGTACCGAGATCCCACTGGTAGCGGAGGGGTGCGGCGCCGTCATCGGAGGAGCCGGAGCCGTCCAGGGGCACGGTGTAGATGCCGCCGTTGGCGAAGGCCTCGCCAAAGGTGTAGGGGCCCCCGGCCACGGCGACCGGCAGCGCCCCGAGGAGGCGCACGAAGGCGCGGTCGATGTCGACGTTACCCACGTCGTCGGTGACCGACAGCTCGACCCCGTAGTCGCCCTCTACCGAGGGGAAGGCGTGGCTCGGGGTGGCGCCGGTGTCGCTGGTGGTGTCATCGAAGTCCCACCCGTAGGAGACGATGGCGCCGTCGTCGTAGGAGAGGGAGCCGTCGAAGGCGACGGTGGCGCCGATCGTGTCGACGGTCGAATAGGGGAGGGCGATCGCCGTCGGTCCCCCGGCACGATTCGGTCCCGGCGGCGCCGCCACGCCGAGGACGTTGCTCGCGGTGTTGCTCGTGTTCACCTGGACCGCCGCGCCGAAGGTGCCGTCACCGTTGCCCGGGTAATAGCGGATGACCCTGGATGTATGGCTGACGGTGATCAGGTCTTGGTGGCCGTCGCGGTTGAAGTCGTAGGCGCCGTACTTGCCGTAGTTGTTGAAGTCGATCGAGGGGACCGCGACACCGGCCTGGAAGGTGTTGTCGCCGTTGCCGGCAAAGAAGGTGGCATCCCCGGAGCCGCCGGCGTTGGCGAGGATGTCGATGTGGCCGTCCTCGTTGAAGTCCGCGGCGGCCACGCCGTACGGGTCGCTACCCGCGTCGGCGACCACCCCGAGGGAGGTGAAGGTGCCGTCGCCGTTGCCGTGGAAGAGGGTGATCTGACCGGAGGAGTAGACCGCCCGCACGTAGTCGAGGTGGCCGTCGTGGTCGAAGTCGGCCACGTCGATCCCGCGGCCGGAGGAGAGGCCGGTGTCCGTCTCGGTCACGGTGAAGCCGCCGGCGCCGTCGCCGAGGCCGATGATGACGTAGCGCCCGTTGCGGCTGACGATGAAGTCGGCGTGGTCGTCGTGGTTGAAATCGCCCGCGGCCATGCCGTAGGCGCGGCCGGTGGAGACGCCGCTCTCCGCCACCACCCCGAGGTCGGTGAAGTTTTCCGCGCCGTCATTGGCGAAGAGGTGCATCTTCAGGTTGCGGTTGTCGGAGATCTCCGGGATGAGGAAGTCGAGGTCGTTGTCGCCGTCGAAGTCCTCGATGGCGACGCCGCGGAGGGTGCTGGAGAGGGCTGCCTCCTGGCGGTAGTTGGACCAGGTGCCGTCGCCGTTGGAGGAGGCGACGTAGACCCGGCCGGAGTCGTCGGTGGCGACGATGAAGGTGTCGGCGTAGTCGTCCGGTGTGGCCGTGTCGCAGTCGTCGTCGAAGCCGTTGTGGCGGATCTCTACCCGGCCCGGGTGGGCCAGGGGGTTGGTGTCATCGCAGTCACCCGCGCAGGTGGTGAAGCCGTCGCCGTCACCGTCGAGGCCGTCGTCGACCAGGCCGTTACAGTCGTTGTCCTTGGCGTCGCATACCTCGGGGTTGCCGGGGAAGATGGCCGGATCGGTGTCGTCGCAGTCGCCGGCGCAGATCGTCACCCCGTCGCCGTCGGCGTCGGCGGTGACCCCCTCGTCGATGGCGCCGTCACAGTTGTTGTCCTTGGAGTCGCACAGCTCGGGTGCGCCGGGGTAGGTGGTGGCGTCCCCGTCGTCACAATCGGGGGCGGGCAGGGCGCAGGTGGTGAAGCCGTCACCGTCGAGGTCGAAACCGTTGTCGACCACCCCGTCACAGTCGTTGTCGGCGTGGTCGCACGCCTCCACGTTGCCGGGATAGTTGTTCGGGTCGGCGTCGTCACAGTCGCCGCCGCAGGTGGTGACGCCGTCACCGTCGCCGTCGAACCCCTCGTCGATGGCGCCGTCGCAGTTGTTGTCAATTAGGTCGCACACCTCGACGGCGCTCGGCTTGATCGCCGCGTTGGTGTCGTCACAGTCGGGGGTGGGGAGGGCGCAGGTGGTGAAGCCGTCGCCGTCCGCGTCGAACCCCTCGTCGATGAGGGTGTCGCAGTCGTTGTCCTGGTTGTCACACACCTCGACATTGCCGGGGAAGTTGTTTGGGTCGTTGTCGTCGCAGTCGCCGCCGCAGGCGGTCACGCCGTCACCGTCGAGGTCGACGAAGAGCCCCTCGTCGATGGTGCCGTTGCAGTTGTTGTCCTTGGAGTCGCACACCTCGGGGGCGCCGGGGTAGGTGGCGGGGTCGGCGTCGTCGCAGTCGGGCGTGGGCAGGGCGCAGGTGGTGAAGCCGTCTCCGTCGCCGTCAAACCCCTCGTCGGTGGTGCCGTCGCAGTTGTTGTCGGCGTTGTCGCACACCTCGGGGGCGCCCGGGTGGATGGCGGCGTCGCCGTCGTTGCAGTCGACATCGGAGAAGTAGGTGTCGCCGTCGGCGTCGGAGTAGACGGTGACGTTGCGGCTCGCCTTGACGTCGACGCTGAAGGGGCTGCCGTCGCTCACCGTCACCTGCACCAGCACGTGGCCGGCGTCGGTGATCGCCGGGGTGTAGGTGAAGGAGGTCGCGGTGGAGACGACGGTGCCGTCCACGGTCCACTCGTAGGTGAGGGGGTCGCCGTCCGGGTCGTTGGCGGTGACCGAGAAGGCGAGCGGTGCGGCGGCGGTGGCCACCGGGGTGGTGGAGGCGGGCGCGAAGGCGGTGATCTGTGGCGGGTCGTTGGCGCTGGTGACGGTCACCTGGGCGTAGGTGATGTCGCTGTTGCCGCTGGGGTCACTGACCTTCAGGCCGACGGGGAAGCTCCCCTCCACGTTTGACTGGAAGGTGGCCGAAGCGCCGGTGGCGTCATCGAAGAGGCCGTCGCCGTCGAGGTCCCAGGCGAAGGCGAGTGCGTCGCCGTTCGGGTCGCTGGAGGCGGAGCCATCAAGGGCGATGGCGCTCCCCTGAACACCGGTGTACGGCCCGCCCGCGGCAGCGGTGGGTGCGGTGAGGGTGATCTTCGGGGCGAGGAAGTCCATCAACGCCTGGCTGGTGGTGGCGAGCGCCTGGAAGTCGGCCACGCCGGCGGTCATGTCGGCCACCACCGCGTCGATCTGGTCGGAGACTCGGCCGTCGGCCGCGGGGAGCTGCCAGCCGGCGATGCGCAGCTCGATCTCGGTGATGTCCGCGGCGGTGAAGCCGAGGGCGAGGATATTGTTGATCTCGTCCGCGGTCAGGCCGCTGTTGATCACCCGCTGCTGGAAGGCGGCGAGGGCGGTGACATCGAAGAGGGCATCGTCACCGGTGGCGATGAGGTTGGCCCGGGCCGCCTGGGCCGCGGCGATGGTGGCCGTGAGGTTGGTCGCCAGGAGGTCGGCATACTTCTTGAGTTGCCGCGCTTGGAGATAGGCGTAGGGGTCGTCGAAAGCCTGGTCGGCGCCCTGGAACTTTTCGAAGGTTCGGCGCAGGGCCTTCACCAGGGCGGCCTGCTCCATCGAGAGGTTGCCCCAGGCGACCAAGTCGGCCTCACGCTGACTCGTGCCGATCGGCGTGAAGGGGTAGGTGTACGGACCCGAGAAGGCGGCCGTCTCGGAGGCCACTGTCGCAAGGTCGAGGGGGACGAGTACCTGGAAGAGAGGATCGGCGGGGTCACGCGCCAGGTCTCCCCAGTGTTTGGCGGCGTTGCCCGCGACGCCGAAGGCCTGACGTTCCGGGGGCGGGGTGGGGTTCGGTCCGTAGCCGCCGATGATCTTGCGGGCAAAGTCGCCGGTCAGATCGTTGTACGGCTTCCATATGTAGTACTCGAGGATGCCCAGCGGCCCGCCGGCCACCGCGGACGCCATGTTGAGGGCATCGGCGAGGTCGAGGAGCTGCGACCAGTAGATGGCCATGTTGGAGTAATGGGTCTCCAGCCCGGCGGCACGGAGCTTGATCTGGCTCACGTCGGGGACCGGCCGGCCGCTCTCCACCACGCGGAAGGCAAACTCAGGGCCGGCACCGATAATCGCGTCAAAGCCCGGGTCGTAGTGGCCATTAGGCGGGTCATCGAGGATCAGGTCGTACTCGCCACGCGGAGTACCACCGGGCAGACCGATGGTCTCACCGAAAAAGCCACCGCCGGTGATGCTGCTGACGAGACGATTTTCACTGGTGATGTCGTGGAGGGCCTCGCCGCCGGACCACACCTGGTTCGGGACGATGTAGGCGTCCGCGAAGAACTGAACGAAGCTGAAGTTGTCGATGTCGCCGTCGACACAGATGGTGTCCGCCACGTCGAACTGGGTGATGTGGTTGAAGCTCCAGTCGCAGTGGTTGGCGACGATGGAGTTGGCGCGCGCGACGTGCGGCACGACCAGCAGCGCCGCCAGGAGCACCAGCCAGCCGGCCTGGAAAGCGGTGTGACATCTCGGGGAGGGGGAGGGGAGGGTGGCGGAGGTCTTCATGGGGTCTCTCTCAGGTCGAAAGATTGGTTCGCCGGGGCAGGGTGCGGTTTATCCCGCCCCCCCCGCGTTGGTGGGCGGCTCGGTCGGGTAGCCGAGGCGCTTCAGCGCCTCGAAGTCGAGGCCGGCCGGCAGCCGCTGGGGCTCCTCGTAGTAGATGCGCCAGAACTCATCCTCGGTGAGCCACCCCTCGTTCGGGAGGAAGACCCGCCGGCCTTCGAGGTCCACCTGCATGGAGGAGGGGGTGACCTCGCGGGTGGGGGCGGTCGCCCCCCCCATCGCCGGGTCGGTGGCGGTGGGCGCCCCGCCGCCCGGCTGGACCACGACCACCTGGGTCGAGGTGGGCGATGGTGCTGCGGCGGTGCCGTTGTCTTGGGTGTCGGCCGGTGAGCTGCTGCTCCCACCACCGCCGCCACCACAGGCGAGGGGAAGGGCGAGGAGGAGGGTGAGGACGATCCTGGAGGGGGTCATGGGGTGGCCTCGTGCGGGGTCGGAGGAAGTGACACTTGGTGCCCACACGGCAGCACGCAATGGCCATGCCGACCATTGAGAATCGCGTTTGAATACAGTCGTATCAATTAGTTGTGTATGATGGTGAATTTTCAACATGAGGCACGTGTCTCACCTTGAGACACTATCGTTGCGGACGCACCGCAGGAAGATGTCTCATTTCGAGACAATCCCGGAGGTACCTGCTGCCGGTGGGACCGGCGCCGTCGACCGCCTCTGGGCGGCGCCCCTCGAGAGCGGCAGACCGCCGGTCAGCCGCGCACCGCCACCAGGGCGGTGTGGGGCATGGGCGGTGGCAGGGGGTGGGTGGCGACGGCGGTGAAGCCCGCGTCCGCCATCCATTCGGCCATGGCCGGGGCCGGGTGGACGCCGGCGCCCGGGGCCGAGAGGAGCATGTTGAGGCCGAAGAGGCAGGCGAACGGCGGGCCGTCGCCACCCTCGCCGGTGAAGACGTCGGCGACGATGAGCAGGCCGCCGGGTGCCAGGGCGGCGCGGGCGCGCTCCAACAGCGCCCGGCAGCCCGCCTCCGATTCCCGGTGGAGGAAGCCGGAGATGAGCAGACAGTCGTTGCCGCCGGGCCACGTAGTGGTGTGGCAGTCGCCGCCCAGGGTGGCGACCCGCTCGGAGGCGCCGAGCTCGGCGAGGATCTCCCCGGCGATGGCGACCACCGGGGGGAGGTCGAGGACGGTGGAGCGGAGCCCGGGGAAGCGGTCGGTGAGGAGGGCCGAGTAGGTCCCCGGGCCGCCGCCCACGTCGAGGAGCCGGGTGCGGCCGGTGAGGTCGATCACCTCCACCAGCCCCCGGGCGATCCCCAGGGCCCGCTGGTGCATGGCGCGGACGAAGTGGCGCGTCTGGGCCGGGTCGCCGCCGAGGATGTCCGTGGGCGGCAGGGTCGGGTGGTCGTGGCGCACCGCCTCCTCCAGCCTCCCCCACGGTCCGTAGAGGTCGTCGCTGTAGCGCAGGGCGTCGCCGAGGTAGGCGGGGGAGGCGGGAGAGAGGAAGGCGGCGGCTGTCGGGGTGGGGGTGTAGCGATCTCCGTCACGGGCAAGCAGGCCGAGGGCGACGCAGGCGTTCAGGAGGAGCAGGGTGGGCCGCTCCGCCGTGGAGAGCCGCGCCGCCGCCTCCGCCGCCGTCTCCCCGCCCGCGGGGGCGCCGGCGAAGAGGCCGACCCGGTTGGCGGTGAGCAGCGCCTGACTCCCCCAGTAGCCGGTGGCGAGCTGGAGGATCGGCGCGGGGTCAGGGAGTGCTGCGCACACCTGCGGGGCCTCACCCTGCCGCGGCGTCGACCGCCGGCTGTGGGCCGTCCAGGACGATGCCGTGGCTTTCGAGGAGCTGGCGGGCGGTGGCCACCGTCGGAGAGTCGGGGCTGTCGCCCTCGAGCTGGTTGAACAGGGCGCGCGCCTCCCCCTCATTGTGCTGGGCGAGGGCCAGACGGATCTGCTCCACCCGCGCCACCTCGGCGAGGACCCCGTCGATGCCGGCGAGGCGCTTGCTCGCCTCCGCCCCCTTGCCCTGGGCGATCTCCGCCGAGGCGAGGCCGGTGGCGGCGAGGTTACGGACCAGGTCGTTGCGGGCGTGGGCCAGGGCCCCCTCGAACGCCTCGGCGGCGGCGGCATAGTCCTCCACCTCCATGAGCATCTCGCCCTTGGTGAGGTAGAGGCGACTGCGATCACCACGGTTGGAGGCCTTCTCGATGAGGGCGTCCATCTTGGCGATCGCCGCCGTCTTGTCCTTCGCGTCGAAGAGGGTCTGGCTCGCCCCCTTGAGCGCCTGATACTCCTCGGCGCGGTGCTGCTCGGCGCGGCCCTTGGCGTAGGAGGCGACGCCGTTGGCCAGCGCCACCACGGCAAAGATGGCCACCAGGCCGGTGATCACCGCGGGCCGATGGTTGTTCGCCCACTCCTGGAGCTGGCCCATGGTAGTGACGAACTCGTCCGGCTGCTTCAGCTCCCGGGCGATCTCTTTGTCGATCTTCGTCCGGCGTTTGGTCTTGGCCATGATTTTTCCCTCTCGGTTTTTTTCGCGAACCCTTTTGTTAGGCCCCGAGGACGCGCAGATGGTCCGACACCCGCGCTCCCAGGGAGGCGGTGTTGTACCCCCCCTCGAGTAGGGAGATCAAACGGCCACCGCAGTATTGTTCGGCCACCGCCACGAGCTGCTCCCCCATCCAGCGAAATCCCGCACCGGAGACGAGCTGGCCGGCAAGGGGATCATCGTCAGCGGCATCAAAGCCGGCGGAGAGCAACAGGAGCTGGGGGCGGAACCGCTCCAGGGCGGGGAGGATGCGGCTGTCGAAGGCGAGACGGTACGCCCCGTCACCGCTCCCCGCGGGCAGGGGGCAGTTGACCGTCGTCCCCCTGGCCGCGCCCGAGCCCTGCTCCTCGGCGGCGCCGCTCCCCGGATAGAAGGGGTACTGGTGGACCGAGCAATAGAGGATGCGCGGCTCCCCCTCAAAGCAGTGCTGGGTACCGTTGCCGTGGTGGACGTCCCAGTCGACGATCGCCACCCGCGCCAGGCCGAGGGCGTCGAGGGCGTGTGACGCGGCGATGGCGATGTTGTTGAAGAGGCAAAACCCCATCGCCCGTGCGCGCTCCGCATGGTGGCCGGGGGGACGCACGGCGCAGAAGCTCCGTGTGGGTCCGTCGCCGACTGCCGCCTCCACCGCCACGATCGCCGCGCCGGCGGCGAGCAGGGCCACGTCGAAGGAGTCGGCACAGATGGCGGTATCCGGATCGAGACGCTCACGCCCCTTCAGACACGCCGCCTCCACCGACTGGATGTAGCCCCGCTCGTGGACCCGCTCCACCTCCGCCCAGGTGGCGGGGCGCGGAGCGAGGGGGATGAGGCCGAGGCCGGCCGTCTCCACCGCCGCGACGATCGCCTCCAGGCGCGCCGCCGACTCCGGATGGTCGCCGGTGTCGTGGTCGAGAAACCGCTGCGAGTAGACCCAGCCGACGCCCATGACCCGCGAGGGTGGGGAAGGGGGGATGGGGTGTCAACGCGCCTCTGCTCTCTACTGATGAGCGCGGTTCTCCGGCATCATCCGGGGATGGAACCCAGAGCGCTCGACCACCCGGTGCGGATCGGCTCGGTCACCCTCCCCGGGCGGCTGGTCGCCGCGCCCATGGCGGGGGTCTCGGACCTCCCCTTTCGTGAGCTGGCGCGCGACCACGGGGCGGCGATGGTGTGCGCCGAGATGGTGAGCGCCGAGGCCCTGGTGCGCCGCTCCGGCAAGACCCACCACCTCATGCGCTACGAGGAGGGGGAGCGGCCGATCTCCATGCAGCTCTTCGGCGCCCGCCCGGCGGCGATGGCGGAGGCGGCGCGCATCCTCTGCGACCACGGGGTCGACGTGGTGGACATCAACATGGGCTGCCCGGTGCGCAAGATCGTCAAGTCGGGGGCGGGGGCGGCGCTCATGCGCGAGCCGGCCCAGGCGGCGGCGGTGGTGGAGGCGGTGGTCGGTGCCTCCGACCGGCCGGTGACCGTGAAGATGCGCGCCGGCTGGGACGCAGCGTCGATGAACGCGGTGGCGGTGGCACGCGCCTGCGAGGCGGCCGGGGCGGCGGCGGTCTGCCTCCACGCCCGTACCCGCGGCGACGGCTTTGGTCCGACCCGACGCTACGCCCTGCTCGGCGAGGTGAAGGCGGCCCTCTCCATCCCGGTGATCGGCAACGGCGGCATCGATACCCCGGAGATCGCGGTACAGCTCCTCACCGATTACGGCTGCGACGCGGTGATGGTGGGGCGCGCGGCCCTCGGCAACCCTTGGATCTTCGCTGCCATCCGCGCCGCCCTGCGCGGCGACCCACCGCCGGTGGTGACCCCGGAGGCGCGGCGACAGGCGCTGTTGCGCCACCTGCACCGGGCGGTCGAGGTCCACGGTGAGCACCTGGCGGTGCGGCGGATGCGCAAGCACCTGGCGTGGTACCTCCACGGCCTGCGCGACGCCCACCGGGCGAAGGAGGCGATCCAGCGACTCGACTCCGCCGCCGACGTGGTGGCGGCGATCGAGGCCTACTTCGACCGCCTCGCCGCGGGGCGAGAGGCCTCGGTGGAGACGGCGGCGTGAGCGACGGCGGCCGGTGGGCGGCGCTCCTCGACGGGGTGCCGGCACCGCTGGTGGTGGTGGACGCGGCCGGAAAGGTGACCGCGCGCAACCAGGCGGCGGTCGACCTGGTCGGCTCGTCACGACGCCTCGGCCCCGGACGGCGGCTGGCCGCCGCCCTGCCCCTCGACTTCGACGTGGCCGCGGCGGTGGCCCAGGTGGTCGCCGACGAGAGCCCCCTTGTGCGCCGCAACGCCCGCCTCTTGCTCGGTCCGGGACGTGAGCGGCTGGTGGCGGTGCGCATCGGGCCGCTGGCCGGTCCGGCGCCCGGGGCGATCCTCCTCCTCGACGACGAGAGCGGCGTCCAACGGGAGGTGGAGCGGACCCGCCAGGCGGGGAGGCTGGAGGCCCTGGGGACCATGGCCGCCACCCTCGCCCACGAGATCCGCAACCCCCTCGGGGCGATCCGCGGCGCCGCCCAGATTCTCGACGGCATGTGCGACGACCCCGATGGTTGCGAGGGGATCGCGGTGATCCTGCGCGAGGCGGACCGCCTCGCCCGCCTCGTGGATCAGGTCCTCGGGGTGGCGCGTGGTGGGCGCACGGCGCGCCGGCCGGTGAACATCCACCGGGTCCTCGACCGGGTGGTGGAGCTCCTCACCCTGGAGCTCGGGATCGACCCGATGGCGGTGGCGGCGCGCGAGTTCGACCCGTCGCTGCCGGCGGTGGCCGGGAGCGAGGACCGGCTGGTGCAGCTCTTCTTCAACCTGGCGAAGAACGGCATCGACGCGAGCCCGGCGGGGGTCCCGGTGGTCCTCCGTACCCGCCTCTCACCGGTGCGCGTGCGCCGCGGCGAGACCGCTGCCCGGCGCCTCAGCGTCACCATCCTCGACCGCGGCGCCGGGATGACGGAGGAGGCACGAGCCTCCCTCTTCACCCCCTTTTTCACCACCAAGGAGGGGGGCACCG
>JAJRSX010000050.1 GCA_024278555.1 bacterium | reverse complement strand
GAAATCGCCCTCCAGGCTCGCACCGTGATCACCTCGTGAGTCCCTCGACCCGGTTGGCGGTATCCCCTCCCCCTGACATCTCGCCCTCTTTCCGATTGCCCATCGTCGGCCATGAGCTAGGGGCAATAGGCATTTCTTGAGATGACGGCGTCGGTCGGCTGAAGCCGACCCTACGGTCTGGTAAACCCATCTTGTTTCCGCTGATCCTCTGAGTGTGCTTGTCGAGGGGCGATGTGCGAAGTAAGAAATCTGTTTTCTTACCATGAAGAGCATGAAGGACATGAAGGGTTATGGGATGGCTGCCATGCTGCGGTTTGTCTCTTCATGCTCTTCATGTCCTTCATGGTGAAAAAAGAGCTTGGGTTCCTGCGCAACAGTGCGCTCGTCGAAGGGCGGTGAGCGGGATGAGAGAGCGTTTTTACATCCCGTCGTATTCCTCGGTAATCTTGTCCGCGGTGGCGCCGTGCGCGAGTCGGTCGAGGAGGTGGCGGTTGACTCTTGCGGCTCAGGCGCGTGGACGGTGAGAGATTGATTCTTCCTCCAGCCGCGCCAGCAGCCGTGCGGCCGCACCCGCCTCGACCTCCACCGGCAGGGCCTTGCGGAAGCGGCCGCCGTACGGCTTGCGGACCAGGCGGTGGTCGAGGATCCACACCTCGCCGGAATCGGTGCGCGAGCGGATGAGGCGGCCGACCCCCTGGCGCAGCTTGAGGATGGCGATGGGGACTGAGTAGTGGGCGAAGGGGTGGCGGCCGCGGGCGCGCAGGGCCTCGGTTCGCGCCAGCTCCAGGGGGTCGTCGGGGACGCGGAAGGGCAGCCGGGTGATCACCACCGCGGAGAGCGCCGGCCCGACCACGTCGATCCCCTCCCAGAAGGAGTCGGTGGCGATGAGGAGAAGGCCGGTGTCGGTGCGGAACCGCTCGAGGAGCCGGTGGCGGTCCGCCTCTCCCTGGGCGAGGACGGCGATCTCCGGGGCCAGCTCACCCCGTAGGGCCAGGGCGAGGGAGCGCACCTGGCGGTAGGCCGTGGTGAGGACCAGGGTGCGGCCGCCGTGGCGCCGGGCGACGCGGCCGATGAGGTCGGCGGCGGCGGTGTCGAACTTGCCATCGTTCACCCCCGGGAGGTCGGTGGGGCAGAGACAGCGGAGCTGGTGCGGGTAGTCGAATGGGGACGGCAGGACGAGGGGGGAGAGGGGGGTCGGCTCCCCCTCGGTGAGGCCGAGGCGGTCGGCGACGAAGGCGCAGTCGTTGCCGGTGGAGAGGGTCGCCGAGGTCAGCAGCGTCCCGGGGTAGGGGCGAAAGAGGGCCTCGTGGAGCTCGCCGCGCAGCTCCACCGGGAGGGAGAAGAGGACGAGGTTGGTGCGCCGCCGTTCCACCCAGCGGACCCGGTTCTCCGGCCGCGCCCCGGTGCAGGTAAGCAGGGCGTCGGCGATGAGCTGCAACCGGTTCACCCCGCCGGCGCAGTCGGTGAGCGGCGAGGCGAGGGCGTCGGCGAGGGTCGGGGGCAGGGCGGTGCACTGCTTGAGCAGCCGGTGGAGTTCGCGCGCGGTGCCGGTGAGGGTGGCGGCGAGCTCCTTGAGGATGCGGTCGGTGTCGGGGCGCAGGTGGGCGGTGGCGTCGGCGTCGAGGTCGCAGCTCGACAGGATGGGGTCGGGGAGGAGCAGCCGGTCGAGCTCGTCGAAGGCGGCGCGTGCCAGGTCACGCGCCTCGTCGATCCGCGCCGGCAGCCGCTCCGTCGCCTCGCTCCGGAGCTCTGCCTGCTCCTCGAAGGGGGGGAGCTTGGCGATCGCCCGGCCGAGCTGGGCGAGCAGGGTCCCGCCCTTGGCGCGGTGTAGCCGGCCCAGGGCCCGCAGCAGCGCCAGGCGCGACGTCTGGGTGCCGAGGTGGCGCACCGCGCTGTCTTCGAGGTGGTGGGCCTCGTCGATCACCACCCGGTGGTACGGCGGCAGGACCGCGGCGGACTCGGCGTCGCCGCTCGCCAGCCGTACCGCCAGGTCGGCGGAGAGCAGGGCGTGGTTGGCGATCAACAGGTGGGCGGAGGCAGCGCGGCGGCGCGCCTGGTAGAAGAAGCAGCGGTCGAAGTGGGGGCAGCGGGCGCGCAGGGTGGCGTCGGCGTCGGAGCAGACCCGCTCCCACGCGCTGTGCGGTGGGGGCTCGGGGAGGTCGGCGAGGGAGCCGTCGCGGGTCGTCTTCGCCCACGCGGCGATCGCCTCCAGGGCGGCCACCTCCCCCTCCTCCAGAAGGTCGAGCTGGGCCGTGGCCTCGCCGAGCTTGCGCAGGCAGAGATAGTTACTCCGCCCCTTCACCAGGATCGCCTTCAGCGGCCGGTCCAGGGCCTCGGCGAGCAGGGGGATGTCTTTGGTGATGAGCTGCTGCTGGAGGTGGATGGTGTGGGTGGCGATCACCACCCGCTTCTGGTTTTGCTGCGCCCAGCGCGCCGCCGGGGCGAGGTAGGCGAGGGACTTGCCGGTCCCGGTCCCCGCCTCCACCAGCCGCGGCCGCGCCTGGTTGATCACCTCCGCCGCCGCCTTCGCCATCGCCACCTGCGGCGCGCGCGGCTCGTAGTGGTCGAAGTGGGCGGCGAGGGGGCCGCCGGCGGCAAACAGGGCGTCGATCCACCCGTTCGCCACCGGCCGCTCCGGCGGCGGCCGGTGGGGGCGGGTGACGGTGAGGTCGCGGGTCGCCTGGTTGTCGACGATCACAAAGCCGATGCCGCGCTCACCGAGCATCGAGGCGACCGAAATGTCCGGGTCGGATGGGGTGAGGTTGCCCGACGGGTGGTTGTGGAGGACCACCTGGCCCGGCTGGAGGTCACGGGTGATCGCCGGCACCGCGGTGGCGTGGCCGCGGGCGAGGAGCTCCACCGAGGCGATGTCGCCGTCGCCGTCGGTGGTCGCGGCAAAGAAGAGCTCACACCCGTCGGCGCCGGCGATCTCACCGGCGATCGTCGCGCGCACGCCATCGGGGATACGAACCGGTGTCAGGGCCATGGGGGCGGCAGGATGCCACGCGCCGACCGTGAGTCCCATGGAGCAACGTGATCGCCGCCACCGACTCTCCGTGGCCGTGACGAAAAAATCGGCGCCGGCAATCCGGGGCTGCCTGCCGTCGGCGGAGCGGGTCCTGGTGCTGCGAGCGGCCGCCCCTCTTACGCCAGGGCCTCGCCCACCGCGGTAAGGATGGCGCGATTGGGGAAGGGCTTTTCCAGGGCGCGGAAGGCCCCAAGGAGGGTGGCGGTCTTGAGGTAGTGGCTGCCGGGGAGGTGGCCGCCGCCGGAGATGGCGATCACCGGCACCTCTGGGGCGATTTGGTGGAGCTCCTGGAGCGTCTCCAGGCCGTCTTTCTCGGGCATCAGGATGTCCGCCACCACCACCTCCGCCGGCTGCTTGCGGAAGTTCGCCATCGCCTCCTTGCCGTCCGCCGCGGTCACCACCTGGTAACCGGCCTCGGTGAAGAGGGTGTCGAGCATCTCGCGCACCTGGGGGTCGTCGTCTACCGCGAGGATCGTGGCCATGGGTTAACCGGGTTGGACTGGGGAGAGGAGTTGCTGGAGGGTGCGTGCCAGCTCGGGGCCGGAGATGGGCTTGGTGAGGCGTTTTCGGATGGCGGTGTTGTCTCTCGTGCCTTCATCGGCGTAGCCGGTGAGGAGGATGATCGGCAGGTCGGGCCGGACAGCGACCAGGGCGGCGGTCAGATCGGTGCCGCTCATCGCCGGCATCACCTGGTCGGTGATCACCAGGTCGACGGCGGCCGGGTTGGCGGTGATCGCCTCCAGCGCCCGGCGTGGGTCGGTGTAGAGGGTGGGGCGGTAGCCGAGCTCGGTGAGGATCTCGCCGAGGACGGCGGCGACCGGCGCCGTGTCGTCGACGACCACGATCCGTTGGCCCGCCCCCCGGGGCACCGCGATGTCGGGGGGCGCGGCCGGCGCTCCCTGTTCCGCCGCCGGCAGGTCGATCCGCACCGTGGTCCCCTTGCCGACCTCGCTCTCGACCTCGATGCGCCCCTGGTGGTCGGCGACGATGCCGTGGACCACCGCCAGCCCGAGGCCGGTCCCCCCGCCCACCTCCTTGGTGGTGAAGAAGGGGTCGAAGATCCGCTCGCGGGTCGCCTCGTCCATGCCGCAGCCGGTGTCGCGGACGACCAGGCGGAGCCACTCGGATTCCCCCTCACCCTCCGCTTCGCGATGGCCGGCGAGGGAGACCTCCAGGGTGCCGCCCCCCTTGCGCATGGCGTGGTAGGCGTTGGTGGCGAGGTTCATCACCACCTGGTGGAGCTGGGTCGGGTCGGCGACCACCTCCGGGGTGTCGGGGTCGATGTGGGCGTGGACCTCGATGGTCGCCGGCAGGGTGGCGGCGAGGAGCTTCAACGCCTCCTTCACCACCGGCTGGAGGCGACACGGCCGGCGGTGGCTCTCGGTCTGGCGGCTGAAGGTGAGTATCTGGCGCACCAGGTCACGGGCGCGCTTGGCGCCGATGAGGACGTGGTCGAGGTAGGTTCGGCTCGGGTGGTCCGCGGGCAGGGTGTTGCGGCCGAGGTCGGCGTAGCCGAAGATCGCCTGGAGGATGTTGTTGAAGTCGTGGGCGATGCCGCCGGCCAGGGTGCCGATCGCCTCCATCTTCTGTGCCTGGCGGAGCTGCCGTTCGAGACCGGCACGCTCCTCCTTGAGGCGGCGTTGCTCCTGGCGACCGCGGAGGGTCCGAATGCCGTGGGCGACATCCTCGGCGAGCTCGGTCAGCAGCGCTACCTCCGCCTCGTCGAAGGCGTGGGGCTCGGCGGCATAGACGTTGAGGCAGCCGAGGGCGTGGTCGCCCTGGCCGTCGAAGGGGAGGGCAATGGAGGCTGCGTAACCTCGCGCTACCGCCGCCTCGCACCACGGCTCGAAAGCGGGGTTGTGGAGGATGTCCTGGTTGACTTGCGGCCGGCGATCACGGACGGCGCTGCCCGATGGGCCCTGGCCATGCGGGTCGTCGCCCCAGGTGACGTCGGCCTCCGCCAGGTACCCCTCCTCGGCACCCGCCTGGGCCACGGGCTCCACCGTGCGCCGCTCATCGTCACGCGCCAGCCCCACCCACGCCATTCGATAGCCCGCCTCCACCACCAGAACTCGGCAGATCTCGGTGAGGAAGGTGGCCTCATCGGTCGCTCGGACCAGGGCGCGGTTGCAGCCGCTGTAGGCGCGCAAGGCACGGTTCATGTGGCGAAAGGCAGCCTCAGTCCGCTGGCGTTCGATCGCCAGGGCGACGACGTGGGCGGCGGTCTCGATCAAGTCGATCTCCGTGGCGGCCGGTCGGCGCACCTCGCGGTAGTACATCGCCAGGGTTCCGAGGAGGTCACCACCGGCGGAGAGGATCGGCTGTGACCAGCAGGCGCGGAGGTCGTAGCTCTCGGCGACCTCCTTGAATGGGGCCCACAGGGGGTCGGTGGCGATCTCCGCCACCACCACCCGCTCGCGGCGAAAGGCGGCGGTGCCGCACGACCCCATGGTCGGACCGATCGGGAAGCCGTCGACCTGGGCGTTGTAGCCGTCCGGGAGGCTGGGGGCGGCGCCGTGGCGGAGACACTGGTTCGCCGGGTCGAAGAGGAGGATGGAGCAGGCCATCCCCGGCCGTTCCGCCTCGATCAGCCGTGCCAGGTGGTCGAGGACCTCCGTCAGGGGGCGGTCGCCGGCGGCCACCGCCGCCAGGAGGGCAAGGTGGCCGCGGCCCCCCCGTGCCACTGCCGCCTCCGCCTCGGCGAGCCGCGCGCGCAGGTCGGCGATCTCTTCCAGCAGGGCGTCGCGACTCGGTCGTTCGCTATTCATGGGAGGCGGGGAGGAGAGACTACCCCACCATACGAATACGATCCAATGTGGTCAAAAACCGGACGTCACCGCGCCGCCCCTCTTTTGCCTTACCTCAGATTGTCTCGCCGGTCCCCTGCCAGTCGGCGAGGAAGGCGGCGAGCCCCTTGTCGGTGAGGGGGTGGGCGGCGAGCTTGCGGATCACCGCGAAGGGGATGGTGGCCACGTGCGCCCCCATGAGGGCCGCGGCGTGGACGTGCTCCGGGTGGCGGATCGACGCGACCAGGACCTTGGTGGCGTAGCCGTAATTGCGGTAGATGGTGACGATGTCGTTGATCAGCGCCATCCCGTCTTGGCCGATGTCGTCGAGGCGGCCGACAAAGGGGGAGACGAAGGTGGCGCCTGCCTTCGCCGCCAACAGCGCCTGGTTGGCGGAGAAGCAGAGGGTGAGGTTGGTCTTGATCCCGCGGCCGGCCAGCGCCTTGCACGCCTTGATGCCGTCGACGGTGAGCGGCAGTTTCACGGTGATGTTCGGGTGGATCGCGGCGAGGCGCCCCCCCTCGGCGACCATCCCGTCGGCGTCGGTGGCCACCACCTCGGCGGAGATCGGGCCGTCGACGATGGAGCAGATCTCCTCCAGGACCTCGCGGAAGGGGCGGCCGGTCTTGGCGACCAGCGACGGGTTGGTGGTCACCCCGTCGAGGACGCCCATGGACTGGGCCTCGCGGATCTCCGCCACGTCGGCGGTGTCGATGAAAAACTCCATGGCGCCCTCCCTATTCGTTAGGTGAAGGCGCCAAGGGTAGGCGAGGCGGGTGGCGGGTCAAGGCCCGGAACGGCTACCGGCGGCGCCGGCGGGCGAGGAGGAGGAGCGAGCAGGAGCCAAGCAGCAGCAGGGAGGTGGGCTCGGGGACCGCCGCGACCGCTGCGGCGTCGTTGATGGCGCCGAGGTTGCCGCCCACGTGGATGATGTCGCCGCTGGAGCGGTAGTCGGAGAGGATCACCTCGAGCTGGCCTCCCGCAAGCCCGGCGGCGTAGGTGCCGCCGGTGTAGGCGAGATCGGCGGAGTAGAGGTAGGGGGTGCCGTCAAAGAAGGTGGAGATCACCCCGTTGGAGACCGTCGCGGTGAGTTCGCTGCCGCCGGCGCCGATAGTCAGGGTGCCGTTGGCGCCGGTGGCGTCGGCGGTGAGGAGGAGGGGGCTCAGCGGGAGGTTCAGACGGCTGGCATCGGCGTACGCGATGTGCTCGACATGGGCCTCGATCTGCACCCCGGTGGGCGACAGCCAGGGGGCGCTGGGGTCGCGGAGATAGGTGAATCCCGTGTCCGTGCCGAAGTCGGCGAGGTATAGCTGCGGGTAGGGGAGGATCGTACCGGCGGCGTGGCCGGCAGGCAGAAGGAGGGCAACAAGGAGGAGGGCGCGCAGCATGGTCATACCTCGGGAGCGGGTGGTGACGAAGAGGAGAAGGAGGCCGGCCGAGAAGAGGAGGGCGGTGGTCGGTTCGGGCACGGCGTTGACGGGGTGCGGTGCGGCGGCAAGGGCGAGGATCCGGCCGTTCACCCGGCCGGAGAAGTCGGCGTCGAACATCTGGGCGCCGAACGGGGTGGTGAGGTTCAGAGAGAGGGCGAAGAGGGGCGACGGGTCGGTGAACCCTTGGGCCACGGTGCCGCCCGTGGGGGTGATCTCTCCGAGCAGGCGGCCGAAGTCCCAGCCGGCCGGGCCGGCGAGCTCGGCGGTGGTGAGGTCGGCGACGAGGAGGGTCGTCCCGTCGCTGTCCGCCACCAGGACCCCCGGGCCGTCCAGCGCCGGGCCGAGGGTGGCGATGATCGCCTCCCCGGTGGTAAGGCTGGCGAACCGGGCATGGAGGAGGAAGCTGCTCCCCGGCAGGGTGGCGGGGAGGGGGAGCTCCAGGGTGTGGGCGATGTCACCCTCCACCACCACCTCGCCGGTCGCCTGGGTGTAGCGGATGGCGCCATCAAAGAAGAGGGCCGGCATGGCCTCGGCACGGCCGAGGGGGAGGAGGAGGGCGAGGAGGAGGAGGCGGGTGAACATGGGGGAACCTCGGTCTGGTTGTCCCTCCTCTAGCAAAAACAATGCCGAGGTCGTTGCGTATTGTTCAATCTTGTAGAAACAAGCAGTTAGGAAGAATAGACTATGTTTTATTCAAAATAAACACGGCGTCGGTCTCAGGATGGCACGGATCCTATTGGAGCCACGCCGGCGCCGCCGAAGCGCACCCCGAGGCCGCCGAGGGCGGCTGTGGAGGGGGGCGGAGCGGGCTTCCGGCCGGGAGTCGCGGCGGGTCGCGGGCATGGCCGTCTCTATCCGTGGTAGGAGGGGGCCATGGCCCTGATCCAGGCCTGCCGGGCCTGCCAAGCCTTCCTGCCGCGCCGTTGGCGCGGATCGCGGGCATGGCCCCCTCCTACTCGTAGCGCAGCGCCTCGACCGGCTCCAGGCGGCCCGCCTGCCAGGCCGGGAAGAGGGTGGCCAGCAGCGACAGGGCGGCGGCGGCGAGGGTGACCAGGGCGAAGTCCGACGCCTGCATCCGTACCGGCAGGGTGGTGAAGTAGTAGACGTCGCCGGGGAGCTGGATGAAGTGCCACTTGTCGAGGACGGTGCACAGGATCAGGCCGATCACCAGGCCGATTAGGGTGCCGGTGCAGCCGATGAGGACCCCCTGCCAGAGGAAGATACGGCGCACGAAGCGCCGCGTCGCCCCCATCGAGCGGAGGATGGCGATCTCCCGCCCCTTCTCCATCACCACCATCACCAGGCTGGAGATGATGTTGAAGGCGGCCACCAGGATGATCAGGGTGAGGATCAGGAACATGGTGACCTTCTCCAGCTTCAGGGCGGAGAAGAGGTTGCGGTTCATGTCGATCCAGTCGCGCGCCCAGTAGGGGAAGCCCAGGGCCGTCTGCAGCCGCGCGGCGATGTCGCGGGCGTGGAAGAAGTCGGTGGTCTTCACCGCGATGCCGGTGACCGCGCTGCCCATCTTGAGGAGGGACTGGGCCTCGCTCAGGGCGCAGTACGCCATCGACGAGTCGTACTCGTACATCCCGGTCGCGAAGATCCCGGCGACCCGGAAGGTGCGGATCTTCGGCAGGATGCCCCCCATGGGCGATGCCTCCCCCTGGGGCGAGACCACCGAGACGTCGTCGCCCACCCAGGCGCCGAGGGTGCGGGCGAGCTCGTTGCCGATGAGGAGAGGCGGCCGCCGCTGGTCGCCCTCGACGATCGCCGGCCCCTCGGCCAGCGCCGAGATGTCGCCCTCCTTCATATCCAGGGGCAGGTGCGAGACGTCGCCGACGGTGGCCGGGTCGATGCCGTGCAGCACCACCCCGGAGACGCCGCGCGGGGTGGTGAGCATCACCTGGGTGAGGACGAAGGGGGAGGCGCCGGTGACCGTCGGCTCCTTGCGGATCGTCTTCAGTGCGCCGTCCACGTCGGTGATCCCGGCCGGGTCGTGGGCGAGGACCACCAGGTGGGCATTGGTGGAGAGGATCTTGTCCCGCAGATCCTCCTCGAAGCCGGTCATCACCGCGATCACCGTCAACAACGCCGCCACCCCGAGGGCGATCCCCCCCACCGAGAACCAGGTAATCAGGGAGACGAAGCGGCTCTTGCGCCGCGAGCGCAGGTAACGCAGGGCGATGAAGAGGTCGGGCGGCATCGTGTGGGCTCTCGGCGATCAGCGGTCAGCGTGGGGACGGGAGGGGAGGGTAGTGGGTGTGGGCGGGGCCGGGAAGGGCAAAGGTCGGGGGCGGTCTGCTTGCGCTGAGTTGTCGGCGCGGTGACGATCCTGACCGGGTTTCATCCGTGGTCTGGAGGAGAGGGCGATGGGCAATCTGGTGGTCTGTTGTGATGGGACGTGGAATACGCCGGAGCAGCGGGAGGAGGGGGTGCTGGTGCCCACCAACGTGGTCCGGCTCTACAACGCGGTGGCGGAGGGAGATTGGGCGGGGGAGGCGCAGCTTCGCTACTACCACCCGGGGGTGGGGAGCGAGGGGAACTGGTGGGAGCGGCTCGCCGGGGGGAGCGCCGGGGTCGGTCTGATCCGCAACATCCTCAGCGCCTACCGCTGGCTCGGCGCGGTCTACCGCGACGGCGACGGCGACGGCGGAGGTGATCGCCTCTTTCTCTACGGCTTCTCCCGTGGCGCCTACACGGTGCGCTCCCTGGCCGGGATGATCGGCCGGTGCGGTCTCCTCGACCTTGCCGGCCTCGACGACGGCGAGGTGTGGCAGCGGGTGGAGCGCGCCTTCAAGCAGGGGTATCGGAGGCGGCGGCCGGCCTCGGCGTGGGCCGACGGCGGTTGGCGCTTCCATGGTGGCGGTCCGGGCACGGACTTCCCGATTCACTTCATCGGCGTCTGGGACACGGTCGGGGCGTTGGGGATCCCGGATGATCTGGGGCTCCTGAACCTCCTCGACGACCCCGAGAAGTACGCCTTCCACGCCACCGACCTGGGTGACGGCGTGGTCCACGCCCGCCACGCCGTGGCGCTGGATGAGGTGCGCGCCTCGTTCAGCCCGACCCTGTGGACCGAGGTGGCGCCGGGGCGAGACGTGAAGCAGGTGTGGTTCCCCGGGGTCCACGCGGACGTGGGCGGCGGCTACCGGGAGACCGACCTCTCCGACTGTGCCCTCCTGTGGATGGTGGAGGAGTCGGAGGCGCTCGGCCTCTGCTTCGAGTCGAAGATGGTGGAGCAGATTGTCCCCGATCCCCGCGGTGTGCTGCACGACTCCCGTACCGGCCTCTTCAAGATGTTGCGCAGCCAGCCACGGAGCTGCCCGGCGATCGCCGCCGGCAACGGCGCGGTGAGCACGGCGGCGGTGGCCCGCCATGAGAACCCGCCGATCGCCCAGGCGCCCTACCGGCCGACCCGGGTGCTGGCGCCCGGCGACGAGGTGGAGCTTCCCATCTACGCGGCGCAGCCGTGGAATGAGACCGGCCTCTACCTGGAGGCGGGCGGGGTCTACGAATTCACCGCCACCGGCCAGTGGATCGATCGGACCATCAAGTGCAGCCCCGACGGCACCACCGTCGGCCGCTTCAAGATCGGCGAGCTCGCCCACCTCGCCGGCTCTCTCTGGGGGCAGGTGGAGGAGCTCTTCAAGCGGATCTCGAAGAACGAGCAGGCCGACTTCCACGGCACCAAGCGGGTCGAGGCGCTGCCGTGGTTTGCCCTCGTGGGGGTGGTCGCCAACGGCGGCAACCCCAAGGCGGACGGCACCCCGGCGCTGCACGAGGTGATCCCGATCAAGGGGGGCTGTAGCTACACCCCGGCGCGGTCCGGCTACCTCTATGGCTTCGCCAACGACGCGTGGCACTTCTACGACAACAACCACGGGAGCGTGACCCTCAAGGTCCGGAGGGTTACATGAGGCGGCCTCTCAGATTTTGGGGTCACAGATTTTGGGGTCACACAAATTTTGCACAAATTTTGGGGTCACACAAATTTTGGGGTCAGGTCTTTCATTGCCACATTTCTTCAAGAAATGTGACCCCAAAATCTGCAAGAAATGTGGCAATGAAAGACCTGACCCCAAAATCTGCTGCAGTGGGGGGCCCACCCGTTCCCAACAGGGTGCACACTCCAGGAATCGGGGCGCTTCCTCGGACATAATCCGAAGGTGGACCCCGGGATGGCCCCGGGATGGGTTGGCTTGAGGGGGCGGCGGCGGCGAGGCACGCTCCGAGGTCGACCCTCCGTCCCGTCGCCCCGCCCCATGTCGCCCCCTTCGCAGCCTCCCCCCCTCGCCCCCCCCTCCCGCCTCCACCTCGGGTATTGCACCAACGTCCACCCGGGCGGCGACCTCGCCGCCCTCCATCGGGTGGTGGAGGTGCACGGGGCGGCGGTGCGGCGCCGCCTGGGGGTGGAGCGCCTCGGCCTCGGCCTCTGGCTCGGGCAGGCGGTGGTGGCGGCCCTTGCCGGTGACCGGTCGGGGGTGGCGCGTCTGGGGGACGCCATGGCGGCGGCGGGGGTCTATCCATTCACCCTCAACTGCTTCCCCTACGGTAACTTTCAGGCGGGGGCGGTGAAGCGGGCGGTCTACACCCCGGACTGGACGAGCCCGGCGCGGGCCGACTACACGGTGGCGGCGGCGCGGCTGCTGGTCGAGCTGGCGCCGCCGGAGGTGGCCACCGCCACCCTCTCCACCCTCCCCCTCGGGTGGGGCGACGGCTGGGACGGGGCCCACACCGAGGTGGCGTGCGCTCGCCTCGTCGCCACCGCCGTCGCCCTGCGGCGGCTGGCGGACGAGAACGGGAGGGGGGTGCGCCTGTGCATCGAGCCGGAGCCCGGCTGCGTGGTGGAGACGACAGCACAGGCGATCGACCTCTTCCACGGCCCCCTGGCCGCGGCTGCGCGGGCGGCGGGGGAGGGGAGGTCGCTCATCGACGAGACCCTCGGCCTCTGCTTCGACTGCTGCCACCAGGCGGTCGCCTTTGAGTCGCCCGAGGCGAGCCTCGACGCCCTCGCCGCCGCCGGGCTGGTGGTCGGCAAGGCGCAGCTCTCCTGCGGCCTGGAGGTGGCCGACCCGAGCGCGGCCGCGACCCGCGCCGCCCTCGTCGCGTTCGACGAGCCGCGCTTCCTCCACCAGGTGCGCGCCGGGGGGCCGATGGGGTGGTGGTGGCGGCGGACGACCTCGGCGCCGCCCTCGCCGGGGCCGCGGGCGGTGGTTTCCCGATGGACCGGCCGTGGCGGGTCCACTTCCACGCGCCGATCCACCGCCCGGTGGTGGGGGCGGTGGCGACCACCCAGGCAGAGCTGGCCCGCGCCATCCGCCACTTGGTGGCGGCGCGCCTCTGCGACCACCTGGAGGTGGAGACCTACACCTGGTCGCTCCTCCCGGATGGGGAGCGACCCATAGACGACGCCGCCCTTGCCCGCGCGCTGGCCGCCGAGGTGGCGTGGGCAAAGGGCGAGGTCGCCGCCGCCTCCGGCGCGGAGGCAGCGCAGTGAGCGCCCCGCCGCTGGTGGTGATCGACGTCGTGGGGCTCACCCCCGAGCTGCTGGGGGAAGAGACGCCCAACCTCAACCGCCTGGCGAACGACGGCTTCCTCGCCACGGTGACGCCGCCCCTGCCGGCGGTCACCTGCACCTGCCAGGCGACCCTGCTCACCGGCCGGCCCCCCCGGGACCACGGCATCGTCGCCAACGGCTGGTATTTTCGCGACCTCGCCGAGGTCCTCTTCTGGCGCCAGTCGAACCATCTGGTGCAGGCGCCGAAGGTGTGGGAGACGGCGCGCCGCCACCGGCCCGGCCTCACCTGCGCCAACCTCTTCTGGTGGTACAACATGGGCTCGACGGTGGACTGGTCGGTGACCCCGCGGCCCCTCTACCCGGCGGACGGGCGGAAGATCATCGCCATCTACGGCGAGCCGCCCACCCTGCCCGCCTCCCTGGAGCGAGAGCTCGGCCCCTTCCCCTTCTTCCAGTTCTGGGGGCCGGGGGCGGGGGTGGCGTCGAGCGAGTGGATCGCCCAGGCGGCGCGCCTCACCTTCGACCGCCACCGTCCCGACCTCACCCTCGTCTACCTGCCGCACCTCGACTATGACCTCCAGCGGCTCGGCCCGGACCACCCGGCCATCGGCCGGGCGGTGGCCGAGGTGGACCGGATCGCCGGGGGGCTGATCGACCACGTGCGCGGCGAAGGCGCCGAGGTGGTGGTCTGCTCCGAGTACGGCATCGAGGCGGTGGCCCGGCCGGTGGCGATCAACCGGGTCCTGCGGGAGGCGGGGCTCCTGCGGGTGCGGGAGAGCGAGATCGGCGACATCCTCGACCCCTTCGTCTCCCGCTGCTTCGCGGTCGTCGACCACCAGGTGGCGCACCTGTACGTGCGCGACCCGGCGGACCTGCCGCGAGTGGATGCACTCCTCGCCCGGCTCCCGGGGATCTCCCAGCTCCTCGACAGCGACGGTATGCGCGCCGCCTCCCTCGACCACCCGCGCGCCGGCGAGCGGGTGGCGGTGGCCGAGGCGGGGTGCTGGTTCACCTACGACTACTGGCTCGACGACGACCGCGCCCCGGATTTCGCCCGCACCGTGGATATCCACCGCAAGCCCGGCTACGACCCGCGGGAGCTCTTCCTCGACCCCATCCTGCGCCTGCCGAAGCTGCGCATTGCCCGGCGCCTGCTGCAAAAGCGGCTCGGGATGCGCTACCTCATGGACGTCATCCCCCTGGACGCCACCCTGGTGCGCGGCAGCCACGGCCGCCTCCCCGCGCGCCCCGAGGTAGGGCCGCTCCTCATCGCCTCCAACCGCATCGGCGCCTGCGACACCCTGGAGATGGGGGCGGTGCACGACCTCTTGCTACGTCAGCTCGGTGTTTGAAGAGGCTGGCCCCGGATCGAGGTCTACGGGTAGGAGCGGGCCATGCCCGCGATCCAGGCCCTTTGGGCCTGCCGCGCCAACGGCGCGGATCGGGGGCATGGCCTCCTCCTACCGGGGCCCCGGGGAGGGTGGCGCCGGGTCCGGGTCCATGGGCGCGAGGCTCTCAGAGAGGCCGCCCCTCAGTGAGGGTCCAGCGGGGATCCTGCCGCGCCGCCTCGGCCGCCTCTCCTACCGCCGCCGGTAGGTGAAGCTGCCGCCACCGGTCGAAGCGGTGGTGGCTGCGAAAGCCGTCGGCGATGGCGGCAGTGAGCTCCTCAGGGGTACGGCCCGCGAGGAGGGGCGCAGGGTCGGCAATGCGCCGGGCGAGGGCTGCCGCCCGCGCCGCCCGGGTGGTGCCGTCGGGGAAACGGAGGCAGTCGGCCAGGGCGGCCCCGTCGTGGGTGAAGGGGATGGCGCCGTGCTGGAGGAAGGCGCTGCGTAGCCGTCGCTGGGCCGAGCCGATCCACTTGCGGCCGGCGAGCGCCACCTCCCCGGCGGAGGGGGCGGCGTAGCAGGCGGCGCGCAGGCGCGCCGCGTTGGTGGCGCCATGGGTCCGGCCGAGCTCCGCCACCGGAAGGTCGAGGGCGGCGAGGGCGGCGATGAGCGGCGCGATCGCCCACCCATAGCAGGCGACCACTGTCGCGCCGGGGTGGGGGAGGGGGGCGACGATCGCGTAGGTGAGGCCGGGGCCGTGCAAGACCGCCCGCCCACCGGTGGGCCGCCGGACCACCGCGACCCCGAGCCGCGCACACCTTGCGAGGTCGACCCCATCGGAATCGACCTCCTGGTGGCGGCCGAGGGTGAGGGTGGGGCGGTCCCACTGGTAGAGGCGCAGGACCGGCGGGGCCACCGCCTCCTCGGCCCGATGGAGCAGCCACCGGTCGATCGCCATCTGCTCCCACGGCGGCCGTGGCGGCGCGACGTCGATCTCCCACGGTGGGCTCCCGGTCCGCTCCATGTCCGGTAGTGTGGCCCCTGCCCAAGGGTGGCGGCCACCGTCGGCGGGCCAGTCGACGCCATCTGCCCCGTGCGTGTTAGCCTCCCGTCATGGCCCCGTCTGCATACGAGCCCGCCCCGCGTCCTCTGCCGCTACCGGCCTCCGAGCCGGAGTACGACGACAACGGGGTCGACCTCACCCTCCTGCGGTGGATGGCATCGTTGACTCCCACGGAGCGGCTGCGGGTCCTGCAGGCGAACGTGGTCGCCCTCCAGAAGTTGCGCGATGGCCGGCTGCGTTCCTGATTTTCTCGCCCTTCTGCGGGTGCTGGCCGCCCACGACGTCGAGCTCATCGTCGTGGGTGGTGTCTGCGCCGTTCTCCACGGGGCGCCGGTCACGACCTTCGACCTCGACGTGGTGCACAACCGCGACAATGCGAACCTTACCCGCCTCCTCGACGCACTGGCGGAGCTGGAAGCGGGCTACCGGGGGCGGGGTACGCAGCGACTGATCCCGTCGCGCCCGGCTCTCGCCGGACCCGGCCACCACCTCCTGATGACCACTGGGGGGCCGCTCGACCTGCTCGGGACGATTGGGGCAGGTCGTGGTTTCCCGGAGCTCGTCGGGCACACGGCAGAGGTTGAGGTGGAATCGATGCCCCTACGGATCCTCGACCTCTCGACCCTCGTGCAGGTCAAGGAGGAGACCGCGAGGGCGAAGGATCTCCTCATGCTGAACATCCTCAAGAGGCTCCTTGAGGAGGGGGGCGGGGTGGGATGACGGGAGCAGTCGCCTCTCGTCGCAACGCGGGGTCTTCGGTGTCGTCAGCGAAAGTCCACGTCGATGATCCCCTCGTGGTCGCGGGCGCGGCGGCGGAGCTGGGCGACGAGCCAGCGGCGGATGGGGCGGCGGGTGACCGGAAAGAGGATGAGCAGGCCGAGGGCGTCGGTAATAAAGCCGGGGGTGAGGAGGGTGAGGCCGGCGACCAGGATCATCGCCCCCTCAATGAGCTCGTTGGTGGGGGGCCGGCCGGCTTCCAGAGAGGCCTGGATCGTCGCCAGGGTGCGCAGCCCCTCCGCCCGCGCCAGGGCGGCGCCGACCATGGCGGTGAGGATCACCAGAAGGATGGTCCACCCGGCGCCGATCACCCTGCCGACGTGGATGAGGACGTAGAGCTCCGCCAGGGGGACGGCGAGGAAGAGGAGGAAGAGACGGGACATGGGAGGTGCACCATAGCCGCGACCGTGGCGATACGGCCAATGGAGAGTTTTCAGCTCTCAGCTTGCAGCGCTCAGCCTGCAGCGAACAGTGGACAGCTTTCAGTGGAGGGGCGCCGGGGGGGGGCGGTGGAGAGAGGGGGGCTTGCGGTCGCACCACGGCCCCCGGTTCACTTGCTGGAAGGAGACGCTGTCCGCTGAAAGCTGGCGCGCGTAGCGCGCACGTCAGCGGTCGCTTTCACACGCCTCCGCCTCCAGCTCGCGGGCGCGGCGGGGGAGGACGCAGTGGAAGGTGGAGCCCTCGCCGGGGGTGGAGGTGACCCAGATCCAGCCGCCGTGGAGTTCGATGAGCTGGCGGCTGATCACCAGCCCGAGGCCGGTGCCGCCGTAGGTGCGCGGCACTGAGCCGTCGAGCTGGTTGAAGCGTTTGAAGATGTTGCCGAGGTGCTCCGCCGGGATGCCGATGCCGGTGTCGCTGACGCCGAGGTAGAAGTACTCCCGTGGGTCCAGCGGCGCCGGGTAGTGGGCGCGGAGCTGCTTGACCACCTGCGGCTGCCGTTCCAGGAGGTCGAGGCGGACGGTGACCCTGCCGTGCTCGGTGAACTTGCAGGCGTTGGAGACCAGGTTGAGGAGCACCTGCTTGATGCGCATCCGGTCGACCACCACCTCCGGCATGTCGTCGCCCACCTCCTGGCGGTACTCGTTTTGCCGTTTGCTCGCCAGGGAGCGGGCCACCGGCGCGACCTCGTCGAGGATCGAGACGACGTCGGTCTCCTCCTTGTGGACGGTCATCATCCCCGCCTCGATGGTGGAGAAGTCGAGGATCGAGGTGATCAGGTGGAGCAGGTGGTTGCCGCATTCGTGGATCTGCTCCACGTCTTCGCGCACCTTGCCGTCCACCTCGCCGTCGATCCCCATGAGGATGAGCTCGGCGAAGCCGATGACGCCGTTCAGCGGGGTGCGCAGCTCATGCGACATGTTGGAGATGAACTCCGACTTCAGCCGGTCGGAGTCGCGCGCCTGCTCCATGGCCCGCTGGAGCTCGACGTTCTTCTCCGCCAGGGCGCGGGTGCGGTCGAGGACCTTGAGCTCCAGATCTCCCGTGTGCTCCTTGAGCTTGAGCTCGCTCTCCTGCAGGCGGCCGATGGTGGAGCGGAGGTTGGCGGCCATGTCGTTGAAGGCGTTGCCGAGGAGCTCGAACTCGTCGCCGGTGTGGATCGCCACCCGGCCGCCGAGGTTGCCCTTGCCCCACTCCCGCGCCCGGTCGGCGAGCTGGACCAGGGGGCCGGTGACCCGCCGCGACAGGAAGAGGACCGCAAAGAGGGCGAAGCTGAGGAAGACGGTGAGGGCGAGGAGGCCGACCCGTACCACGTAGTCGAGACGGTGGCTGGCGTAGGGCGGCACCACGTGGACCTCGGCCCAACCGACCACGCCGCCGCGGGTGGCGGGGAGCGGGTGGGTGAAGCACCACACCGCGCCGCCGTCGGTGAGCTCGAGGAGGTAGCGGCTCGCCTTGCGGCTCGGGTTGCCCTCCAGGTTGAAGGGCGGCAGGAGCGGCGCGCGGCCCGGGAGCCATCCCCGGCCATCGTCCCGGTGGGTCGCCGCCGCCTCGCGGCCGGCGGCGTCGTAGATCGCCACCCCGACCACCGCCTCGTCGCCGGCCACCACCCGCGCCGCCGCCTCGATCCCTGCGGTCGGCGACGGGGCGAGGGCGACGACCTCGGCCACCGCCCCGGCCACCACCTCCCCGCGGCGGATGAGGTCACGCTGCAGGATGCCGGTCTGCTGGGCGTGGATGATGAAGCCGAAGACGACGCAGATGAAGAGGATGAGCAGGGCGATGTAGCCGAAGAACTTCCAGCGGAAGCTCGTCACCGAGCGGCCGTGGGGCGGGGTGGCGCCGGGGGCGTTACCCGTCGCGGTGCGGCCCCACGGCCACACCCCGTCATCCGCCTCTGGGCGCTCTTCGCTCAAGCCGGCTCCCGCTGCGTGCTCAACCCACCAGGGCGAGGGTCTCGGCGACGCACCGCTCGATCCCCGCGGCCACGTCCTTGGTCCCCGGGCCGAGCATGTAGGCCGGGGTGGTCACCACCTTCTGCTTGCGGTCGACGACGAAGGCGTCCACCGGGCAGTCGCAGTGGCGCGCCCCCATGGACTCCAGCGCCGCCGCGGTGCCCGCGTCGTTGCCGATGGTGACCTCGACCCCGCCGTCGCCGAGGACCTTGGCGATCAGGGCCGGGGCGATGCAGATGGCGCCAATCGGCTTGCCGGCCCCGTGGACCGCGCGGATCAGCCGCTCGACCCCCGGGTCGACGGTGCAGTCGGGGCCGTGGATGGCGAAGTCGCACAGGTTGAGCGCGGCGCCGAAGCCGCCGGGGAGGATGAGGGCGTCGAGGTCGTCGGCGTTCGCCTCGGCCACGTCGGCGATCCGGCCGCGGGCGATGCGCGCCGACTCCACCAGGACGTTGCGGCTCTCCCCCTCCTCCTTACCGGTGAGGTGGTTGACGACCTTGTGCTGCGCCACGTCCGGCGCGAAGCAGGAGACCTCCGCCCCGGCCCGGTCCAGGGCCAGGAGGGTGAGGACCGCCTCCTGGATCTCCGCCCCGTCGAGGTAGCCACACCCGGAAAGGATCACGCCGACACGTGCCATCGTCTCACCTCCTCGATCTGCGGCCGCGACGTCTCTACGTGCGGCCCGGTTGGTACTTCGCCATTGTCCACGCCGGACCACCCCCCCTCGGTTGCCCGGCGACCTGCCTATCCATCATCACCCCACCGGGACCTCCCGTTCCGCCACCGCGAGGCCGAGGTCGTCGATCATCGCCTGGTCCTGGGCCGGGGAGGCGCCGGTGGTGGTGAGGTAGTTGCCGGTCATGGTGCCGTTGGCGCCGGCCAGGAACATCATCGGTTGCAGCGAGCGCAGCCCCACCTCGCGGCCGCCGGCGACCATGAGGTTGCGGTCCGGCAGGATGAAGCGGAAGCAGGCGATCGCCGCGAGGATCTCCATCGGCGCCAGGGGGGCGCGCTCGCCGAGGGGCGTGCCGGGCTGCGGGTTGAGGAAGTTGAGCGGCACCATGTCCGGCGCCACCTCCTTGAGGGCGAAGGCGAGCTCCACCCGCTGCTCCGGCGTCTCGCCCATCCCCAGGATGCCGCCGCTGCAGATGTGGATCCCCGCCTCGCGGCAGTGGCGCAGGGTGGCGACGCGCGCCTCGAACCCGTGGCTGGAGCACACGTCGGGGAAGAAGCTCGGCGCCGTCTCCAGGTTGTGGTTGTAGCAGACCAGCCCCGCCTCCTTCAGGCGGCGGGCTACCACCGGCGAGTCGATCAGCCCCAGGGAGGCGTCGGCGTTGACGTCGCCGCGGGCGGCGATGGTCTCGATCTGCTTGCACACCGCGTCGAGCACCTCCCCCTCCTTCAGGCCGCGCCACGCCGCCACCACCCCGAAGGCGCGGGCGCCCTGGGCCACCGCCTCGTCAGCGGCGCGCGCCACCGCCTCCGAGTCTAGCAGGCCGTAGTTGTCGATCGGGGCGGCGAAGCGGCTCGCCTGGGCGCAGAAGGCGCAGTCCTCGGTGCAGCCGCCGGACTTGGTGTTGACGATCGAGCAGAGGTGGACCTCGTCGCCGACGAACTGGTGGCGGAGCCGGTTTGCCGCCGCCATCAGGTCCATGACGTCGGCACCCTGCAGGCGGATCAACGCCTCCGCCTCACCCGGGGAGATGGCGCCGCCGCCGGCGACCTTGTCGTAACAGGAGCGGATGAAGGAGTGGCTCACGGTGGCCTCGGGTTAGGGGCGTCACGCTCCCGACAGGGTGCGGACGACCTCGGGGGGAAGGGAAGAGACTTTACCAGTAGGGTCGACACACCCCAAACGGATGGTGCCGTCGACGAAGCGGGTGTCGTCCTCGCCGCGCACCGGCTGGGAGACGGTGATCGATGCCCGCCCGACCCGCTCCACCCCCACGCCCACGGAAAGCCGCGCCCCGAGGGGGGCGGGGCGCCGGTAACGAACATGGGCCTCCACCACCACGAACCACCGCCCGAGCCGGTGGAGGTCGGCCATTGCCACCCCGTGGGCCTCCAGCCACGCCCACCGGGCCCGTTCCATGATCTCCAGATAGCGGGCATAGTAGACCACCCCCGCAGCGTCGGTGTCGCCGTAGGTAACCTGATAGAGAAAGGTGAACTTATCCATGCAACCCCCTGTGTTGACGAGCAAAGAGCGTGCTGCCTTACGGCGGAAAGGGCAGACCCTGCCGGCGATCGTAATGGTCGGGCAGGCAGGTGTCACCGCCGCCGTGGGCGAGGCCCTGGAGGAGGCCCTCGAGGTCCACGAGTTGGTGAAGGTGCGCATCGCCACCGACGACCGCGACTACTGCAAGGCGGCGGTCGACTCCCTCGCCCGCGACCACGCCGCCGCCGTGGTGAGCCGCATCGGCCGGACGGCCCTGCTGTATCGGGAGCGCCCGGAAGAGGAGGGCGAGGGCGGTGGGGAGGCGAAGGCGAACAGGTCGAAGAGGGCGAAGTAGGGAGATAGGGAAATAGGGAGGGTCAGCCCTCCGGGCTGGACGAAGGTGCCGATTGGCGCTATCCACAGGATCCGTCCCTACCTCCCTACCTCCCTACATCCCTATCCCCCGCGAGCGAAGCGAGCCCCAACCATGTCCCGTAGCCGCATTGTCGCCACCGGCAGCTACCTCCCCGAGCGGGTGGTCACCAACCGCGACATGGAGGGGTGGATGGAGACGTCGGATGCGTGGATCCGCCAGCGCTCCGGGATCCGCGAGCGCCGGTTCGCCGCCGACGGCGAGGCGACCTCCGACCTCGGCCTGGTGGCCGCCCGCCGCTGCCTGGAGGCGGCCGACCTGGCGCCGGGGGCGATCGACCTCATCCTCTTCGCCACCTCCACCGCCGACTACCTCGTCCCCGGCGCCGCCTGCTTCCTCCAGCACAAGCTCGGGACGCGGCCGGTGGGGGCGATCGACGTGCGCGGCCAGTGCTCCGGCTTCCTCTACGCCCTCGCCCTCGCCGACGTCTACGTGCGCGCCGGCGAGGCGGAGCGGGTCTTGGTGGTCGGCGCCGAGGTCCAGTCGGCGGGGCTCGACCTCTCCGACACCGGCCGCGACACCGCGGTCCTGTTCGGCGACGGCGCCGGGGCGGTGGTGGTGGAGGGGGCCGCGGACGACGACCATGGCCTCCTCGCTACCCACCTCGGCGCCGACGGCGGTTTCGTGGACGCCCTCTCCATCCCGGTCCCCGGCACCGCTCGCCGCCCCTTCCTCGACGATCAGCAGGTGGGGGCGGGGCTCCACCGGATCCACATGGACGGCCGCCTGGTCTTCAAGCAGGCGGTGGTGCAGATGCCGGCCGCCCTGCGCGCGGCCTGCGACCGCGCCGGGGTGGCGGTGGCCGACCTCGACTGGGTGGTGCCGCACCAGGCGAACCAGCGCATCCTCGACGTCACCGCCGACGCCCTCGGCCTGCCGCGCGAGCGGGTCGTCTCCACCGTCGCGACCACCGGCAACACCACCGCCGCATCGATCCCCATCGCCCTGGACACGGCGGTGGGCGACGGTCGCATCCGGCCGGGCCACCTGGTAGGGATGGTCGCCTTCGGCGCCGGCTTCACCTGGGCGGCGGCGGTGGCGCGCTGGTAGCAGCGAGCTCCTACCGGAACTCCGGGCGATCGGCGTTCAAGTCGTCGGCGGGTTGGTCGTAAGGTGGGGCATGGGAAAGCTCATGATCTTCATCGGCATCACCGTCGGCGGCGCCCTCGGCTGGTGGCTCGGCAGCTTCGTCGGCTTCATGACCGCCTACGCCTGCAGCTTCATCGGTAGCTGCGCCGGGGTCGTCGCCGCGGTTCGCTTCAACCTCGACTACATGTAGGGCCGGGTTGTCGGCGGTCGCCGTGGCGGTTTCGCGCTCGGCTGCATCCGCGTCGCCGCCCGCCAGGAGGGTGAGCAGGCGGTAGCCGGTGTTGGCGAAGAGCAGGCCGGTGAGGCCGAAGAGGGCCTGGGTCGCCGGGCCGCCGCCGGTGGTGAGGCTGCGGACGATCTCGCCGTCGTCGCCGGCCCCAACCGCCACCGCGAGGAGGAGGATGGTCGGCACGGTGAGGACCGTGCCGACCACCGCCATCACCTGCATGCAGCGCCACCGTCGGCCGCGGGTGAGGTCGCTGGAGCGCTCCAGCCCCCACCGCCGCCCCTCGAGGACCACCACCGGGGTCACCAGGGACCAGCGCACCGCCAGGCTGCCGATCCACACCGCGCCGCCGCCGCCGAAGACGAGGAGGAGGAGGAGAAGGGCGAGCCCCACGGCACTCGGGTCGTGGAGGAGGCCGAGGGGGAGGAGGGTGGTCACCGTTGCCGCCGCCACCCCCCCGACCACGGCCATCGCAGCGAGCAGGGCGACGGTCACCGCGATCAGGTTCAGGAGGAGCCACGGGAGGCAGTCGAGCTGCTCGAAGAGGGCGGTGGCCAGCCCCACCGTGCCGCCCGCCTCGCGCACCGCAACGATCCGCAGGTAGGCGGCGGCAAGCCAGGCGGTCGCGGCTACCGAGATGAGGGTGGCGAGGAGGAGGGCGAGGGGGTTGTCGCCGCCGCGGCGCAGGCCCGCCACCTCTACCGCCCACTCCACCGGCACGGTAATGACGACGGTGAGGAGGATCGCCGGGACCAGGTGGCGCCACATGAGGGCGAGGGCGTCGGCGGCGGTGGCGAACACCGGCAGGGGCGGCCGCGCCATCACCCGACCTCGGCCAGCAGCCGCTCCATCACCAGTCGCGCCGGCGAGACGCCGGTGAGCCGCGCCACCTCGCGCATCCCGGTGGGGGAGGTGACGTTCACCTCGGTGAGGTGCTCGCCGATCAGGTCGAGCCCGACCAGCCGGAGCCCCTCGGCGGCCAGCCGCGGTCCCACGTCGGCGACCAGCCGCGCCTCGCGCTCGGTGAGGGTGGTCGCCTGCGGCCAGGCGCCGGCGGCGAGGTTGCCGCGCAGCTCCCCCGGCGGCAGCACCCGGTTCACCACCCCCACTACCTCGCCGTCCCACAGGAGCACCCGCTTGTCGCCCTCCTCCACCTCCGGCAGGTAGCGCTGCACCACCGCGTAGTGGCGGCCGCGGCCGGTCGCCTCCTCCACCAGGCCGCGCAGGTTGGGGTCGTCGGGGCGCAGGAGAAAGACGCCCTGGCCGCCCATGTGGTCGGGCGGCTTGATCACCGCCGCCCCCATCTCCTCCACGAAGGCGAGGATCCGCCCCATGGAGGCGGTGGCGATCGACTCCGGGATCCACTCGGGGAAGCGGAGGGTGACCATCTTCTCGTTCGCGTCCCGCAGGGCGCCGGGGTCGTTGATCACCGGACACCCCGCCAGGGAGAGGCAGTAGGTGGCGCACATATAGTCGAGGTCAAACGGCGGATCCTTGCGCATGAGGAGGCAGGTGTAGTCGGAGAGCTCCCGCTCCACCGCCTCGCCCACCTCCAGATAGCGGGGCGCCTCCACCACCGCCACCGGGTGGGCGCGGGCGCGGGCGGTGGCGCCGCGGGCGTAGAGGTCGTCGAGGGTGATCGCCTCGAAGCGGGCGCCGAGGGCGGTGCCCTGCTCCATCAGGGCGTAGGTGGTGTCTTTTTCGTAGTGGAGGGTGGCGGGTGGGTCCATCACCACCCCGATCAACGGTTCGGAGGCCATCGCCCATCGAACCACAACCGGCGCTGTGCGGCCACTGGGCGGAGGGCTGCCCCGCCGCGTCGGCCCCTGCGACCGCTCACCGGGGTCAACCCACGCCGACCCGGTGAAGGTGGTAAAATTAGATCCCGGGGTAGTGAGGAGTCGAGCCATGCACAACACCACCCGCACCGCAGCCGAGGATGTCCGGGCTCGTCTCACCGCCGCGTTCACCGTGGCGATCCAGCTATGGGGACGGCCGGGGGTGGGGAAGACCACCGTGGTCGACCGTCTCGCCGCCTCCCTCACCAACTTGGAGGCCGTGGGGATGGTGACCCCGGCCCTGGCGCGCAGCGACCCGGCGAGCGTCACCCCGGAGGAGGCGCGGATCTGGAAGGTCGAGGGGGTCGACCACCTCACCGCCGACGACCTCCTGGCACTCCTCGACCGCCTGCCCCTGCACCGTCTCGACTACCTCTTCGTGGAGGAGAACCGCGACCCCACCTCCCGTTCACCGAGCGACCTCGGCTGCCACGCCCGGGCGGTGGTCCTACCGGCGGGCGGCCGCGCCGGCGAGATCGACGAGGCGGCAAAGGCGATCCGCCGCGCCCACTGCGTCCTCTTCACCCAGGGCGACCGCACCGATGTCGCCTCCCATGAGATGCGCGAGGCGTGCCGGCGGGTGCGGTCGGTGGCGGACGTGCCGACCTTCATCCTGTCGCACAGGCAGCACTCCGAGTGGATGGAGTGGATCTCCTTCCTCCACGACCTCCGCCGCCACCACCTGTGCCGCCACC
Source organism: bacterium (assembly GCA_024278555.1). GTDB lineage: Bacteria > CG2-30-53-67 > CG2-30-53-67 > CG2-30-70-394 > CG2-30-70-394 > CG2-30-70-394. Next base: position 5,803 of record JAJRSX010000050.1, on the reverse strand, counting down.
ACGTGGGTTCGGACACGGCGATCTTCTTTGGATAGGAGCCTGTCGGGCGCTCGCTCCTCCCGTGGATTCGGCGGCAGAATCTAGGTTTCACGCCGTTGCTCGCGGATTGGCTGCAGCGGTGACGTCAGACCGAAGGCGCCACCATTGGCGTCCGTCCCCGTCCATTCGCGGCTCGATCTATGGATTGGGCCACCAACCGACGATGACGGTGAGTGGCGCGAGTCTTGACTCGTCCCTGCCCCTCCCTATACTCCCGCCTCGCTGACGCGGGGTGGAGCAGTCCGGTAGCTCGTCGGGCTCATAACCCGAAGGTCGGAGGTTCAAATCCTCCCCCCGCAACCAAGCCTCTCAAGAGGCGGGTCGCCACCGCGGCCCGCCTCTTTTGCGTTCGCGGCGGTCTCAGGTGGTGAGCCGCCGGTAGACCTCGGGGATCTTGCGCGGCAGGGTGCGGACGTCCTCCACGTAGCAGTAGCTGGCCGGCCCGACCATGTGGGCGATGTAGTCGGCGGCGTCGCGGTCGATGGTGATGCAGAAGGGGTGGACCCCGCCGCGCTTCGCCTCGATCAGGGCCCGGCGGGTGTCTTCGATGCCGTAGGCGCCACGGTAGTGGTCCCAGTCGTCCGGCTTGCCGTCGGAGAGGGTGATGAGCAGGCGGGTGCGTGCCTCCACCTCGCCGAGGCGGGCACAGGCGTGGCGGATCGCCGCCCCCATCCGGGTATAGTCCTTCGGCTCGATGCCGCCGATGCGCGCCCGCACCTCCTCGCCGTACGGCTCGGTGAACGGCTTGATCGGGTAGATGTCGCACTTGAGGCGGGTCATGCCGGAGAAGCCGTAGATCGCGTAGCGGTCGCCGAGGATCTCCAGGGCCTCGCACAGCAGAACGAGGGACTCCTTCTGCAGCCGGTTGATCCACCCCTTGGTGGAGCCGCTCATGTCGACCAGGAAGCAGACCGCGATGTTGCGCTCGTCCCGTTGCAGGCGGGTGAAGAGGCGGTTGTCCGGCTCCATCCCGGCGCAGCTATCGGCCACCGCCTCGATCACCGCGTCGAGGTCGATGTCGGTACCGTCACGTTGGCGGCGCAGGGTGCGCTCCTCGGTCCGCAACCGCTCGAAGCGGTGGCGCAGGGCGCGCACGATGCCGTGGTGCTCGGCGAGGATGCGCGCCGCCACCGGGTCGGGCGAGGTCGCCGGCTGCAGCTCGCGCACCGTGCACCACCCCTTGTGGTAGGCGTGGCGGCGGTGGTCCCACTCGTCGTAGTGGTAGCCGTCGCCGCGCTCCTCGTCCGGACCGTCCCGCTCCGGCTTGGTGTCCGCGTCGTAGCCCGGCGCCCAGCCGCCGGCCGAGAGGAGCTCCGGCGGCAGGTCGCCGAGGTCGGCGGCCACCGAGCGCAGGAGCTCCTCGACCTCCACCGGGATCTCTACCGGCCGGCCGTCGGCCAGCATCTCGAAGCGGGTCGGCTCCTCGCCGTCGGTGCATGGGCGCAGGCGCACCCCGGCGTGGGGGTCGATCTCCTGCTCTTCGACGAGGCGGCTGAGCGCCAGGCGCAGACAGGACAACTGCTGCTCTCGCCGTTCGCGCAGGGCGGTCGCGACCGATGCCGGCCGCAGGGGGGCGAGGTAGGGGAGGGGGGGGAGGTCGTTGCCCGGCAGGTCGGCGAGGATCGGGTAGGCCGCGACCACCGCGGCGCAGGTCGCCGCCACCGTGGTGCCCTCGGCGGCCAGGGGGGCCAAGAGGTCGGCCACCGCGCCCGCCTCCCCGGTGGGCCGGTCACCGCCGAGGAGCCAGCGGGTGAGCTCCATGCACAGGGAGGCGCGTGGCATCATCGGCCTCTCCGTGGTGGTGGCGAGGAGCGCCTCCTTTGCCGCGGTGGCGGCGCGCGCCAGCCCGGGGAGCTCACGGGCCAGGGCCGCCTCCAGGCGCACGGTCTCACCGACCAGGTAGAGGTAGGTGGCGACGGGGGGGGCGTCGAAGCTCCGGAGGAAGCAGTCGAGGCGGCCGAGGTCGTCCTCGGCCCCGTCGCCCCAGCCGGCAGGCAGCCGGAAGGTGGCGCGGTCGAGCTGCGCCCACAGGAGGGTGGCCGACCACCGGTAGAGGGCGAGGTTGTGGTCGGTGGTCGTGCAGAGGCGGAGGCGGGCGGGGAAGATGAGTCGATCGCCGTCGGTGGCCGGGCCGTCGCCGTCGACCACCTCGTGGCGCTCGCCGCCAAGGGCGGTGATGAAGGTCTCCAGCCTGCCGGCCAGGGTTGCCAGGGCCACCTCGCCCTCCGCCGCCACCTCCATCCCCCCCACCATCCGCAGGTAGGAGATGGCCGGGTACATGCCGCCGGTGTCGTACCGGTCGAGGGCCTCCATCATCCACGCCCGGATCCCCTCCAGGCCGAGGCGGTCGAGCCCCTCCTCCACCCGCAGGAGAAACTGGAAGGCGACCTCCTCGTTGGTGGCCGCGGCGATCTCGAACAGATTGAGGACAGTGGCCCGCTGCCGCGGGGTGAGCCGCCACACCGCCTCTACCGCCTGTGCCGCGCTCCGTCGCGACGACAGGACCGGCTCCAGGAGGCGGCTCAGGTGGTCATCGAGCTTGTCGCGGGTCCAGTGCATGGGGGGGCTACGCGCGGGGTGGGGGATGAGGGGTGGGGGATGAGGGGGCGGTCGGCCCTGCGGGCCGGATGGTGGTGACAGTAAAGGCTACTCAACGACAAAGAGGCTGGGCGCGAAGCGGCCATCCCGCCCCTCATCCCCCACCCCTCATCCCCCGTCCCCGGGGCGCGCGCAGCGCGCCCCTCAAAACACCGCCTCCACCATCTCCTCCACCGCGGTGACCATCTCCGGGTCGTCGGTGAGGGTGAGGGCGATGGCGGTCTCGCAGGCGCGGCGCGGGTCGATGCCGGCGGTGATCAGGCGGCCGCAGTGGACCAGCAGGCGGGTGGAGGCGCCCTCCTCCAGCCCCTGCTCCTTGAGGTTGCGGGTCATCCGGGCGAGGCGCACGAGCTGGCCGCACCGCTCCGGGGCGAGGCCGGTCTCGTGGGCCACCACCTCCGCCTCCACCTGCGCCTCGGGGTAGTCGAAGGCGAGGGAGATGAACCGCTGGCGGGTGGAGGTCTTAAGCTCCTTGAGGACCGACTAGTAGCCGGGGTTGTAAGAGATGACCAGGCAGAAGTCCGGGTGGGCCGGGTGGACCTGGCCGGTCTTCTCGATGGTCAGGTAGCGGCGGTCGTCGGCCAGCGGGTGGATCACCACGGTGGTGTCCTTGCGTGCCTCGACGATCTCATCGAGGTAGCAGATCGCCCCCGCCTTCACCGCCCGGGTCAGCGGCCCATCGACCCACACCACCTCCCCCCCCTTCACCAGGTAGCGCCCCACCAGGTCGGAGGCGGTGAGGTCGTCGTGACAGGAGACGGTCACCAGGGGCCGGTTCAGGCGCCACGCCATGTGCTCCACGAAGCGCGTCTTGCCGCAGCCGGTGGGCCCCTTGAGGAGCAGCGGAATCCGCCCGGCGGCCGCGGCCTCGAACAGGGAGACCTCGTCCCTCACCGGGTGGTAATACGGCTCACTCTCCGGTCGATACTCCTCGACGGCAATGGCGTGGGTGGGCATGGCGCGGCTCTCGGCTGGGAGGTGGGTGGGCGGGAAAAAGACGGTCTTTGTACTGGCCATTATCTGGAATGGCGGACGACAACACGAATCCGGGCGACGAGCGACGGCGTCGGGTGATATGCACGGCCATTGCGGCGCTCCTCTGGCGACTCGATTCCTGCCGGAGGCCCTATGCTCCCCGGTCGGCCTCGATCACGAGCGAGACTCGGGACGAGCCCTTCGCGCTCTTTGCGTCTTCGCGGTGAAACCCCTGCCAGGTACCTCTCCCCTCTGTCGCGCCTCGAACGGGGTCGTGGATGGCGGCAGCCATCCGCTGAGGGCTGAATGCCGAACGCTCCGCTCCGCGTGGAACCCCCGGCCCCTTCAGCCGTCGAGCAATCCCCTGGAGCGCATCGCCTCGCCGGTGGCGTGGGCGCGGGACTGGGCGCGGCGCAGGAGGGCCTCGGTGGCGGCGGCCGCCTGGCGGCGGGCGGTGGTGGGGCGGGGGCGTATTGGGGTGCGGCTGGTCCAGGCGAGGCGGATGTCATCCGCGGCGCGGCGCAGGGCGGCGATCTGACCGAGACAGAGGGTGAGGAGGAAGGAGAGGGTGGGGAGGGGGGCGACGGCGGCGGCGAGGTTGATCCGCCGGACCACTGCCAGGGTGAGGAGGGTGATGGCGAGGGTGCGAAGGTTGAGGCGCACCAAGACGGCGGCGTCGAAGTTGCCGTGGGCGACGGCGATACCCGCATAGGCGGCGCTGGCGGCACCGTTCATCAGCGCCAGGAGGATGCAGGCGCGGCGCAGGAGGCGCCCTGCCGCGGGGCCGGCGACCACCAGGGCGCCGATGGTCGCGACCCCAAAGAGGGTGAGCTCGTGGCGGCTGGTGAGGAGCACCACGGCGGCGGCGTAGACGACCAACCCGAGGCGGTCGAGACGCGGGGAGCGGCGGGCGGCCACGGCGGATCCAGGGGGGCGATCTACCCGCGCCGCCGCAACAGAACCATCGCGGCGAACAGCAGGGCGACGCCGGCGGCGCCGGAGAGGAGGTAGCCGACCACCGGCCCCACCCCCGGGAGCTGGTAGTCGGCGAGGGGGGCGGAGAGGTGGACGGCATTGCGGATCCCCACCGGGATGAAGCCGACGAGCCATTGGAACTGCTCCGGCTCCCACTCGCCCCACGCCGCGCCACCGGCGAGCAGCCCCACCGGGGTGAGGCAGAGGGCGGCGCCGAGGAGGAGGTGGAGGGGGTGGGGCCGTCTCATGGGGTCGGCTCCTCCGCGACCGCCGGGGTGGTGCGCCGCACCAAGCCGATCACCGCGGCGGTGTAGGCCCCCTCGGCGACCCCGAAGAGGAGGCAGTGGCCGCCGACGATCGCCGGTAGGGTCACCGCCAGGCCGAGGGGGAAGAAGAGGGGCTGGCCGGCGCCATCGTGGGCGATCATCGGCTGGACGCCGAGGGCGACGGCGGTCACCGTCGCCGCCACCACAGTTCCGCCCCAGCCGGCGACAAAGGCGGCAACGGACTCCCCCAGGCGGTCGCGGCCGGCACGGTAGATGAGGTGGGCGGTAAAGGCGGCGGCGAACCCCATGGCGAGGCAGTTCACCGGGTAGGTGGTGATGCCGCCGTCGCCGAACAGCAAAGCCTGGATCAGGATGACCAGCCCCATGGCGCAGCTCGCCGCCCACGGCCCGAAGAGGATGGCGAGGGTCGCGGTCCCGAGGGCGTGGCCGGTGGTGCCGCCGGGGAGGGGGATGTTGATCATCTGGACGACAAAGGCGAGGCCGGTGAGGGCGGAGAGGGTGGGGAGCATCTCCTCGTCGAGGGCCGCCCGCAGCCGCCGCGCCCCGCGCGCCAGGAGCGGCAGGGTGATCGCGTAGGCCGGCAGATAGGTCTGCGGCGACAGGTAGCCGTCCGGGATGTGCATGGAGGCCACTATACCGAACCGCCCGTCATCGCCGGTTGGGAATCTCGCGCAGAGACGCAAAGACGCAGAGAGGATCAGCGGAAATAGCAATGCAGGCCAAGATGGGACCGTCCGTAGGGCGGGCTTCAGCCCGCCGAGCACCGTAACTTCTTGAGAACTCCCTATCCCCTTTGCCCATGACGGACAGCGTGGTTCGTCCTGAACGCAAGAGGTCGAGGATGGCGAGTGGCATCCTATCCACCAGGGAGGGGGGAGCCGTTTTCAGGTACGGCGTCGCTCCACGCCTCGGCCGGGAGGTGGAGGGCT
>JAJRSX010000049.1 GCA_024278555.1 bacterium | reverse complement strand
CCCCTCGGCGCCCCGCGCCAGCTCGGCGACGAAGCTCTCCACCTTCGCGGCCAGGTCCGGGGCCTCGGCGTGCGCCTCGATCACCTTTACCAGGGCGGAGCCAACGATGGCGCCGTCGGCGAGGCCGCACACCTCGGCGACGTGGCCACGGGTGGCGACCCCGAAGCCCACCGCCAGGGGGAGGTCGGTGAAGCCGCGGATGTGGCCGAGGCGCTCGGCGAGGTCGGCGGCGAGGTCGGCGCGGGCGCCGGTGACGCCGGTGAGCGATACGTAGTAGAGGAAGCCGCGCCCCGCCGCCACCGCCAGCTCGATGCGGTCATCGGTGGAGGTGGGGGCGAGGAGGGCGATCGGGTCGATCCCCGCCGCGCGACACGCGGCGAAGACCTCCGCCCCCTCGTCCGGCGGCAGGTCGGGGAGGATGAGGCCGTCGACCCCCGCCGCCTTGGCCCGCGCCAGGTAGCGCTCCACCCCGTGGTGGTAGACCGGGTTGAAGTAGGTCATCAGGACGATGGGGATGTCGCTCTCGGCGCGTGTGGCCGCGGCGATCTCGAAGAGGTGGTCGAGGCGCGTCCCCGCCGCCAGGGCCCGCTGGGAGGAGCGCTGGATGGTCGGGCCGTCGGCGAGGGGATCCGAGTATGGGAAGCCGAGCTCGATGAGGTCGGCGCCGCCCCGTACCACCGCCCGCACCACCTCGATACTCGCCGCGGGCGTCGGGTCGCCGGCGGTTACAAAGGGCATCAGCGCCCCGCGCCCCTCCCCCTTCAGGCGGGCGAAGGTGGCGGCGATCCGGCTCACGACCCCTCCCCTTCGAGGATGCCGCGCGCCGCCACCTGCTCCATGTCCTTGTCGCCGCGCCCGGAGAGGTTGAGGAGGACCACCGCCCCGTCCGGGAGGTCCGCCACCAGCCGCGGCAGGGCGGCGATCGCGTGGGCCGACTCGAGCGCCGGGATGATCCCCTCGGTGCGCGACAGGAGCTTGAACCCCTCCAGGGCCTCCTCGTCGGTGATCGAGATATAGCTCGCGCGGCCGGCCTCGAAGTAGTGGGCGTGCTCCGGCCCGACGCCGGGGTAGTCGAGGCCGGCGGAGATCGAGTGGGCCGGAACCACCTGGCCGTCATCGTCCTGCAGGAGGTAGCTCATGGAGCCGTGGAGCACCCCGCGGCTGCCGGCGGAGAGGGTCGCCGCGTGCTTGTCCGTCTCTACCCCGAGCCCCGCCGCCTCCACCCCGACCATCCGGCAATCGTCGTGAACGAAGGGGTGAAAGAGACCGATGGCGTTGGAGCCGCCGCCGACACACGCCACGAGAAGCTCCGGCAGCCTCCCCGAGGCAACGAGGATCTGCTCGCGCGCCTCGACGCCGATCACCCGCTGGAGGTCACGGACCATCGCCGGGTAGGGGTGCGGCCCGACCGCCGAGCCGAGGAGGTAGTAGGTGGTGCGGACGTTCGTCACCCAGTCGCGGATCGCCTCGTTTACCGCGTCCTTCAGGGTCCCGGTACCGCTGGAGACCGGCACCACCTCGGCGCCGAGCAGGCGCATGCGAAAGACGTTGAGCCGCTGCCGCTCGATGTCCTCGGTCCCCATGAAGACCTCGCAGCGCATCCCGAAGAGGGCACAGGCGGTGGCGGTGGCGACGCCGTGCTGGCCGGCGCCCGTCTCGGCGATGATCCGCTCCTTGCCCATCTGCCTGGCGAGCAGGATCTGGCCGATGGCGTTGTTGATCTTGTGGGCGCCGGTGTGGTTCAGGTCCTCACGCTTGAGGTAGATGCGCACCCGGCCGCCGAGGGCCTCGCTCAGCCGATCGGCGCGAAAGAGGGCGGTGGGACGGCCGACGTACTCGCGCAGGTAGTACCGGTAGTCGCGGTCGAACCCCTCGACGAACCCCTCCTCCGCGCGGATCGCCTGGTAGGCCTCGGTCAGCTCGAGGAGCGCCGGCATCAGGGTCTCGGGGACATACCGCCCCCCGAAGAGGCCGAAGTGGCCGCGGCCGTCCGGCTCGCTCTGCAGCGACGTCTCAGCCACGGCGCACCTCGTGGCGGCGCATCGGTCGCCGCGTCTCGCCCTTGGCCGCGGCGACGAAGTCACGGACCCGGCGGGCATCCTTCACCCCCGGCACCCGCTCCACCCCGGAGGAGCAGTCCACCGCGTACGGACTGCAGACGCGGATCGCCTCGGCGACGTTCTCCGGGTTCAGGCCGCCGGCGAGGATGATGCGCGCGTCGCGCGGCACCGCCTCCAGCCACGACCAGTCGAAGCGGCTGCCGGTTCCCCCCTCCACCCCCTCCACAAAGCTATCCACCAGGATCGCGTTCACCTGGTACTCCTGAATCTTGCGCACCGCCGCCGGCGAGTCCATGCGGACCGCCTTGATCACCCGGCAGGGAAACTGGGAGAGGTAGTTCTGCGACTCGTTGCCGTGGAACTGGAGGCAGTCGAGCCCCACCCGGCGGCGGATCGACTCCACCTGACCGCCGGACTCATTGACGAAGAGGCCGACGGTGGTGATGAAGGGGGGGAGCTGGCGGACGATCGCCGCGGCGGTCTCCGGCGTCACATAGCGGGGGCTCTTCCGATAGAAGACAAGACCAAGGGCGTCCGCCCCCGCGGCGACCACCGCCATGGCGTCCTCCATGGAGGTAATCCCACAGATCTTCACACGAATCGACATAGGCCAAAGGGTACCCGGATCCCGCACCCCCACGCGAGGGGCGGGGGTAACCCCAACATCGTCGGCTCCATCTGCTGCCTTCCGGACACCCCCCCCTCCCCCGGACAAGACCACGAAGCCCACGAAGGGGAGCCGCGGCAGGATCCGCTCCAAGTCGGCCATCCCCCCCGCCCAGCCTCCCCCTTTCTACTTCCTACTTTCTACTGCTGCCCCCCCTTTGCGCCTTTGCGTTGAAAGCCCCACTCCCCACGATCACCCGGCCCACCACCCGCGACACCGACCTCCGGAGCCCTCCCCCTTCGTATCCTTCGTGGTTTTGCCCCCTCACCGCACCACCAACAGCGGACAGGTGAGGCTCTCCACCAGGGCCGGCAGCTCGTCCGCGGCGAGGAGGATGGTGTCGGCGCCGACGACGAGGAGGCCGCCCTCCAACTCGCCCACCGCCGCGGCCACCGCGGCGGCGGTGGCGCGGGGCAGGGGGCGGAGGGTGAAGTCGACGCGGGTGGGGAGCAGCGCCTCGGCGGCCGCCGTCTCCACCGCGACCCTCTCGCCCCCCGCCAGGGGGGGAAGGAGGAGGGTGATCGGCGCCTCCTGCAGGTGGGCGAGACGGGCGGCGAGGGCGAGGGCGCGGCGCGCCAGGGGGGTGGCGTCGTAGGCCACCACCACCGGCCGGCCGACAACGGCGGCGCGCTGGAGGAGGAGGACGGAGCTCACCGCCTGGGCGGTGGCGGCGCGGGCGGTGGAGCCGAAGGGGCCGCCCGGGAGGATGGGGCGGCTCACCCGCCCAAGGATGAGGAGGTCGCCCTCGCCGGCGGCGGCGACCACCTCCCGCGCCACCTGGCCGCGCGCCACCCGGAAGGTGCACGCCACCTGGCGGCTGGCCGCCTCCCGCTCCAGGGCGCGGCGCGCCGCGGCGGCGAGGCGGCGGAGCTGCCCCTCCACCGCCTCCGGCTCCAACCGCCGGGGGGCGGCGGAGAGGCGCACCTCACGGGCAAAGGGGAGGCGGGCGAGGGCCACGAGGTTGGCATCCTCCACGAAGAGGCCGTGGAGCTCCGCGGAGAGGCCGGCGGCGAGACCAACCGCGGTGTGCAGGGCCGCGAGGGAGTCGGCGGAGGTGTCGACCGCCACCACGATGCGCCGGATCTCACCGTGCTGGCCGCTCACACCCCACCCCCCCTCCCCTCCCCCTGCCGACCCCCCTCCCCCCCACCGAGCGCCCGCCCCTGAGCACTGAAAGCTGAGCGCTGAGCGCTGCAAGTCGCCTCGCCCTCCTCACCCCGTGGCTCGCCGCCACCGGCCGCTCGATCGCCCTTCGACCCCTCGTCCGGGTCGTCGTGGCGCCGGGCGAAGGTGGCGCGGAGCTCCGCGAGCTCCGCGAGGCGTGCCTCCACGAGCCGGTTCACGGTGCCTTCGGGGTAGTGGCCGTCACCGTCACGCTCGCCGGCGGGGAGGCCGGTGAGGAGCTCGATCCCCTCGTCGATGGTCGCCACCGGAAAGACGTGGAAGCGGCCCGCGGCCACCGCCTCGACCACCTCGTGGCGGAGCATCAGGTGGTTGACGTTCGCCGCCGGGATCAGCACCCCCTGGTCGCCGGTGAGGCCGCGGGCGGCGCAGAGGTCGAAGAACCCCTCGATCTTCTCGTTCACCCCGCCGATCGCCTGCACCACCCCGCGCTGGTTCACCGACCCGGTCACCGCCAACGACTGGCGAAGCGGCAGGCCGGAGAGGGCGGAGAGGAGGCTGTAGAGCTCGGCGGAGGAGGCGGAGTCGCCGTCGACGCCGCCGTACGACTGCTCAAAGACGAGGGTGGCGTGGAGCGACAGGGGGCGGTCGGTGACATAGCGGCCGCCGAGGAAACCGGCGAGGATGAGGACCCCCTTCGAGTGGAGCGGCCCGCCGAGCTCCACCTCGCGCTCGATGTCCACCACCTCCCCCTCCCCGAGGCGCACCCGGGCGGTGATCCGGCTCGGCCGGCCGAAGGCGAAGGTGCCGAGCTGGATCACCGACAGACCGTTCACCTGGCCGACCGCGCTGCCGGTGGAGTCGATGAGGAGGGTGCCGCGCTCGGTCTCTTCCAGCAGGCGGGCGCGCAACCGGTCGGCGCGGCGGATGGCGGCGTCGATGGCGGCCTGGACGTCGTCGCGGGTAGTGGTCTCGTGGCCCGCCTCCCCGGCCCAGTAGTCCGCCTCGCCCAGGAGGTCGACGACGCCGGCCATGCGCACCGACAGCCGCTCGGCGTCCTCCACCCGGCGCGCCGAGTGCTCGATCACCCGCGCCACCGCGGCCCGTTCCAGAGGGCGCAGGTGGTACCGCCGCGCCAGGGTGGCGATGAGCCGCGCGTAGAGCGCCTCCCCTTCGTCGGTCCGCGCCATCCGATCGTCGAAGTCCGCCGCCACCTTGAAGAGCTCGGCGAACTCCGGATCGAAGTGGCACAGGAGGTAGTAGAGGTAGGGATCGCCGAAGAGGACCACCTTCGCCCGCAGGGGGATCGGCTCCGGTTCCAAAGAGACGGTAGCGACGATGGAGAGCATCTCGCCGAGGGACTCGATCTTCACCTGCCGCTGGCGCAGGGCCCGCTTCAGCCCCTCCCAGGCGTACGGCTGGGTGAGGAGCTTGCGCGCGTCCATCAGCAGGTAGCCGCCGTTGGCGCGCAGCAGGGCGCCCGCCTTGATGAGGTTGAAGTCGGTGATCAGCGCCCCCATCTGCGCCATGTGCTCCACCCGGCCGACCAGGTTCTGGAAGGTCGGGTTGTCCTCGTAGACCACCGGCGCGCCATCGGTGCCGTCGTGCTCCACCACGCAGTTCACCTGGTAGCGGCGGAAGAAGGGGGTGGCCGCGGCGAGGCCGGGGAGCGGCAACACCGCTGTCGCCGGCCCCTCCCCCTCCTCCGACTTTTGCAGCTCTTCCACGTGGTCGACGACGTCGTCGCGTACCCTCTCCAGGTATCCCTTCACCCCATCGACCCCCTCAAAGCGGCGGATCAACCCCTCGATGAGGGGGCCGGCGACGAACAGGGCGACCTCCCGGTTGAGCTCATCCACCCGCTTGCGACTCTCGCGCTCCCACTGGGGGACCTGGTGGAGGAAGGCCTGGAGCCGCTCCTGGAAGGCGGTGATCTCCTCCTCCACCCGCTTGCGATCCGCCTCGGGGAGCTTTTGAAATTCCTCGGGGGAGATCACCTCACCGTCACGCATGGGGGCGAAGGCGAGGCCGCCGGGGGTGCGGACCACGGCGATCTCCTTCTCCTTGGCCGCCTCCTGGATCTCGTTGAAGGCCCTCTCCTGCTGCTCCTTCACCTCCGCCTCGATCGCCTGGCGCTGGACGCGGTACTCGTCGCTCTCGAAGGCGGAGCGGATCCCGCCGCGCAGATCCTCCACCAGATGCGCCATGGCGTCGCGGAGCTGGGCGCCGTGGCCGGCAGGCAGGTGGAGGGCGCGCGGCCGGTGCGGCTGGGCGAAGTTGTAGACATAGCACCAGTCCGACGCAGGCGCCTCCTCGGCGGCGCGCCGTTCAAGAAACTGGCGGACCACCGACTCCTTGCCGCTCCCCGGGGGGCCGAGGGCGAAGAGGTTGTAGCCGTCGCGGCGCACCCCGATGGCGAACCGCACCGCCTCCACCGCCCGCTCCTGCGCCACCACCCCGTCGAGGTCGGGGAGCTCGTCGGTGGTGGCGAAGTCAAGCTTGAACAGATCACACCGGCGGTAGAGGGCGTCGGGGGAGAGGGGGTCGACCATCGTCACCTCCGAGGTGGTACGTGGAAGAGGGGAACAACCGCACCCCCATCGTATCGTCTCTCCGCGGCAGGTGGGGGGACGAGGACGGAAGTCCCTACCCGGCCGGCGGCGACAACGGGCGACCCCGGTGGTCGGCCTGCCCACTGAGCGCCAGGACCCGTGCCCACCCGGGGCCGCCGACGCGGCAGCAGCGGCCGATCTCCTCGATCACCGCCGCTGCTGCCGCCCCGGCCCCGCCCGGGTTGGCGTGGAAGGTGTCGCGCATGAGGCGGCGGCCGTCGGCGCGCGCCGCGGGCGCGGCCAGGGCGGCGCGGCACGCCGCCACCAGCCCCTCCGCTGCGGTGAAGCGGTGGCTCGCGGCGCGGTAGATTGCGCCGATCTCCGGTAGGGCGAACTCGAAGTCGGGGTTGTCGAACCAGACGATGGGGCGGTCAAGGAGCGAATAGGTGGTGATCACCGAGCTGTGGTCCGCGACCAGGAGGTCGGCGGCGGCGAGCAGCGGCTCGACCCGATGGTCCGGGAGGAAGCGGGCGTGGGGGTGGCGTGTTTCGACCGCCCGCAGGTCGGCCACCAGGTCGCTGCACCACGCCGGATCGAGCCCCCCCTTGCCGCCGCGCCACAGCCACGGGTGGCCGGTCTGGAGGACATTCCACTCGCCCCCCTCGGCGAGGCGGGCGAAGGGGGCGTCGCGGAAGCGGCGGAGGGTCGCCCCCGCCTGCCAGTGGGAGGTGATCAGGAGGGTCGGCCGGCGCGGGTCGAGGCCGAGCTCGGCGAGGATCGCCGTGCGGTCGAAGCCGCCGCGGGCGAAGGGGTCGTCCTTGGGAAAGCCGACGGCGAAGAAGGCGTGGCGGTCGTCGAAGAGGCCGGGACGGAGCCCCTCGAAGATGGCCCGCTGAATCGCCGACAGGCCGAGAAAGCAATCGAAGTCCTCGGCCACCGCCACCTTGCTCCCGAGGATGCCGAAGCCGGGACCGTGGTGCATGAACAGGCGCAGGGCGTGGCGCCGCGGGTAGAAGGGGCTGCGGTGGGTGTCCACCACCATATGCCACTTGCGCCACGCGGCGCGCCCCGGCGCCACGTAGTGGGCGCGGAAGAGGGCCGCCTCCGCCGGGTCGGCAAAAGCGATCTCCGCCACCGGCCGCGGCCGGTCGGTGGTCACCCCCACCACCACCCCGCGACGGTGGGCGAGGTGGCGCACCACCTCCGCCTGGCAGGAGAAGCCGTAGCCGTCGGAGAGGACGAAGAGGACGCGGGTGGGGCCGACCCGGCCGGCGAGCCAGTCGTCGGCCGCCCGTACCGCGGCGAGGAGGCGGCTGCGCACCGCCCTACCTCCCCGCCGCCGTGGTAACCGCCGCCGATCCGCGGCCGCGCAGGTGGCGCTCCTCCCACAGGGCGAGGCTCAACAGGAGCCAGATCCCCCAGGCGCAGTCCTTGCCGTCGAGGAAGGCGCGAAAGAGGGCGCGGGTGCCGCGCCGGTCTACCGGGATGCCGAGCAGCTCGTCGCGCTCCACCACCAGCGCCTCCACCATGGGGCGCAGGGGGCCGCGCAGCCACCTGCCCATGGGGACGGTGAAGCCGCGCTTGGCCACGGTCTGGTGGTCCAGGTGGCGACGCAGGGCGTGGCGCAGGGGGAGCTTGCCGAGGCGGCGGTCGAGGTCGAGACAGGAGTTCCACGCCACCCGGCTCGCCACCGCTACCACCTCCCGGTCAAGCAGCGGCACCCGCACCTCCAGGGAGGCGTACATGCTCCCACGATCGACCTTGTCGAGAATCGACGCCATGCGGCCGGTGAATTCGTTCCACCGGCACCACTGGGCGGTCTCGTCCCGGTCGTGGCCGCGGTAGTCGAAGAGGGGGAAGGTCGCGGGCCAGGCAGGCAGCTCGGGGAAGAGGCGGGCCAGCCACCCCTCCTCCAGGTGGCTCTGCTTCGCCCGGTACCAGTCGCCCACCGAGGGGTAGCCGAGCTGCCAGTAGCCCGCGCCGAGGCCGAGGTGCTTGGCCGCCGCCCACCGTCCCCGCCGGAACCACGAGGGGGAACGGAAGTCGGGCGCCGCCCCCACCACCGAGGCGAACCGCTCGGCGTAGCCCCAGAAGAGCTCGTCGCCGCCGTCGCCGGAGAGCATCACCGTCACCTCCTCGCGCGCCAGGCGGCAGACGAGGAGGGTGGGGAAGAGGGAGTAGTCGGCAAAGGGGGCGGAGCTGGCGGCGACCACGTCGTCGAGGAGAGCCAGGCAGTCGGCCGCGGAGATCTGCCGCACCACGTGGTCGATGCCGATCGCGCGGGCGTAGGCGGTGGCATCGACGCTCTCGTCGAAGGGGTCGCCGCCGGTGCCGATGGTGAAGGCCTTCACCCCCTCCCGCCCCGACGCCCGCACCTTCGCCGCCACCAGGGGGGAGTCGATGCCGCCGGAGAGGAAGACCCCCACCGGCACGTCGCTCACCAGCTGCCGCGCCACCGCCGCCGAGACCGCCGCGTCCACCGCCTCCCACGCCTCGGCGCCGTGGAGGGTCGCCTCCTCGCGGCGGGAAAACGAGAAGAAGCGGCCGTCGCGCACCGTGCCGTCGCACTCCACCTCCACCCAGCCGCCCGCCTCCACGGAGCCGGTCCGGTCGAGGATCGCGTAGGGTGCGGGGAGGTAGCCGAGGCGCAGGTAGAGGGCGAGGCCGTCGCGGTTCACCGCGAGGCCACGGCTCATCGGGTGGGCGAGGAGCTGGTCGTACTGGGAGGCGAAGACGAAGCCCCCTCGGCCGCGCATGTAGTAAAGGGGCTTGATCCCCGCGTGGTCGCGCGCCAGGAGAAGCCGCCCCTCCCGCCGGTCGTAGAGGGCGAGGGCGAACATGCCGT
>JAJRSX010000048.1 GCA_024278555.1 bacterium | reverse complement strand
GGGGGTGGTGGCGGCGGGGGGGCAGGTCCTGGTGCTCGTCCCGGAGATCGGCCTCACCCCGCAGGTCGCCGCCGCCTTCGCCGAGCGGTTCGGGGGACAGGTGGCGATCCAGCACAGCGGCCTCGCCGCCGGCGCCCGCCGCGCCCAGTGGCGGGCGATCAGGGACGGCGAGCGGCCGGTGGTGGTGGGGACCCGCTCGGCGATCTTCGCGCCCCTGGAGCGGCTCGGGCTCATCGTGGTGGATGAGGAGCACGACCCGTCGTACAAGCAGGAGGAGCAGCCCCGTTACCACGGCCGCGACCTCGCCGTCGTGCGTGGCGGCCAGGCGGGCGCCCTGGTGGTCCTGGGCAGTGCCACCCCGTCGATGGAGAGCCTTCACCACGCCACCACCGGCCGTTACCGCCACCTGCGGCTGGCGCATCGCGCCACCGGCCAGCCCCTGCCGCCGGTCCACCTGGTGGACATGCGCAGGGCTCCCCTGCGCGGCCTCTTCTCCTCCCGCCTCCTCACCGCCATCGGCGCGCGCCTCGAGCGCGGCGAGCAGACGCTCATCTTCCTCAACCGGCGGGGCTACGCCCGGGCGGTCCAGTGCGCCGCCTGCGGTGAGGCGATCGGTTGCCCCCACTGCGCCACAACCCTCACCTACCACCGGCTTGACGGCATGGGCCGCTGCCACCTGTGCGGCTATCGCGCCACCCCGTCGATCGCCTGTCCCGCCTGCGGCAAGACCGCCCTCCAGCTCGCCGGGGTCGGTACTCAGAAGGTGGAGGAGCGGCTCCACCACCTCTTCCCGGAGGCGCGGATCGTGCGCATGGACCGCGATACCACCGCCGGCGCCGGGGCCCACCAGCGGCTCCTCGGGCGGATGCACGCGGGCGAGGCGGACATCCTCCTCGGCACCCAGATCGTCACCAAGGGCCACCACCTCGGCCGGGTCACCCTGGTGGGGGTGCTGCTGGCCGACCTGGCGCTGATGGTCCCCGACTTCCGCGCCGCCGAGCGGTGTTTTCAGCTCCTCTCCCAGGTCGCCGGTCGCTGTGGTCGCGAAGGGCCGGGGGAGGTGATCGTGCAGACCTTCCAGCCGGAGAGTCCGGTCCTGCAGGCGGTTGCCGCCCACGACTATGATCGCTTCGCGGTCACTGAACTCGCCGGTCGCGAGGCATTCGGCCTCCCCCCCTTCGGCCACCTCGTCCTCCTGGTTGCCGAGGGGCGACAGGATGGGGCGGTGCGCGCCTACCTCGACACCGTGGCGGCGTGGTGGCGCGGCCAGGAGGGGGTCCGGACCCTCGGCCCGACCCCGGCCATGGTCGCCCGGGTCAACGACCGCTACCGCCACCACCTCTTGCTCTCCGGCCCCCGCCCGCCGCTCCACGCCGCCGTGCGCCGCTTCCGCTACACCGACCTCGTCCAGCCGCCGCGGGCCGTGCGTCTGAAGATCGATGTCGATCCGCAGCAGGTGGCGTAAGTTGACGCCTCCGGCGCCCCTCTTTACCGTCCCCGGCGGCGAGGGGCGGGAGATCTCGATGGTGTGTAGCATGACGGGATTCGGACGCGGTGGTGGAGCCGGGCGTGGCGCGGTGCAGGTGGAGGTGCGCTCGGTGAACCACCGTCACGGTGAGGTGGTGTGCCGCCTGCCGCGCGACCTCATGGGGCTGGAGGAGCGGGTCAAGGGGATGGTGCGGCGCACCCTGCGGCGCGGTCGGGTGGAGGTCTTCGTCAAACGATCATCGGTCGAGCAGGGCGGTCAGCTCCGTGTCGACACCGAGGGGTTGCAGGAGGCGGCGGGCGCCTTGCGGATGGTGAAGGAGGCCACCGGCGTTGAAGGGGAGATCGACCTCGCCCTCCTCATGGGGTTCCGGGAGTTCTTTGCGGTTCAACCGGAACCCACTGACGATGAAGCTATCTGGGTCGATCTTGAGCCCGCGCTCGAGGACGCCGTCCAGGAGTGGGACGCGGCCCGCCGGCGGGAGGGGGCGCAGCTCGTCGCCGACCTCCGCCGCCGCCTCGCCACCCTGTCCACCCTGGTGGCGGAGGTGGAGGGGGAGGCGGAGGGGGTGCGCGAGGAGCTCATGGAGCGGGTGCGCGGTCGGGTGGCGGAGCTCGGCGTCGAGGTGGAGCCGGGTCGCCTGGAGCAGGAGGTGGCGCTGCTCGCCATGCGCGCCGACATCCAGGAAGAGGTGACCCGCCTGCGCGCCCACCTGTCGACCTTTACCGCGGCCCTGGAGGCGGACGGGCCGGTGGGGCGGCGCCTCGACTTTCTCTGTCAGGAGATGGTGCGCGAGACCAACACCATCGGCTCGAAGTCCGGAAGGCTGTCGATCACCGAGCGGGTGGTGAGCCTGAAGGAGACCATCGATCAGCTCCGCGAGCAGGTGCAGAACCTTGAGTAGCGATCCGAGCCGCAACGGCATCCTGGCGGTGGTCTCCGCCCCTTCGGGGGCGGGCAAGACGACCCTCTGTAACCACCTCGTGGAGCGCCTTCCGAACCTCGTCTACACCCTCTCCCACACCACCCGGGCACCGCGTCCGGGGGAGGTGGATGGTCGCGAGTACCACTTTGTCGACGAGGCGACCTTCCACCGGATGCGCGAGGCGGGCGAATTTCTCGAGTGGGCGGAGGTCCACGGCAACCTCTACGGCACCGCCCGGCAGAGCGTCGCCACGCCCCTCGCCGCCGGTCAGGACGTGGTGGTGGACGTGGATATTCAGGGGGCGGAGAGCCTGCGGCGCGACGCCGCCTTGGCGCCCACCACCATCTTTGTCCTGCCGCCGTCGATGGAGGTCCTGGAGCAGCGCCTGCGCGGTCGCGCTCAGGACGCGCCGGAGGTGATCGCCCGTCGCCTGAACAACGCGGTGCGCGAGATCGCCGCCTGTGACGCCTTCGATTACTGGGTCGTGAATGGTGACCTGGAGTTTGCAAAGACGACGCTGGAGGGTATCTTGCGCGTCCGCGCCGGCCGGACGGTGGACTACGCCGCCCGTGACCTGGAGGTCCAGGCCCGTCCCACCGACGGACGCCGCGTTCTGATTCGTGAAACCTTTGGGGTGTAGACCCCACCCCCGGCCCGCGGGCCGGTCCAAGGAGACAACGCATGGCCATCCTGGAACCGCTGAAGATCGTTGAGCAGGGGATCGACGATAACCTTTACCGCCTCTGCCACGTGGTGGTGCAGCGGGCGCGAGAGCTCCAGGGGGGCGTTCCCTGCCTCGTCCCCAGTGACTACAAGAAGCCCACCAGCCAGGCTCTGGAAGAGATGCTCGTGGGTAAGCTCCGTGCCTACACCGACGAGGAGTGGGCGGAGGTGGAGGCGCAGCGCGCCGCCGGCGAGATCCCGGCGCCGTACGAGCGGGTCGAGGTAGAGGGAGGCGAGCAGAAGGCTGAGGATCTGGGCGGCTTTACCGGCTTCCTCAACGCGGTGATGCGGGCGGAGCCGAAGAAGGAAGAGGCTGCCGGGTCGGCTGCGAAGCCCGAGGAGAAGAAGCCTGAAGAGAAGTAGGGCGGCGGAGGTCGTCGCCACACGGCGTGGGTCGCCCTTCCACCTTGGCCATTGCAGATGAGCGGCGGGGCGCACCAGAACGGCAAGCCATCTGCCGACCGCGGGCGGCTCGCCGGTGTCCGCTGTCTCCTCGCGGTGACCGGCTCGATCGCCGCCTACAAGGCGGTCCTCGTCCTCCGCGCGCTGCAGGAGGAGGGGGCGGTGGTGCGGGTCGCGATGACCGAGGCGGCGACCCGCTTCGTCACCCCGCTCACCTTCGCCTCCCTCACCGGCGTGCCGGTGATCACCGATACGGCGCCGCCCGCCGAGGGGGAGATCCCCCACGTCGCCGGCGGCCGCGAGGCGGAGGTGGTCATCGTCTGCCCGGCGACCGCCAACACCCTCGCCAAGCTCGCCCACGGGGTCGCCGACAACACCGTCTGTGCCCTGCTCCTCGCCGCGCCGGCCCGGCTGCTCATCGCCCCGGCGATGAACCCGCGTATGTGGGACCACCCGGCGACCCGGCGCAACGTGGCGATTTTGGAGGGCGACGGCCACCACCTCGTCCCCCCCGAGCGGGGGGCGATGGCGTGTGGGGAGGTGGGCGAGGGGCGGCTGGCGGAGCCGGCGCGGATCGTCGACGCGGTGGTGGAGCACCTCGGCGACCGCCCCCTCGCCGGCCGCCGGCTGCTGGTCTCCGCCGGCGCCACCCGCGAGCACCTCGACGCGGTTCGCTTCCTCTCCAACCCCTCCACCGGCCGGATGGGCTTCGCCATCGCCGAGGCGGGACGGGCCCTCGGCGCCGAGGTCACCCTCGTCCACGGCCCCACCGAGGTCGCGGTGCCGGCGGGGGTCGAGGCGATCCCGGTGGTCTCCGCCGAGGAGATGCTCGCCGCCCTGCGCTCCCACCTCGCCGATTGCGACCTGTTGGTGATGGCCGCGGCGGTGGGTGATCTCCGCTTCCCCGCGCCGCTCCCCGGCAAGTGCCCCAAGGGAGAGCTCCCGGCCGCCCTGACGGTGGAGGCGACCCCGGACCTCCTCGCCACCCTCGCCGCCGAGCGCCGGCCGGGCCAGCTCTTTGTCGGCTTCGCCGCCGAGAGCGGCGACATCGAGGCCCACGCCCTGGCCAAGCTCCGGCGCAAGGGGATGGACCTGGTGGTGGCCAATGACATCACGGCGCCGGGGATCGGCTTCGCCTCCCCCGACAACGCCGCCACCCTCCTCGACGGCGACGGCGGCCGCTGGGAACTGCCGCGTACCGACAAGCGCACCCTCGCCCGCCAGATCCTCCTCCACGCCGCCCGCCTGCTGGCGTGAAGCGGCGTGCCGGTTTTCGGTGCGGGCGGCGATCTTCCGAGAGATTCGGTGCGCCTCGCCGTCGCTCGGCGGTGAAATGGCCTTCAAGGCTGGTTATTTCCGCTGACCCTCTCTGCGTCTTCGCGTCTCCGCGCGGGCCCATCGTCTTCCAAACGGAGGCCTCCTCTCCGGTCGTCGCCGGCGACAACCATGTTGTCTCCGGGCCCCGGTTACGCTTACAAAAGGTGGATCGCTCGTTCCCCCCTCCCTCTCCGCCGACAAAGAGCCTATGCGCTACACCACCATTCCCCAGATGTTCTTCTGCCGGGCGAGCCACCTGGGAGAGCAAGACTGTCTCCGGTATCGGGAGGGCGACCGGTACCTGCCGATCTCCTGGGGAGATCTCGCCGGGCGGGTCGCGGCGGTGGCGGCGGGGCTCGCCGCCCACGGGGTGCGGCCCGGGGATCGGGTGGCGCTCCTGTCGGAGAACCGGCCGGAGTGGGCGTTGGCGGATCTGGCGATCCTGTCGGCCGGGGCGGTCACCGTCCCCCTCTATCCGAACGCCACCGTGGAGCAGGCGCGCTTCATCCTCGGCCACGCCGAGGCATCGCTCTGTATCTGCTCCACCGGGGAGCAACTCGCCAAGGTGGCGGAGCTCTTCGACGACCTGCCGGCCCTGACCCGCGCCGTCTGCTTCGACCTCCCCGACGATGCCCCCCCCTTCGCCCGTCCCCTGGCGTGGCTGGAGGATCCCCTCCACCACCAGCACCTGCCGGACGTGGAGCGGTGCGCCGCCGCCGCCGGCCGTGGCCCCGACGACGCGGCGTCGATCATCTACACCTCCGGGACCACCGGTGAGCCCAAGGGGGTGGTCCTCACCCACCGCAACTTCCTCGCCAACGTCGAGGCGGGGTTGGCGGCGATCCCGGTCTTTGACACCGACGTCTGCCTCTCCTTCCTGCCCCTGTCGCACGTGCTCGAACGGACCGTCGGCTTCTTCCTCATGCTCTATGCCGGCGCCACCATCGCCTACGCCCGCTCGGTCTATACCGTCGGCGAGGACCTGGTGGTGGCGCGACCGACGATCATGGTGTCGGTGCCGCGCCTCTACGAGAAGATCTACGCGCGCATCTGGGAGGCGGTGCAGCAGTCGAACCCGGTCCGGCGGGCGATCTTTGCCGGCGGCATGCAGGTGGCCCACCGGGTGCTCGACATGCACCTCACCCACACGCCGTTGCCGCGCCACCTGGAGGTGAGCTACCGGATCGTCGAGCACCTGGTGATGGAGAAGCTGCGCGAGCGGGTGGGGGGGCGCCTGCGCCTGGCGATCTCCGGCGGCGCGCCCCTCAACCCCACCATCGGCCGCTTCTTCAACGCCGCCGGGATCCCGGTCCTGGAGGGGTACGGCCTTACCGAGGCGTCACCGGTGATCGCGGTGAACCGGCTGGAGGACAACCGCATCGGCACGGTCGGGCCGCCGCTGCCCGGGGTGGAGGTGCGGATCGCGGAGGACGGGGAGATCTTCACCCGCTCTCCCGCGGTGATGCAGGGCTACTACAAGAACCCGGAGGCGACCGCCGCGGTGGTCGACGGGGAGGGCTGGCTCGCCACCGGCGACATCGGCCACCTCGACGAGGCCGGTGCCCTGGTGATCACCGACCGGAAGAAGGACCTCATCGTCACCAGCGGCGGCAAGAACATCGCCCCGCAGGAGATCGAGGGGCGGCTGGCGTTGGATCGCTTCATCGAGCAGGCGGTGGTCTACGGCGACGGCCACAACTACCTCACCGCCCTCATCGTCCCGGAGATGGAGCAGCTCCGCTCCTACGTCAAGCTCAAGGGGCTGGAGGTCGAGGGGGACGAGGCGATCTGTCGCCACCCGCGGATCCTCGATCTGCTCCGGCGGAGGATCGATCAGCAGCTTGCCGATCTCGCGCGCTACCAGCAGGTCAAGCGGTTCGCGGTGCGCTCCGAGCTCCTCTCCATCGACGCCGGTGAGCTCACCCCGACCCTGAAGGTGCGTCGCGCCATCGTCTACGACCGCTACCGCGACCTCTTCGAGGGGCTGTACGAGGAGGCGGGGGATAGGGAGGGAGGGAAGTAGGGGAGGTCAGCCCTTTGGGCTGGGCGGTTGTGACGAGGGGAGGGGGAGGGCGGCGGACCCATGCACCCTCCTGCTATTTCTTACTGCCCTCCAAAAAGCGGTAGTGGTGGATCCCTTCGAGGATGCCGCCGGCGTAGCCCGCCTCGGCGAAGTAGATGCGCGGCTCACCCCGTAGGGGCTCCAGCTCGGCGCTGTGGTTGCCCACCACCACCGCGAGGGTGTCGCCGCGGAGCATCTCCTCGTCGTTGCCCGAGTCGCCGGCAACGAGGACGTGGTTCAGGGGCAGCTCCCACTTGTCCGCGAGGTAGCGGATCGCCTTCCCCTTGCTGGCGCGTACCGGGAGGATGTCGAGGTACTGGCCGTGGGAGAAGATGGCGTTGAAGCGCAGCCCGGCGACGCGCAGGCGGCGGCGTACCTCCTCCTTGATGATCTCGCCGCCGACAAAGGCGGGGTCGCCCTCCTCGCCGTCCGCGACCACCTGGCTGCCGTCGGTGTAGTAGCTCACCTTGAAGGCGCGTTGCCCCTCCTCGCCCTGAAGGGTGAGGCCGGGGACGCCGTCGAGGGCGGCGATCACCCCCTCGCGGTTCCACCGGTAGCGGAGGTGCGCCTGCCAACCGGAGGCGGGCTCCAGGTTCGGCCCCTCGTGGATCCCGGTTCCCACCGAGGTGATGAGGACGTCGGGCCGCGGGATCCCCTCCTCCTCCAGGACTTTGAGGGTGAGGTCGTAGGAGCGGCCGGTGGCGACCGCGAAGCCGAGGTGGTCGTGGTGCTCGCGCAGCAGGGCGAGGAGGTGGGCGAGTGCGTCGCGGTCGCCCACCAGGGTGTTGTCGATGTCGCAGACGAGCATCCGGTCGAGGCGCAACAGCCGCCTCCGCGCCGACTCGGAGCGGTGGCGCGGCAGCCCCTTCGGGTGGAGTCGCCCGAGGGTAGCATCGACCTCTTTGATGTAGCGGTTCACGTGCGCCTCCCAGGTGTAGTGGCGCCGTACGCCGGTCAGCCCCGCGCGGGCGAAGCTACGCCACTGGCGCCGATCCCAGAGGAGTCCGGCGATCGTCTCGGCGATCTCCGCCGGGTTGAGGGCGTCGATGAGGAGCCCGTTGCGGCAGTTGGCGATGATGTCGCGCGGCCCCCCGTCGTCGGTGGCGACGATCGGGAGGCCGCTCGCCGCCGCCTCCAGGAGGGTGAGGCCGAAGGGCTCGGTGAGGGCCGGGTTGACGAAGCAGCCGTGCCGCTTGGCGGCGAGGCGGTAGAGGTCGGGGACGTCCGCCGGGGTGTGGTGCTTGGGGATCGCCACCTCGCCGTAGAGGTCGTGGCGGTCGATCTCGACGAGCAGTGCGGTGACCTCCTGCCGCAGCTCCTCCTCCGCCTCGGTGAGGTCGTCGCGGTTGCCGGCCACCACCGCCAGGTTGGCGTGCTCGCGCAGGAGCGGCGAGGTGCCGTACGCCTCGATCAGGCGGCGCAGGTTCTTGCGTGGGTCGGGGCGGGCCAGCGCCAGGATGAGGGGGCGGTGGGGGGAGCGGAAGAAGCGGTCGAGCTCCCCCTGGATTGGCGGCCGTGGAGCACCGCGGCGGGGCGGCGAGAAGCGGGAGAGGTCCACCCCCGGCGGGTCGACCACCAGGCGGGTGTGGTAGGCGTTCTCGTAGGCACCCCACTGGATCTCCGCCTCCTGGCGGGTGGAGCAGACCACGAATGAGGCGTGCTCCAGGACCCGCTCCTCCGCCTCGATCCGCCGGTCGATGCGGTAGAGGCGCTGGATCCGCTCGCGGCTCATCCCCGAGTCCAGCAGCCGCTGGCGCTTGGCGCGGCCGAGGGAGTGGCCGGTGTGGACCAG
This sequence comes from bacterium, assembly GCA_024278555.1. Taxonomy (GTDB): domain Bacteria; phylum CG2-30-53-67; class CG2-30-53-67; order CG2-30-70-394; family CG2-30-70-394; genus CG2-30-70-394. Next base: position 1,163 of record JAJRSX010000048.1, on the reverse strand, counting down.
GGGGGTGCCGAGGAATCTGGAGAGCTCGCGCCCGACATAGCCGGCGTCGGCGTAGTGGGAGTGGACGACGTGGGGCATGTGGCCCTGACGCCGCAGGTAGCCCACCAGGCGGTCGGTGAGCTGGTCGAGGTGGGGCCAGAGGAGCTCCTTGCGCAGGTAGCGGCGCGGGCCAAAGGGGATGCGCACGATCCGCGCCCCCTCCACCCCGAGCGCCTCAACCTCCTCGGCGTAGTCGGGCCCCACCGCCGGGTCGAAGATCTGCCGGGTCACCAGGTCGACCCGCGCGACGCGCGGGTGGCGGGCGAGGGCGAGGGCAAGGTCGAGCACGTAGGTGATCTGGCCGCCGGTGTCCGCGTCGCGGCCGAGCTCCGGCTCCCGTCCGCGGATCAGCCCGTGGAGGGAGAGGAGGAGGATGTAGAGGTTGGTCTCGCGGGACATGGCCATGGGATAGGGAGATAGGGATGTAGGGAGATAGGGTGGGGGCGGCCTTCGGCCGGCGGAACTTTTTTTAAGTGCCTACCATGGTCATCTCATCCGGACCGGAGGGCCGACCTCCTCTACACCCCTATTTCCCCACATCCCTATTTTCCGGCGAGCGGAGCGATCCCCCCACCCCCCACGCCTCGCAAAACGGTGTGTAGAACTCCGCCGCTTCCGGGCAGGCGCCGCGTTGGGTGCAGACCGCGGCGGCAAGCTCGGCGGCGCGCCCCAGGCAGAGGTCGGGGGGCCAGCCCCGGAGCAGGCCGAGGGCGCTCACCGCGGCGAAGGCGTCGCCGGCGCCCACCGTGTCGACCACCTCCACCGCCGGGGTGGCACACCGGTGCCAGCCGTCGGCGCCGTACCAGGCGGCGCCCTGGCCGCCGCGCGTGAGGATCACCGCCTCCAGGGCGAAGCGGTCGCGCAGCGCCTCCACCGCCGCCGCCTCACCGTCCGGCAGGCCGAGCAGCGGCGCCAGGGTGGCGATCTCCTCGTCATTGAGTTTGACCACCGTGGCGTGGTGCAGGCAGGCGCGCACCTGGTCGATCTCCCAACAGTCGGGGCGAAGGTTGACGTCGAGAAATCGCCGCCCCGGGGTGGCCGCGGCCCCGGCGAGGATCGCCGCCCGGCTCGTGGGTGCACGGCAGGCGAGGGTGCCGAAGTAGAAGAGGTCCACGGGGTGGGCC